>JBNKGC010000100.1:0-20227 GCA_050289625.1 Polyangiaceae bacterium | reverse complement strand
CGCCGGAGCGCAGCGGGACCGTGGGGTGAGGAGTCGCGGCTTTGCCGCGACGACGAGGGGGGCGGGTCCGCCCCCCTTCCAGCTATAGTACGCCCCAATGCGCGTCCATGTGATCGGCGTGTCGGGGACCGGCATGGGTTCTCTGGCGGGACTCTTGACGGAGCTCGGCCATGAGGTCAGCGGAAGTGATGTCGCGTTCTATCCTCCGATGGGGCCGGCGCTTCAGACCTGGGGAGTGACTTGCTTCGAGGGCTTTGCCCCCGAGCACATCGACGAAGCGGCTCCCGACCTCGTGGTCGTGGGAAACGTATGTCGCCGGAACAACCCGGAGGTCGTTGGCGCACAGCAGCGGGGCTTCCCGCTCCATCACATCGCTGATGCCTTGCGGCGTTTCGCGCTGCCCCACACGGCGCCCCTGGTGGTCGGGGGAACTCATGGCAAGACAACCACGAGCTCGCTCTGTGCCCACTTGCTCGACCGCGCTGGACTCGACCCGGGCTTTCTCATCGGTGGAGTCGTCGAAGGCTTCGGCCGCGGATTTCGGAGAGCCGGACCACGCAAGCTCGCTCTCGATGGCGGGCCGGAGCGGCTTCGGCGCACTCCCTTCGTGTTGGAAGGTGACGAGTACGACACCGCCTTCTGGGAGAAGACTGCCAAGTTTCTCCACTACGACGCGGAGGTCGCGATTCTGACCTCGCTCGAGCATGACCACATCGACATCTATCCGACCTTCGAGAGTTATCGCGACGCTTTCGTCCAGTTCGTGCGCGCGCTTCCGGAGGACGGACTCCTGATCGCCCACGCCGGCGATGGGCGTGTCGTCGAGGTGGCCCAAGAGTCGCGAGCTCCCGTGGCTTGGTACGCGCTCGAGGGGGACGACACGCACGGCATGCCTCCGCACTGGCTCGCCGCTTCCGCCGGCACCCACGAGAGCGGGACCGCGTTCGACCTTTTCGTCGGTGGAGTGGCGGCCGGGCGTTTCTCCTCGCCGCTTTCCGGTCGACACAATCTGCGGAACACCGTGGCAGCATTGGCTGCAGCCGTACAGGGCTACGGAGTCTCCGTGCGGAGCCTCGTCGAGCCGCTTGCGAGCTTTCGAGGCGTCAAGCGACGCCAGGAGCTCTTGGGCTCACCGTCCGGCGTCACGGTCTACGACGACTTCGCTCACCACCCGACCGCCGTTTCGGAAACGCTCGCGGCACTTCGGTCGCGACACCCGACGGGGCGACTGTTTGCCGTATTCGAGCCTCGGAGCGCGACGGCGTGCCGTCGCCTCCATCAAGCCGCCTACGAGGAAGCCTTCGATTCCGCCACTCACGTGCTCTTGGCTCCCGTCGGACGCCCCGAGCTTGCCGACGACGAGAAGCTTGATACCGCGCGCCTGGCGCAGAGCCTCGCCGCGCAAGGCAAGGAAGCGCGGGCATTTTCTGGCGTCGACGCCATCATCGACGCGGTTTGTGCGGCTGCCAAGCCAGGCGATTGCGTGGCGATCTTGTCGAACGGCGCGTTCGGTGGCATTCACGCGAGGCTCGTCGACGCGCTCGAGCGGCGCGGCTCGCAACCCTGAGTTCCGACCTACCCCGGAGACGAGCTGATTTTGGAGAAACGTGACGTGACCTGTCCTTGCGGAAAAGGCGAATCCCTCGACACCTGCTGCGGCCCCATCCTGAAGGGCAAGAAGAAAGCCGCGACGGCCGAAGAGCTGATGCGGGCCCGTTACACGGCGTTCGTGAACGGGGACGTCGACTTCATCCTGAAGTCTCACGACCCGGACACTGCGAATCAGGTCGATCGCGACAGCACCGAGGCTTGGTCGAAGCAGTCGGAGTGGCTCGGGTTCGAGCTGCTCTCGAGCGAAAAGGGTGGCGCGGACGACAACTTCGGCTCGATCGAGTTTTCGGCCAAGTACCGCATCAAAGGGACCACCATCGATCACCGGGAGAAGGCGACCTTCCGCAAAGAGGAAGGGACCTGGTACTTCGTGGATGGTGAGCAGATCGCCGGTCCGCCCGTGCGGCGTGAGGGACCGAAGGTCGGTCGAAACGACCCCTGCCCCTGCGGAAGCGGGAAGAAGTACAAGAAGTGCTGCGGCAAGGCCGCCTGAGTGTAGTCACCTTCCCCACAGGCTCGCTCTCTCAATTCACCCACGTTCTCGACTTGGCTGACCGACAGCGGTCACCATTTGTCGTGGGCGTTCGATGGGCTGGCTGAATTCATCCCCGCCGTCCGCTTGGATCGACGGAGCCCCCGAGGGATGATGCCAATCATGGCGCTGCCCCCGAGTCGCCCGCCGCGGCCAAAGACTGTATTCCCGCGGCGAAGCGCTCAGCCGAATCTACCACCCAACGATGTCGAGCCTGCGGTGCTCTTCGTGGGTGCCGAGCAGGCTTTCAGCGAAGCAGTGGCGAAGGCGCTCGAGCGGCACAAAGTTTTTCTCGAAAGAGCGACCATCGAGGAAGCGGTCGAAATGGCCATCGTGGCGGCCCCGGACTTGGTGGTACTCACCGGCGCGGCGGCTCTGGACGGAGGACGGGCACTGCTTCGTCAAATGGCGGCCCGCCCCGAGAGCTCGGTCGTGCCGGTCGCGATCATCCAGGAAGACACGGCGCTCGACGCACGGCTTAGGGCGTTTCGCCACGGTGCGGCCGCGATCCTGCCGCAGAAGGCGAGTGTCGACGAGCTGGCTCGCAAGATCGCGCAGCTCGCGCGCGAGATCCCCGCGCGAAGCAACGAGAGCCTCGGTGAAGTCGGTGAGGCGACGCTCGAAGAGCTGGTGCAAACGCTCGGGGATCAGGTGCGCAGCGGAATCCTTTCGGTCCTCGGCGGTCCCGGAGATCAAGCGATTCGGCTGGTGCTCGGCGAAGGGCGTCCTCTGGCGGAGTTGATCGAGGACTTCGTCGACAAGACGCGCAAGCACGTCGTCAGCGCAGAACCTCTGCGCTACGAGTTCGAGTCGCGCGCCAGCGGCACAGTTCAGCTCTTCGATCCATCGAGCGCTCATCACGACGTCCCGACGGAGCACGAACTTCAGGGATTGCGCGTCGTGCTCGCGGACGACGACAGCAGTCGCGCGGATTCCGTGGCGAGCGATCTGCGCCGGCACGGTGCCGACGTCGTCGTCAGCGCTCTCGATCCGGTCGACCTGCGGTTCCAGCGGATGCGCCAAGCCGATCCAGCCGTCTTGGTCGTGGGCGAAGAGCACATCGAGGGTCCCGGATACGGCTTGGTGCGCCGCATGCAAGGGGACATGCGTCTGCGCTGGGCCTTCTTGGCCGTCGTCCGCTGGGACGAAATCTGGGGCGACGACTCCGAGTCGTCGCTCGAGAAGCTTGCAGCGACCCTGAGGGGTCTCACCGAGCCAGAAAGGAATCTCGCAACCCAAGCCGCCAGTGGCGAAGCGTTCGACGCGCGCCTCGAGGTGGTGGGACCCGCGAGGACCCTGCGCGCACTCTCGACGAGCCCGCGTGGTCTTCGCGTGACGGTGTCGAACCCGCGCCTCTGGGCAGAGCTCGATCTGGCCAATGGTCTGCTCGTCGGAGCACTGGCGAAGACGCTTCGCGACGACGAACGAGAGCTCGAGGGTGCGGAGGCTCTGGCAGCCTTGCTCCAGCTGAGCTCCGGTCGTATCCAGGTGGATCCGGTCGATCACCCCGCGCGCGCCAATCTGATGGCCACCATCGACATGGCCCTCGACATTGCGGCCGGGGAAAAGCCGCCGATCGAGCCGTCGCTGCCCGCGGGGCCCCCCTCGAGCCACCCGAGCGCTGCAGAGGCTCCTCGGGTCCCTCGGGTCCCTCGGCCACCCGCGGCGCCGCGCGCGGAGGAGCTGGGGTTCGCTCAGACGATGTTGGGTGGACCTCCGAGTTCACCCCCCAAGCTCGACCGGCGGAGGTCTTCGGTTTCGGTTCCTTCCGCCGAGCCGCGCCGGAAGGTTTCGGTTCCCAGCGCACCGGTGGCGACCCCCGTCTCACCAGGCGTGGCGGACCTTTCCGCGCGAGTGGTGACGAGGGAAACGAGCGAGCGAGCGGAAACGACCGCGACCTCGGCGCCTGCCGTGGCACGTTCGGTACCCCACGATTCGCCCGTCGATCAGCGCCTCAGAAGGTTGCTTCAAGTTGACGAGCGGGGCCTGAGTCCCAGCATGATCGCCGTCCTTGCGGCTCTCTCACTGGTGCAACTCTTGTGGGTCGTCGTGCTCATCATGTCCGCGTCGCCTCGTGACTCGGCCGAGATCAAGCCAGCGCCCACCGTGTCGGCCCCACTCGCGCAAGGGTCGAGCCAGCCCGGGGTTCATGCGGGAAGTCGAAAAGGGTCCGAGGAGGTGGAAGCGGAGGTGTCGGCCTCGGCCGAACCGCAGCCGCCCCTGCCGGATGGCTCGGGTACCAAAGCGCCCTCCTGCGAGGAGGTGATCGGTGATGCGAGTCCCGAGCGCGGGAGCTATCCGGGAGCGGCGCACGAGTTTGCAGGACAGGGGATTCGGGCCCTGCGCGTCGGTCAGGTCGAAGTCGCTTTGGATCGGTACTGCAAGGCGACTGCTTGGGATCGGGAGAACCCCTCGCACTGGCTGTTGCTCGCCCAGGTGTACATGTTGAAGCGGGATGGCGATCGGGCGCTTCCGGCGGTGGAGAAGGCGTTTTCGCTGAATCCTGACGATGCGCCGACCATGCAGGTGTTGGCGGACGCGTTGGCTCGAGTGGGAAACGCCGAGCGGGCGCGGGAGTTTTGGGAGAAGTCGTCGAGCTCGCCTGGGGATCCTCGCATCCTGGACAAGATGGCCGATCGCGATGCTCGCGAAGGCGAGCGCGCCGAGCGCCGCAAGGACTGGGTGTACGCCGAGCGCATGTATCGGCGGGTAGCTTTGATGCAGCCCGAGCGGGCGCGAGGTGCCGTCGGACTAGGTCGCACCCTGCTAGCGCTTCGCGAGGTGGAGGCGGCGGAGCGCTGGGCCGACTACGCTGTCGCCGTCGAGGGCGGAAACGCGAGCAGTTGGGTCATGCGTGGCGACGTACTCGCCAAACAGAACAAGCCGAACGAAGCCCACGCTGCGTGGAAAAGGGCCTTGGAGCTCGACCCAGCGCACCCGGAAGCGCTCGAACGGCTTCGCTGACGAGGCGAGCCGAGAGCGCTGATTCACTTTCCGGTGCGGGAGTGCGTTCGACTCCGCGGAGGACCGAGAAGTCGTCGATGACCCGCCCTCTCGGAAGGAGTCACACCGAGCGCGGTCCCGTTTCGAGAAAGTTGCGACGGCCTGCGGGTCTTGTCCGAAGACGTTTTCAGGGCGACGATGCGCCCCATGTGCCGAGTGTTTCTTCGTCTCACCCTCCTGGGGAGTCTTTTGCTGCTCATCCTGCTCTGTGCGGTGACCGCGGGAGCGGCGGAGGTGGAGTACTCCACGATCGACAAAGCCACGGTGAGGGTGTTCGCGATCGATGGGATGGATTTGGTGGAGATTGAGGGCAAGCACCCCCGTTCGCGGAAGGACACCGTCTACAAGCTTGCGGTCCCGAGTGGAGGACACGGGAGCGGGCTCCGGGTAACTCCTGGAGGCATCATTCTGACGGCGGCTCACGTCGTCGACGAGGCCCGCCTGGTGGCCGTCAAAGATCCCGCGACGGGCATGGCGCACCCCGCTCAGGTGATTTTCAAGAGTGACGCGCACGATGTGGCCTTTCTGCTCGTACCGGGCAAGTCCGGGGCCTTCGTCCCCCTCACACCCCATGCCCCGCCTCTCCGCGTTCGCCAGACGGTTTATGCGGTGGGATACCCTCTCGATGCGGCGCACCGACGTCCTCAGTCGACGCGCGGTGTGATCGCGGGGGTGCTCGAGGATGGACGGCTTCAGCTGGGAATTTCCGTGAACCCGGGCAACTCCGGCGGTCCAGTCATCAGCGATCAGGACGAGCTCCTGGGGATCGTATCTTTGGGGGCCGATACGAGGAAGGGCGCTCAGGGGCTTGCCGTCGCCATCGCTGCCGACCGCATTGCGCAGCTTTTCGCTCAGCACGTCATCGGCTCGAAACGTCTTTCCGAAGCCCAGACGGCGCTCAGCGCGGTCAATGCGGGTGACTACGCCGCCGCCGAGCTGGTGGCCTCGATGATCGAGCAACGGGGCGTCGTCGACAACGTGATCGGTGACATCGAGGGTTTCGACGCGGGGGCCTTTCGAAAACGGGAGCTCGTGTCTCAGCGTGCGACCCTAGCATCGCCCGACTTGCTCATGCTGCTCGCAGGGTTTCACTGGAACAGTGGTGTGGTGCGCTTCGCCCTGGGTGAGCTCGATTCGGCCGATGGTCGGGCGCGAGCGACCGAGCTCGCGAGGCAGGCCTTGAAGCTCGATCCAGCGATTCCCGACCGATCTCCGTTCGTCTGGACCGCGGTCGGAAAGATGGAGGGCGAACGCGCGCGCAAGGCGCGAGCAAAGCACCGCCGCGCTCGGGGTCCAGTGGGTCTGGCGGGGTTGAAGTTTGGAGTCGGGCGAGCCGATGCGCAGCGTGCCTGCGAAAAAGAAGGACATCGCTTCACGAAAATTCCTGGAGGCTATCGGTGCAGCGGGGCGGTGGACGACGTCCCCTTCGAGGCTGAAGTGAACCTGGTGTTTTGCGAGGAGCGTCTGTGCAGAATCGACGTCCTGATGGAGCCGTCGAAAAGCCTCAGTGCGCCGTGGATGTCTCGCTACAAGAAGCTCTATCGGAACCTCACGGGGCGCTGGGGAGATGCTCCAGAGAACAAACGCCGCATCCCCGCACACTGCGTGAGAGCCATCTTGCCGTGCTTGCAGAAGGGGCAAGCCTTCGTTCGTCACAAATGGTCGTGGCCCGACAACAAGGCGGAGCTCGCCATGGGACGTCTGGCGGGAAAGCCCATGATTGTGCTTTCGGTGCGGCGCGACCCGGCTGCGGTCGCAGCGGCCAAGTAGGGTTCGTTCGCCGCAATCATCTCGTTCGCCGCAATCATCGCAGCGAGGCGAGAGCCACCTTCAGGTAGGCGTGGGTGCACCCCTCGAGTGACGTGTGGTGATCACCCTCGAGGATGACGCCACCACGCCGCTACACCGGCGCGTACCCGCTGACGAGAGCTTCGGACAAGAGCCCCCAACCGTCGACCGCGACGAACAAGAGGAGCTTCAGGGGCAGGGCGAGGCCCTGCGGGTTCATCGACTGGACGCCCAAGGCCACGAGCACGTTGGCGACGATCAGGTCGACGATCAGAAAAGGGAGAAAGATTGCGAAACCGAGGGCAAAGGCTTCGAGCAGTTCCGTGACCAAAAAGGCCGGTACGACCACGGTGAGATCGTTCGGAGCGACGTCGTTGCCGCGCTGCTTGCGGGCCAGCTCCAAAAAGCGATTCCGCTGTCGCTCGGAGGAGTTGTCGACGTAGAACTTGCGCAAAGGTTCACCTGCGGCATCGAGCAGAGCGCGGGCGGTCTCCGTGAGGCCCACTTCCTCGGCGCGATCGAGCGCGGGTTGGGCGCGGGTGGCGATGCTCCGTCCGACGGGTGCCATGGCGAGCACGGTGAGGGCTGCGGCGAGGGCGAGCACGATGGTGTTCGAGGGGATCGCTGGAGCGCCTATCGCTCCGCGCGTGATCAGGAGCACCGTCGAAATCTTCACGAACGCCGTAAGCGCCATGAACAGGAGCGGTGCGAGGCCCAGGAGCGCGAGCGTGAGGAAGAGCTGGGAGGAATCCATGGCTCAACGCGATTCGGTGGACGGTCGGGAAGGCCGAGGGGAGCGGAGCGCACGGACGAGAAGGCTCGCGGCTTTGCCGGCGCGGGTGGCGCTGGAAGGCGACGCTTCGTTCACAGGGTTCTCCAGCGAGCTTCCTTCGGGCCGCGCGGCGGGCTCGACGAGCTCTGCGATGCTGTCCGGGTCGACCGTCCCCAGACGGGTGAGACCCGCTTCGCTACCGCCCAGGACGAGCACCTTCGAGCCGATGCGAACCAAGTAGACGGCCCGACGTCCTTCGAGGGGGAGCCGTGCGATCAGGTCGAGGGAGCTCGGACGACCGCGATTGCCGCGCCGCGCGATCCAGATCAGTCCGGCGCCGAGCCCGCCGACGATCAGCAGGACCAGCGTCGTACGGACGACATACTCCACGAGCGATGTCACGCGAGCTACCTCCCGAGAGCCCTTATAGCGAGCATCGCTCGCGATGATCGAGCCCTCACCCTCCCGGGGCCAAACGGCGCCGCGTGGGGCATGGCGCGCGGGGATTAGCGCGCGGGGCATGGCGCGCGGGGCATGGCGCGCGGGGCCTAGTGCACCGGTCAGCGAGGCTTCCCGTTTCGGATTTCCGCCACGCTGAACGGTCCCACCACGTTGCGCAGCTGTTGCTGCGTTCCGGGGGACATTTCGCCCTTGAAAATGAGCTTGGGTCCGCCGTCTCGGGCGACCCCTTCGATGTTCGCCCACTCCACCCCGGCCCGCTCCACGATTTCGGCGATATCGGAGAGCAGCCTCGGTGGGATCCGTCCTCGCGAAAATGAAACTCGTCCGTGGCGCACCTTCAGAACGAAGAGGGTCGCCGAGCGCTTCAGCGCCCAAAACCAGAGGAGGGCCAAAAGTACGCAGGCGAGGATGATCACGTTGCGGAACACACTGCTGCCGTGCCAGCCGGTGCGGTTGCGGTCAAGCCATGCGGTTGCGGTCAAGCCGTCATTCCGCCCTGCCCATCGCTTCTCACCCCGAGCGCTTGCCAATCGGTCGGATCTCGACCAAGAGGGATAAAGTGGGGGACGCATCCGCTCGCCGCTTGGGTTCCTATTGGCTTTGCGAACGCCTGGCGGCCGGATCCGCAACGGACACCTACTTGGCTTTTCGCGAGAGCGCGACGTCACCGACTGACGCGCTTTCGGTGAAGGTTCTCCCGACCTTCGCGGACGTGGGAGAGCAGCGGGAAGCGCTCGGGCGCGAGGCGGTCCTTCAGGCTCGTTGCGTTTCTTCCCTGATCGTCCCGGTGCTCGACCATGCAGTCCAGGAGGGCGCCTCGTACATCGCACGCCCCTACGTGTATGGCCTCACCGTCGCCGAGCTCTGGGACGGACGACCTCTGCCCACTGACATCGCGCTTCGCGTCGCGATTTCGCTGCTTTCCGGCCTCGAGGTGGTGCACGGGGTGACCGATGCGGACGGTCGCCCACTCGGGTTGGTACATCGCGACGTGACCCCAGGAAACGTGCTCGTCAGCCTCGAGGGGGAGGTGCGCCTCACCGACTTCGGCTTAGCCCATGCTCCGGGAGAGGCAGGGCGCCTGGCGGACGACCAGATTGCTCAGGGCACGCCCGCGTACCTGACGCCCGAAGCTGCGTCGGGAGAGCAGCCCGACCCGCGCTCCGATCTCTACCAAGTGGGCCTCCTGCTCGGGGAACTGCTGCTCGGGGAGCACTTGCGAGAGCGCGGCGTGCGCGTGTCCGAACTCGGTCGGGACGACGTGCGGCTGCGACTCACGCCGCTCACGCCGCGCCTGCGAGCGCTCTTGGACGTCGCGCTCGAACCCAGCCCGAGCCGCCGTCCACGCAATGCGGCCCTCCTCCGGGATGCCCTTTCGCGCCAGGCGGGGGAGGTCCCCGCCACGGCGGAGCGCGTCGCCGGGTGGCTGCTGAGCGAGCGCGAAGAGCTGGTTCAGAGCGAGCGAGACCGTTTGAAGCGAGCCTTCGACGCATTTGTCGCGCGGAGCCTTCCGGCCTGAGCCGAGGGCGATGGGATCATCGCAAGCGATGCTCCAGCGGTGGTCGCCAGGAACGGGCCGGCGCGCTATGCCGACCCGGATGAGCACGCGCCGTGCCGAAAAGCGCTCGGGCGCTCCCCGTGGTCCGGAGCTGGGCGCCGTGGGTGAGCTCTTCGGCGACTCGCTGTCTCCCTCGGGGCGTTTCGTTCGCGTTGCGCTGCCCGTGCCGCTCGGTCGAGCCTTCACGTATCGGGCGCCCGAAGATTCGACCGTAGATCGTGGCGCTCGAGTGCTCGTCGAATTCGGGCGTCGCAAGGTCCTCGGCGTCGTCATCGACACCGAAGCGGGCGCACCGGAAGGTGTTGCCCTCGAAAAGATCAAGCCTCTGGCTGCCGTCGTGGGAAACGAGCCCGTTTGGGAGCCCGAGCTGCTCGACTTCCTACTGGAACTGGCCCGCTACTATTTGGCTCCCATTGGTGAAGTGTTGCGACTAGCTCTGCCCGCGCTCGAGCGATCGGCTGCAGAAAGTCTCGAAGCGGCTGCCGGCAAGAAGCTCGACGCGGTGGGCCGCTTGGTTCAAGTGGCTTGCCTCGTCGAGCCCACCCCGGACGTCGAGGTGCGGGGTCAGGCGCGGGGAGTGCTCGAAACCTTGATGGCGGCCGGCGACACGCCCCTGGCGGAGCTGACCGAGCGTTTCGGCAACGCTCGTGCCGCGGTGAAGAAGCTCGAAAAGCTCGGTGCCGTACGTGTGGAGCGTCGCCCGGCGGAAAGCGATCCGTTTTTCGCCGGGGCCGTGGCCCGCGACGAACCGCCGGAGTTGAACCCCGCGCAGCACGCGGCCGTCGAAGCCATTGCCCGAGCGATTTCGGGGAATGCCTCTCCTGCGCGATCGTTCTTACTTGATGGGGTGACGGCTTCGGGAAAGACGGAAGTGTACCTCAGGGTCACCCAGCGCTGTCTCGAGGCCGGCGGAGGGGCCATCATTCTGGTTCCGGAAATCGCGCTCACGCCGCAGCTCGTGTCGCGCTTTCGAGCGCGCCTAGGAGACGCGATCGCGGTGCTCCACAGCGGACTCACCGAGGCGGCGCGGCTTTCGATGTGGCGCGCGCTCCGCAGCGGCGCTTTGAAAGTGGCCATCGGCGCGCGCTCGGCCCTGTTCGCGCCGGTGGGGAACCTGAAGCTCCTGTGTGTGGACGAGGAACACGACGGCTCGTTCAAGCAGGAAGAGGGCGTGCGCTACAACGCCCGGGACATGGCCCTTCTGCGCGCTCACCGCGCGGGTGCCGTGTGCGTGCTCGGCTCTGCCACACCCTCTTTGGGAAGCGAGGCGGGTGTGCAGCGCGGACAACTCGAGCGTCTCGTGCTTCCAGCACGCGCCCGTGTCGATGCGGTCATGCCGCGTGTGGAAATTCTGGACCTCAAGCGGTTTGGTCCCGGTCCCACGGGGGAAAAGTTCCTCAGCCTGCCCCTGCATCGGGCGCTCGAGGAGACCCTCGAAGCGGGTGATCAGGCGATCTTGTTTCTCAATCGTCGCGGTTTTGCTCCGAGCCTTCAGTGTGAGGGCTGCGGCACCGTCGTCGAGTGCCCGAACTGCTCGGTGGCTCTCACGCTCCACCGAACGCGTGGGGCAAAGCTCAGGTGCCACTACTGCGATTACGAAACGGGGCTTCCCGAGCTGTGCCCGGCTTGCCGCGGAAACCGCATGAGCGAGGAGGGGATGGGGACCGAGCGCATCGAGAGCGTGCTCAGCGAAACATTCCCCGCCGCGCGCATCGCACGGCTCGATCGCGACGTGGCTGCCGGTGCCAAGAGCGAAAAAGTTCTCGAGCGCATGCGTCAGGGCGAGGTGGACGTGCTCGTCGGAACGCAGATGGTGACCAAGGGGCACGACCTGCCTCGAGTGACCCTCGTCGGAGTGATCAACGCGGACGCGGCGCTGTCGCTGCCGGATTTTCGCGCTGCCGAGCGTACGTTCCATCTCCTGGTGCAGGTGGCGGGGCGGGCCGGGCGCGCCAGCAAGCCGGGCCGTGTCTTGATTCAGACGCGTCAGCCCGAGCATCCGGCCGTGCGACTCGCGGCCGCCCACGACGTGCGTGCCTTCGTCGAGCAGGAGATGCGTGCTCGCGAGGAGCTCGCCTACCCACCCTTTTCCCGCATTGCGCTGGTGCGTTTCGATGCGCTGGAGGAGACGCGGGTTGTTCGAGAAGCCGAGCGAATCGCGGTGCTGGCTCGTCGGGCGGCCGCTCCGGGTGTCGAGGTGCTGGGTCCAGCGCAGGCGCCCTTGGCGCGCCTCAGAAATCGGTTCCGCTACCGGTTCATGCTGCGGTCTTCCGACCGCGCCGCGCTGCGGCGCACTCTGCTCGCGGTGGCGCGCGCGGGCACGGACCGCCAGGTGCGCATCAGCATCGACGTCGATCCGTTGAGTATGTTGTGAGCGCTGGTCCGATCGATCGCGCCACCGTCGACGATCGCCCCCTGGCTCGACGCAGGCACCGCCCCTCTCGTTCGATTCCGTCGAGGTGAGCGGTGCCGACGGGACCTTTCGAGCCTCGAAAGAAGCCCGTTCAGTGCCCCGTCACTTGCTCGGCTGCGGCGTGATGCGCAGGTACGGCTTCACGGTGCGAAAGCCCTTGGGGAACTTGGCTTTCGCCTCTTCGTCGCTGAGCGCGGGGACCACGATGACGTCCTCGCCGTCCTTCCAGTCGACGGGGGTGGCCACCTGATGCTTGGCCGTGAGCTGCAGCGAATCGATCACGCGCAAGATCTCGTCGAAGTTGCGACCAGTGCTCGCTGGGTAGGTGATCGTGAGCTTCACCTTCTTGTCGGGTCCGATGATGAACACGGAGCGCACCGTGAGGGTGTCGTCCGCTTTCGGGTGGATCATGTCGTAGAGGTCGGAGACTTTGCGATCAGGATCACCCAGGAGCGGGAAGTTGAGAGCGGTTCCCTGCGTCTCCTCGATGTCGCCCGCCCACTTTTTGTGATCGGTGACGGGGTCCACGCTGAGGCCGATGACCTTCACGTTGCGCTTGTCGAACTCCGGCTTGAGCTTGGCGACGCGACCCAGCTCCGTGGTGCACACGGGGGTGAAGTCCTTCGGGTGCGAGAACAAAACGCCCCAACTGTCGCCCAGCCAGTCGTGGAATTTGATCTCACCCTGTGTGCTGGGAGCGGTGAAGTCCGGTGCGGTATCGCCCAATCGAATTGCCATATCTCGAGTCCTCCTCCTCATTGTACGCCCGCACGAAGCGGGGGCGCCGATGGTTTCAGGTTGGAGCGCTGGTGGCAACTTCACGAGTGGATGTACTCGTCCCACGCGATCTGAAAGGCGTACGACGCGGACTGCGCGCGAGCACCGAACGGAATGAAGCAGTCCCCTCCGCAATCGGCCACCGGGCTCGCCACAGGCTCTCGTCAGTTCGGAAGAAGCAGCGCATCGACCATGCGTTCGAGGGCTGCCGCGGTGGCATTCTCTGGCGCGACGGGACTTCCGACGCGCAGGGTGACTCGCGAGCGCTGCCAAGGCAGGCGTCGCCGTCGCTCGTGCGTTGCCTTGCTGAAGACGCTTCCCCAGAGACCCTGCATGCCGACGGGCACCACCGGAACGGGGGTGCGGCGGACGATCCGTTCGACCCCTGTGCGAAATTCATTCATGCGACCGCTTCGCGTCAACTTGCCTTCGGGGAACAGACAAACCACGTCGCCAGCAGCGAGAGCGCTTGCGATTGAATCGAACGCGCGGCTGAGGCACTCGGGGTCCTCGTGGGCGGGCGCGATGGGAATGATTACACCCCGGCGCGAAAGCCACCGGAGGGGTGCGAAGTGCAGGAAGCCTCGGTACATCACGAAGCACACCCTCCGCCGTGCCGCGACGTACAGGAAGAGCCAGTCGATCAGCGTGACGTGGTTGGCGACGACGAGCGCCCCTCCCGCGGTCGGCAGGTGATGACGATTTTCGATGCGCAGGCGGTAGAGAGCTCGGGCAAATGTGGAAAGCGCACCGTGGGCCACGCGTTCGAGGGCTGGGGGCAAGGGCATGGTGTCCTTTGGAGCAAAGCCGATGCCACCCCACCGCGTCGGAGAACGAGCCCTTCGTCCCCACGGGGTGCGAGGCTTCGCGGAGGCGGTGATTCGAGCTCTTCGGGGTCGTTCTGAGCGCGCTCCGGCGAGCACCCAAGTCGTTCCTGGATTGGGAACATGTTCAGCCAGTGTATACATTGAATGTGTTGCCGGTGTCGTCTCAATGGATGGGTGCGCGAACCCCTGCCTAGGGCGTCAAGGCCGCTTCACCGGCATCGACTGCCTGCCGCGACCGCGCCCTGTCGGCGCAGTTGACCGGAGCGGGCCCTCGTGTGACACGCTCCGGCGCTCATGAGCCGCCTCGTGGTCTTGTCCCTCGCGTTTGCGGGAGCCTTTCTCGCTACCAAGCCAGCAGCGGCCTTCGAGCGTCAGTGGCACCTCGGGGGTGGGGTGGGCGCTGCGGATCTTTCGGCGAGCGGAGTGGGGTGGGGTCCCGAGTTCGGTCTCCACGCAGCCTACGGATTGACCGACACGTTCGACGTGCGCCTCGAAGGGCGGCTACTCTCCTCCCCATTTTTGCTCGAAGCCATGAACGGAGCGCCGGCCGTGAGCGACCGCCTGACGTTTTTCGCGGCCGACCTAGGGCTCGCCTACAAGATCGACATCATCCAGTGGGTGCCGTGGCTTTCGGCTCAGGTGGGTTATTTCGGAGCGACGGAGCCTCCACCCCTCGCCACGGACCTCGAGCAGAACGACTTTCAACTGGGTGGAAGTGCCGGCCTCGACTACGCCTACAATCGCAGCTTCGGTTTGGGGGTGGTCTGGCGTGTCGGCTTTCTCGGGTCGGGTGAAACCTACACGGGTGGACAGCTCCGGGTCGAATACCGCTGGGGTTGGTGAGCGAACCAAGCTGGGCTCATCGTGAGCCGCGCCGCTATTGTGGGGCCGACGAGCGGGACGGTAATCCTTGCCAAGGAGCCAAAACCGGGGCCGCCGAGGAGCCAAACATGTTGGAGAGTTATGGGGGCCGCTCACCCGAGGTCGACGACACCGCCTTCGTGGCTTCGAATGCCATGGTTTGCGGGGACGTACGGCTCGGCCCAGGCGTTCGAGTGATGTTCGGAGCGCAGGTCATCGCCGAGGGAGGGTCGATCGAGATTGGCGACAGCACGGTCATCATGGAGAACGCCGTCGTCCGGAGCACGGCGCGCCACAGTCTTCGAATAGGTGCTCACTGCCTGGTGGGCCCCAGAGCGCACGTCGTGGGTTGCTTCGTCGAGGACGAAGTCTTCATCGCGACCGGGGCGTCCGTGTTTCATGCGGCGCACTTGGGCCAAGGGAGTGAAGTTCGAATCAACGGGGTGGTTCACCTGAAGACCAGACTGGCACCGGGAGACTTCGTGCCGATCGGTTGGGTGGCCGTGGGGGATCCGGCGCAGATCCTTCCTCCGGGGGACCACGAGGCGATCTGGCGAGTGCAGAAAGAACTGGACTTCCCGCTCACCGTCTACGGTCTCGAGCGGAGTGAAGCTTCGATGCCGGCCATCGTGAGCACTTTTGCCGCCGCCGAGCGCAAAGGGGCCGCAGAATAACAGGTCCACCCCGTGGGCTGTGAAAGCGGCCCTCGGTGGTGCTCCGTGGTGCTCCAGGGTCGCGTCCAGGACCTGGCCCTGCGGTGCTACGACTGCGTCATCGCTCGGATTGCATCGTGGACTGGACGGAGCCGGCCGCACGCTTGGCTCGCCGCTTTTCGTTGCGGGTTGACCCGGGAAGGGGTCAAGCGCCCTTGGAAGCGAGCTGCCGGGCCTGTTTTTCCTGGCGCTCGGGTAGGGCGACCGCGCACTTGGCCGCCCCCGGCTCCGGCGTGCTACCAGTGGGAGAATGCGACGGGCGCTCTCTATGACCGCCGTGCTCATCGCGGGCTGCGCGAATCGTTGCCCCTCGAGCGCGGCAGACGCGGCGACCCCCCCGGCGACCGCGCGGCCCACGTCGGACGCAGAGGCTCCCACCCGGGTGCAGTCCGTCGAGGCCCCGGCAGTCTCCGCCGAGGTGCGCCCTCTCCCGGGGGCCGGGCCGTCGGCTGAACCGGAAACCTTCGCCGCCGCTATCCGACTCAGAGAGTGGAAGGCTGCCGCGCGCTTGCTCGACGCGGCCTCCGAAGTGGAGAAGCGACAGCCGGAGGTGCGCTATGCCCGGGCGCGGGTCGCACTCGAGCTGGGGGATGCCGACATCGCCCTTTCGCAGCTGGCTGGGGTCGAAGATAGCGCCCCCGACTTTGCGCAGGAAATTCTGGAGCTGCGCGCGCGTGCTCATCTTCAAAAGGGCGACGTCGACGAAGTCGTGGCGTTCCACGGTGGGCGAAAGGACGCGGAGAGTTGGATCCTCGCCGCCAGGGCGCTTGCCGAGGATGGACGGTATGCGGCTGCCCGATTGTGGGCTGACAAGGCCCTTGCCCGGCTCGGTCGGAGCGGTTCGCGGCACTTGCGCGCCGAGGCTCGTCTGCTGCGCGCTCGCATCGCCGAGGGGCAGAAGCAGATCTACCGAGCGGCGGCCGACTATCGTTGGCTGGCTCTCGAGGCTCCCTGGGAGGCAGCGGCGACCGGGGCGGTGGAGGCTCTCGAGCGGATCACCCCCAAGCAGCCCCTGACGCAGCAGGAGAGATTGAAGCGCGCACGGGCGTTTGCCGATCGCGGATACGTCGAACGGACCGAGGCCGAGCTTTCCGCGATTGTCGGAGCACCGGGGAAGCCCGCTCGACAATCCGATCGGACTGCAGTCCTCGCTCGCGCCGTGTATCTCTCGCGGGGTGACTATGCGCGGGCCGCCGCGTTGTATGCCCAAGCTGCCCAGGAATCGGCCGTTCGACGCGAGCTCCACCTGTTCTTGGAAGCCAAATCCTTGTCCCGGGCGCACCGTGACGGGGAAGCAGTGCAGAAATATCAGGTGCTCGTGAAGCGCTATCCCGGCAGCCGGACGGCTGATGACTCGCTCTACGACATCGCGCGGCTTCACTACATCGCCGGTGCATGGCCGAAGGCGGAGGCTGCGTATCGCGAATACCTGCGGCGGCGTGGCACCAAGGGGAGGCACGCTCGCGATGCTCGCTACGAGCTCGGAGTGACGCGGCTGGCCTTGGGCAACTGGGACCAAGCTGCGGCGGACTTCGCGCGGGAGCGGACCCGGGCGAGCAGTGACCGCATCAAGGCTCGGATGCTGCACCTCCAGGGTGTGGCCCTCGAAGGCGCAGGGAAGAAGAACGACGCGATCGAAGCCTACCGAAAAGTGATCGAGGAGCGGCCCCTGTCGTTCCCGGCCTTGGCTTCAGCCGCGCGTCTCGAGCGGCTCGGAGAGAAGGCCCCACCGGTCATCGGGAGTGCAGACGACGCCTCGCCTCCCCCGACCCCTTTGTCCGTTTCGTTACCCGACAAGGTGGTCCGGCTGGATCGCGTGGGGCTCGACACGGAAGCGGAGGCTGCCCTGCGGGAGCGAGAGCACGAACTCCGCAAAGAGTACGGGAAGCGTTCGGCCGAAGCGCTCTGTCTCGCCTACGGCCAGCTCCAGAGCGCGCACCGTCGCTATCAAGTCGCCCAGTGGGCGGTTAGCTGGGATGCGCTTCGTGTCGCACCCACGCCGGCGACGCGCTGGCAGTGGGAGTGCATCTACCCGCGACCCTACCAGGACATCATCGCGAGCGTTGAGAAGGAGCGGAGGGTTCCAGCACATCTGATCCATGCGGTGATGCGCCAGGAAAGCGCGTTTTCCGCGACAGTGGTCTCTCCGGCGTACGCCGTCGGGTTGATGCAGATCATCGAGCCAACGGCCAAGCACATCGCACGCGAGATCGGCGCTGCTTACGAGCCGGACTTGATGCGAGCCCCCGCGGTCAACGTACGCTTCGGGGCCTTCTACCTCGAAAAGCTCCTCGGCATGTTCGATGGCCGCGTGGCCCTCGCTGCGGGAAGCTACAATGCGGGCCCGCGTGCCATGTCCCGCTGGCTGGAGGGCGCGGGCGAGCTGCCGCTCGACGTCTTCGTGGCGCGCATTCCGTATGACGAAACGCGTGGCTACGTCTATCGCGTGCTCGGGAACCTGGCGCGATACTCCTATCTCGCAGGGGGCGAAAAAGCCGTGCCGAAGCTCGAGCTCGGCCTGCCTCGAGAGGTGCGCGTCGCATCCGACGCGTACTGATCGCGATCAGTAAAGCCCGATGACGCCCGGCTCGCGGCTGGTCAGCGCGCGTCCGGTCGCGTCTCCGTCTGCCGTCCAGGAGGCGGCATAGGCGCTCCGGAGAGGAAGCTCTGCTTCCTTGCCTCGCGGAGAAAACCCCCACTCGGCTTCTTGGGACATGTCGGCCGGATCGGCGTACATGCGCCAAAGGAACAGCCCGGCGAAGCCTTTTCGCTCGAGCATCGCGCCGAGCAGCGCGCGATAGGCGTCGGCTTGCGCTTTTTGATCGACGGCTACGTCCTTCATGCGGTCGGGCCATTCCCAAGGACGAAGCGCTGGGTCGGCACGGGTCGTGTAGCCGAACTCGGTGAAAACGACGGGACGTTCCCACTGGGCCGCCAGCTCTTCGACCTCGCGCGCTACTTTCCGAGCCCCTCGGGACAGCTCTTCGAGCGTCGCACCTTCTTTGTCGGCGAGCGGGTAGAAGGCGTTCACGCCGATGACGTCGAGCTCACCCAAGATCACCGTGTCGACGACGTCGTCCCAGTTGGCTGCGTAGGTGATCGGGCCGGGGTACTCGTCGCGCACGGCGTGAATGATTTCCCCGAAGCTCGGAGCTCGCGTCGTCGTCACCCAGCTTCGCAGTTCGACTCCCGCAGCCAACATGTCCACGCCGCTTCGACGGGCGACTCGTGCCCAGGTGAGTAGGAAATGCCTGTAGCTTCGGGCGAACGCCTTCCAGCCCTCGTCCGAGCCCGGATCGATCTCCCCGCGCCACTCACCCGATTCGATCCAAAGATGGGGTACCAAAAGCACGCGAAGCCCAGCGGCGTGCGCCTGTTCGACGGTGCGCCGAACGGCGAGGGCGTTGCCGGCGAAGGGTGCTTCGAAACTGAGTGAAATGCCGGTCGACTGCCGATCCCACATGCGACCGAAGACCGTGAGACTCACCCAGTTGGCGCCGAGAGCGCGGGCCTCGGTCATCGCTCGTGCGGACGCGTCGGTTCCGTAGCCGCGACCGGTGTGGAGCGAGCTCTCGATGGGCCCGAGGGTGATCCCGCGAATGGTGCCTCCGGCGGGGCGCTTGTCGGCTCCCACACCCCAGAAGGTCCCTTGGGTCGCCCGCGTGCGAGCGGGCGCCCGCGCGGTCGTGGCTGCAAACGCTGGCGGAAGAGGGGGCGCCGCGCTCATGGCACCGGCGCCGAGTGCGGCCAAGATCAGCGCCAGGAGACCCGCCCGCAGGCGCGCAGTGCCGAACCGATCGGTTCGCTGCCCTTGCGGAAGTCGATTCGCCGGAGAAGATTTCCTCGGTCGATCGTCGGCCTCCACTCCCGGTTCTCCCTTCGCGCTCAGCCGTAGAGCTCGGTGTAAAGTTCGGTAAGTAGTGCCGGCGTGATCTGGGCGATGGTGGACAACACTCGATCGGCCCCTGACTTGCCAAGTTCCTCGAGCGGGTAGCTGTGCGCTACGGCGATGACGGGGAGGTTCACCGCCTTTGCGGCCTCGATGCCGGCGATGGAATCCTCGATGACGAGGGCGCGTCCGGCGGTCTGGTCGTCGAAATTCCGAGCCAGCCATTCCTTGCCCAGGCGGTAGCCCTCCGGATCAGGTTTCGAGGCGCGAGTGTCTTCCGCGGCCACGATGTAGCCGACGTCCGCGCGGCGTCCCAGGTGGTTCAAGCCGAGCTCGATTTCGTCGCGCAGGGCCCCAGAAACGACGACTACGGGTCCGGCGCTCGCCCGCTCTGCGACCACGCGCGAGGCTTCCGGGAAGGCCTTCAGCGCCGTCTGCGCCCGCGTCAGATAGTGGGGGCGCTTGGCCTCGATGAGCTGCTCGACCTGGCCCGGCTGGGGAGGACTTCCGGCGTCTCGCAGGATTGCATCGAAGGCGCCTGCGTCGTCGAAACCCAGGTATTTTTCCCAGTAGTCAGCCTCGGTCACCTCGATTCCGAGGGGAAGGAGAGTGTCCCGGAAGGCTTCCAGGTGGACATGCTCGTCGTCGATGAGCACGCCGTTGAAGTCGAAAATCGTGGCGGGGAACACGGCGACCGACCTTTAGCGGAAATCCGGCTCCTGGACCACGCGCCCAGGTCCGGCGCCGGGGAGGATTTCGAAGGGAAGGCGCCTTCCGAGCCTTCCTGGCCTTTCTTGCGCTTCGTCTCACCCTATGTCAGCTTCCGCGCACTTCAGCCGTAGGAACGTAGAAGAGTAACTCGGGAGCAGTATGAGCAAAGGCGATCTATTGGAAATGGAGGGCGTGATTCAAGACGCTCTCGGCGGCGGTCAGTACACCATTCGGGTCGACCAGGGCGGAGCTGTCGTGCGAGCGCAGCTGTCCGGTCGCATGCGTCGCCATCACATCCGAGTGCTCCCGG
>JBNKGC010000099.1:0-20298 GCA_050289625.1 Polyangiaceae bacterium | reverse complement strand
GGCGGTGCTCGACTCCTTCGATTCAATCGAACTCGGTGAATGAGGAGAAAGCCGGGAGCTCGCACGAGCTTCCGGCTTTCTCGTGTTTTGGGACAGGCTTCGACCGCCTGCGGATTCACGGCTGGATCCGCATGTCGATGAGCTCGCAGTGACCGCCGGCGCACGCTACGGAGACCTCATTGGGGGCTTCCCAGGCGCACTCGGCGCAAGCGACCTCCTCAGGGCAGAGTGAGGCCTCGAAGGCGTCGGCTTTCTCCGGGTTCACCGCGACGATCTGATCGGCTCCCGTCCCCGCTCCACATTCACAGCAGGCCGCCGGTCGCACCTGGCAGTCGGCTTCGGTCTCGCACTGCGAAGCTTCGTCTTCCCGGAGGTCGACGGCCTTGCACTGACCATCGTCACAAGCGGCGAAGAGACTCGGGTTGGGCGTTGTCGCACACACCGGGCAGGGCATCGGATCCGGACCGCACAAGGAGGCGCTGAGCGCCTCTTCCGAGCCTCGCGTGATCGCGGTCACATCCATCGGGGTGGGCTCCCCGCAAGTCTCGCAGCAACTGCGTGGAACGAGGACGCAGTCGTTCGGGTCGTTGCAAGTCGTGGTTACCCCCTCCACGTCGCTGAACTCCGAGCCTTCGCCGACGCTCCCTTCCAACGCGTCCGACCTGCTCGTCTCGGTCGGGGCTTCGATGGTAGCGTCGTAGGCGTCCCCGGTCCTCTCGTCGACCGTGTCCGAGCGCTGTCCACATGCGCCAAGTAGAAATCCGAGCAGCGCAGCGATGGGCCTGCCTGTTAGCCATCTGTGCATGTACTCCTCCGAAGTGCGTGAGTGCGTCCGGTGCGGAACGCTAACGTCGTCGCCGCAGTCCCCGCACGTGCAAAGCACTCCACGGAGGGCTCCCTTTCAGACGCGCTTCCGTGGAGTGCTTGCTGTTTGCCTTACGATCAGCGCAGGAACACGTCGATCTGGCTTTGTGAGCTGGGTCCACCACCCGTTGCGGTGATCCGATCCTCGTCGACTCCGTGGTCGACGAGCCACTCTTTGACGGTTTCGGCACGTTCGAGTGCCAGTGACCGCGTCCGGGGCGTGTCTGCGCCGAAGGAGTACCCGCGGACCTCCACGTCCTGATCGGGGTTGGCCTCGATCAGCTTCTGCAGGTCTTCCATGCTCGCGTCGGTGCCGGCGCTGAGGTTGTCGCTTCCGGTCGAGAACAGCGTTCCGAGATACAGGGGCTCTTCGAATTCGGTGATCTTCGTTTCTTCGAGAGTGCCTTCGCCCGTGTCGAGAGTCTCTTCCTCCTCCTCGACCATCATTCCGGGCTTCGCTTCACCCTGCTCGGCGCCCACCGCGCCTCCGACAGTTTCCTGGCTCTGGCGCTTTCTCTGCCGAGCCGCTTCAAGAGCAGCGCAGCGTTCCGCGAGCTCGTCGTCTTGAAGAAGTGCCTCGTCTTCCGAAAGGGCAGCTTCTTCTTCGCCCATCGCCTCCTCTTCGTCCATCGCCTCCTCTTCGTCCATCGCCTCGTCTTCTGTGAGGGCTTCTTCCTCGGCGGGCTCCTCCTCGTAGACGGGCTCTTCAATCACTTCTTCTTCTTCGACGACTCCTTGTTCGGCGCCGACGTCACCCTCGGTCACATCGACTTCCTCTTCGGTTCCTTGGACTCCCGTGACTGGTGCCTTTTCGGGTTCCTTTTCCTTCTTTTCGCAGGCGACTGCGCCTACGGCCATGACACCGATTACAGGCCATACCCACTTCATTGCTCCACCTCTCAATCCATTCGCAGCCGGTCTCGGGCTGCCTGGAGGTCTGCGCAAAGGCTCTGCGAGCTCTTGGACTCCCCCAACGCTTCGTCAGAGAGAGCAGCCTCCTCCTCTTCGATGGCGTCTTTGGGTTTGCCTGCGCCGCACCGAATCGGTGTGCCGTCAGGCCGCGGCTGTTCCCGCACCCTCCCCCGATTTGACCCTTCCCCCACATCGATTGACGGGGTGGAAGTGTCGTCCCTGACGGGAGTGTGGGCCGGCTGACGGTGCGTGCAACAAGTCGAGACGGGTCGCCGTCTGCGTGCTGACGCAACGTTATCGGACCGACTCGACATACCGCCTGGAATGGCTCAGCTTGGCGATTCGAGCCGTGTCGAAGCCGTGTGCGGCTGTTCGAAACGCCGGTTGACTGCGGCTCGCTCGGCACGTCGTTGTCACTCGGACGACGTCAGGTGAGACACGACAGCAGGAGTGCTGGCCGGAGGCCGTTCGAGCGCAGGGGGTGTGCCTGCGCGCCAGGCGTGGGCATTCGGGACACTCCGCGACCCGAGAGACAAGCGATGCAAGTCGGCCGGTATCACGTTGTCGGTCATCTCGCGACGGGCGGGATGGCCGAAGTGTTGCTCGGCAAGATCTTCGGTCCGAGCGGGTTCGAGCAGCCCGTCGTTCTCAAGCGCATTCTTCCGCATCTCGCCTCCGAGCCCATGTTTCGGACGATGTTCGTCGACGAGGCTCGCATGGTGGCTCGGATTCGCCATCCGAACGTCGTTCGCGTGCACGAGCTGGTCGAGGAGGAGGACGAACTCTTCCTCATCATGGAGTATCTCGAGGGGGAGACCGCGGCGGGTGTGCAGCGCCGGAGTCGTGCGAAGGGGCAAGACTTGGATCCGGGGTCAGCCACCTACATCGTGGCTCAAGCATGCGCCGGGATTCATGCGGCTCACGAAGCGACGGATCTCGAGGGGCGACCGCACGGACTGATCCACAGGGACATTTCGCCGCAGAACATCTTCGTCACCTACGGAGGTCAGGTGAAGGTGATCGACTTCGGCATTGCGAAGGCTGCGGATCGCGTCGGCCGAGCGAGCCTCGGCGGCATCAAAGGCAAGTTTTCCTACATGTCTCCCGAGCAAACGCGGGGCGAGGATCTCGACCGGCGCTCCGACGTGTTTTCGCTCGGCATCGTCCTCTACGAACTCAGCACCGGGCGGCGACTCTTCGTTCGCAGCAACGTCAACAAGACTATCGCGGCCATCTGCGAAGACGAGATCTCTCCCCCCGGCAAGTGGGTTCGAGACTATCCACCGGAGCTTGAACGAGTTTGCATGAAGGCGCTCGCCCGAGATCCGGACCAGCGCTATCCGACCGCTGCCGCCATGCGGCGCGACCTCCTGGAAGTGCTTCGTGACATTCAACCGAGCCCCGCACCCGAGGAAGATCTCGCGCTCCGCATGCGCGAGCTCTTTCCGGATCGGATCCAGGAGAAGAACGCTCTCTTGCGCACGGTGCGCGCCGGAGCCGAGCCGGACCACCTTCCAGCTCCTGAAGCCGATCTCGACGTGGATCTCCCGACAGTGATCGAGAGTCCACAGGCGTCTCGGGGTCACGACCCGGGTCGCAAGCGGCGCTTTCAAATCGCGGTGGGAGTGTCCGCCGCGGCGGCCGTGGGAGCGTTTGCTTATCAGGTGACCCATCTTCCGGAGCCGGAAGAGGTGGAGAGTACTGAGCCACCCGAGAACGCCCCGAAGCGAGTCGACCTGACCATCGACTCGGAGCCTTCTGGAGCGGAAGTCTGGATCGAGTCGCGCAAGTTGGGGAAGACTCCCATCGAGCTCGAATCGCCTTCCAGCGGGGAGACGTTCGAGGTCGAGTTGCGAAAGGAAGGGTACGCTCCCAAGAAGGTCAAGATCGTGCCTGATGCGAACACCGATCTCGTCGTCGAGCTCGTGCCATCGGGTGAGGGGTGAGCGAGATCAAGGCGTTCGTGGTTCGACGATGCGGACGGGGCCCCGCAGTGCGTATCCCTCGGGGGTCGTAACGAGGTAGCGAGGTTCGGAGGCGTCGGTCTCGAGAACCTCGCGGAGCTTGCGGATGGTGACCTGCAGGCGTGAGTCGTGGCGTAGAGGGTGGTAGTCGGACTCTTCCCACACCTCGCGTACCAAGTCCTCTTTGGTCGCGGAGCCACCTCGACGGGCCAGGGTCGTCAGAAGCTTGAGCTGGAGCGGGCGACGGGCGAGGTCCACCCAGGCACCGCTCGAGAGCCAAACGCGCTGCTCCGCCGGGGCGATCCCCCAGCCCTTCTTCCAAGTGCCGTCGAGCTTCGCGTGAACGAAAACGCGTGGCTGACCCCAGTTCGGATTTTGCTCCAGCGCTTTGACGAGCGCTTCGTCCAGGAGATCGTGAGGTTCGGTGTCGGAGCCCAGTAGGAGGCGTGCACGTCGCGCCGCGACGGGGTTTTCGTCGCTTCGTGCCGCCAAGCGCTCCAAGACGGCCCAGTCCGGACCGGTGACCATCCCGAGCAGGGCTGCCTGGTTCTCGAAGCGTGCCGAACCCATCTCGCTCGCGCTTTCTCCGAGAGCTTCCACCGCCTCGGCGAGCTCGCCACGCCGACCGAGCAGCAAGAGGGCGGCGCAAAGCTCGGCCCGGGCTTCAGCTGCGCGAACCGCATGTCCGGAGGCATTGGCGAGGGAGAGGGCATCCCGACTCTCCGCCATGAAGCGCTCGAGATCGTCGAGCCACACCCGGGTGATCGCGCGGCGGCGTTCCGCGCCGTCACCGGTGAGGAGCAGTTCCTCGGCACGGGCACGAAGGGCACGGCCGTGGCGTACGGAGAGCTTGATCCCCAGACTCGCAGCTTCTTCGACCGCTGCGTCGAGGTTGCGAATCAGGTCCGCCATGTTCCCTCGTGCCATCGCGAGACGGACCCGTGTGAGCGAATACTCCGGCCGGATGAGAGAAGCGGAGTGAAGGTAGGGAGCGAGCTGATCGAGCTTCGCAGCCGCAGTGCCCAAGTGCCCACGCGCCAGATCTACGGCGGCTTCGAGCTCGAGCGCTTGCCTCGACTCGAACAGATCCAGGGCGTCGTGAACTCCGTCCGCACGGCGGGCGGACAGCACTCGCGCGGCCGAGTCGAGAGACGAGCTCCGAAAGTAGGCCAGCGCCAGCAGGAACTGTGCTCGCGCTTCTGCCAAAGAAGGGAGTTCCGAGATCGCGGGCTCCAGAGCGCGCAGTCGGAGCGTCGCTTGACGTTCCGATTCGATGCCCGAAAGCACGAGCATGAGTTCGCGCATCACGCGCTGCTCTTCGCTCTGGGGGACGAGCGGTGCGAGAACGTCGGCGGCTTCCGCGCGCGCGTCCATCGCAAACAAGATCCGGCTCTTGAGCAGCGCGCGATCGGTCTGGGCAGGATCGTTCGACGGAACCGCCCCTTCAGCCTCCTGGATCGTGTCCAATGCGGCTTCGAGGTGCCCCCTCATGTACAGGGTTTCCGCGTACTTCAAGCGGTCGCCCGGTGTACCGCGCTCGGGGCGGTGCACCTGACGCAACACCGTGGGATTGCCGAGCTCGGCGGCACAGCGCAGGCGCACTCCAGTCAGGCGGTCCGCCGGGACGCGGCCCAGGAGGCGCCAAAGGCTCACGGCGTAGCCTTCGCTGAGCACGTGGTCGAGGTTGGCATTTAAGACGGCTTCGGCACGATCGAGCTCGCCTGCCTCGAGCAGTAGTCGAACACCCTCGAGACGTATCGGTGTCGAGGGGCTCTCCGTCAGAGCCGCGGCCGCGAGGGTCCACGCCTCGCCAGGTGGTCGATCGGTTCCACCCCGCGTGAGCGCCTGACGGGTCACATCGTTCAAACGAACACCAGCGGGGCTTTCATCGAGCCAACCCCGAGCGTGAAGAGCGCCCCAGAAGTTTTCGACGGTAACGCCTGTGGCGCGAGCCAATTCGTCTGGAGGGACCGGGACCTCGATCCAGGCTGCGGTCAGGGCGAACTTGCGGGCACTGTCTCCTAGTCCTTCCAGCAGTGCTTCCCGGGTCGGCTCGCTCGAGACGGGGGTGCCGATCTCGGCATGTCGCAGAGCTTCGCGCAGGAGCCAAGGAGATCCGCCCGAGGCTTCGATGGCTCGAGATTGAGCTTCTCGGGGCAGGTCGCGGGCCCAACGTACTGCCAGCTTCTCGAGGGCGCCGTCGCACAGCGCTCCGAGGTCGATGGTGCGCATGGAGGACCCGGGTAACGTCGTCGGCGCGTTGCGCGTGGTGATCAAGTAGCGGCTCTGGCGGGCGTACCGAGAAAGGCTCGTGAGGAACTCGGCCTCCTCTTCTATGGGGAGATGGCCCGGCCCATCGAGGACAATCCACCATTTTTCCTTCTCGGCGAGATCGAGCAGCGCTTCTGTGAGGGCGTCTGGGTCGTCCGTGAGCTCGGCCCAATCGACTTCCTCTCCTTCGGCGCTGGCGAGGGCACGCAGGACTTCGGCGCGAGCTTCGAGTGCGTCGCCACAGGATGCGAGCGAGACGAACAGGCAGCGACCGACCCGTTTGGGGAAGCGCCGGTGGAGGGTCTGCAGCGAGAGAGCCGTTTTGCCCACCCCACCCGGGCCGGTCACCACGGTGACGTGGGCTTCACGCAGGGCTTCGGCGACCTCACCGAGCTCACGTTCACGTCCGACGAAGTCGGCCGGCGCGTTGGGTAGGCGGTATCTGAGCGGGACGTGTCGCACGCAACTTCCCATTCGAGATCGAGCTTAGCTTAACTTTTAGGGGGGCGGCCCCGCCCCCCTCGTCGGCCGAAATGAATTCGGCCTCCTCACCCCACGGTCCCGCTGCGCTCCGGCGGGTTGCGAGGGGGCTCGCTCCCCGGCGGTGCTGCGGCGGCCTCGCCAGGTTTCGCCAGGTTTCGCCTTCGCGTGTCTCAGCTTGTTCCGAAGCCCGGCAACTGACGAGCCGATAGCAGCCCAAGTGGGTCTGCCGGGAACGCCAGCTCGTTCGTGGCATTCGATGGAGGCTGGTGCGTTCGGTTCGGCGAAGCACTCACCGATCGCGCGCGATGCGACTCGGGACGGGGCCGCCCTGTCCCTGGTACTTGCTTCCGCGCTCGGCCCCATAGGGGCGCTCGGCGGGGCTGGTCATCGTGTGGAACACGATCTGCGAGATGCGCATGCTCGGGTAAAGTTTCACGGCGCAGCGGCCGAGATTCGAAAGCTCGAGAGTGATTTGCCCTTCGAATCCTGGGTCGATGAAGCCTGCGGTGGCATGGACGACGACCGCCAGGCGCCCGATGCTGCTTCTGCCTTCGACGCGGGCGACCAAGTCGTCCGGGACTTTCACCCGTTCGTGAGTCGAGCCTAGCGCGAACTCACCGGGCTGCAGCACGAACGCTTCGCCTTCGGCGATCTCGATGCGATCCGTGTATTGCTCGACCGAGGCAGGTTCGCGCGGATCGATGCAGGGGACGTGCGGTAATTTGTAGACGACGAAAGTCGAGCTCAGCCGCAAATCGATACTCGCTGGTTGGATTTGCAGCTCGGGATCGTCGAGCGGAGCGATGGTGATGTCGCCGGCGTCGAGCCGAGCCTTCAGGTCCCGGTCGGAAAGAATCATCGCTCGGGACTTTACAGCGAGCCCAGTCTTCGATGTTTGCAAAAAACAGCCCGGGCTCGTGGGCACCGTGCTCACTGGGCGGCGATGGGACGTGGCACGAAGCCCATCTGGCGGGCCAACGGCAAGATGCTCGGCCCGGTGGCAGGTAGGCAGCCCAGCAAGGCGTCAGAGTGCTCTCGAACCCAGCGTGGCGCATCGCTGCGGGGTTCGAAGATCTCGTCCGGCCGGAGGAAGGCGTGCCATTCACTGATCCGTTCGCGATCGTAGGTGTCGAGTTGCGACTCGGGCGTGTGCCCGTGGACGACTCCGGCCACCAAAGACGCAGCGTCGTGGGCTTCTTGCAGCCCGGCGTTCAGGCTGTGGACGGCAGCTGGCCCCGTGGTGTGCGCCGCGTCTCCGAGAAGAAGGCACCTGCGAGCGGCGAAGTGGGTGGTGAGGCGCTGGTCGTAGCGGACGACGGTGGACCATTCCATCATCCCGACCGTCCCGCCGAACCACTGCGCACGCTCGTCGAGCAACTCGTCGAGCATGTCCACCGGGAGCTGGTGTCGACCTTCGGCCATGCGCCCCGAGTGCCGCTGGGAGAGCCGATCGGCGGTGAAGGCGGGATCGAGCTGAAAGCTCCATCGCCAACGACCTCCGGGGAGCGGCCAGAGGACATCGGTGCCGTGCTCGGAGATCACGACTCGGATGTCGTGAACCGGTTCGGACCGGCCGTGGAATTCGAAGACCGCGTGAGTCTCCGGCTCGCCGACTCGTTCTTCGGGGATGCTGAGCGAACGCCGCACCAAGGACTGGTGCCCGTCGGCCCCCATGACGAAGGAGAAGTCGCGTTCGCGTGTCTTGTCGATCACCCACTCTCCCCTCGAGACGCCGTACCCCGCTTCCGCCTTGTCGAGATGATCGATGCGCGCGCGGACTGATTGCGTACCCGGGGTGAGGCGAGAGACCGATTGGTTCCACTCGATTTTGCGTCCGAGCTTGTGCAGTCGCTCGGCGAGTGCCGTTTCCAATACTCCTTGTGAGACCAGGAGCACGTAGGGGAACGTCGTCGAGATCGTTTCGAGGTCGACGGTGAGATGTGCCTCGTGTCGGTCACAGAACGTCACGCGGTCGACGCGAAGTCCTTCGTCGATCAGCGGATGGACCAAACCCAAATCGTCGAGTAGCCCGAGCGTGTGCGGATGAAGCGCCACCGCATAGCCGTGCCCCGCCGCTTCCCAGGCAGCGTCCACCACCTGGGCCCCGACTTCGCGCATCTCCAGCGCCACGCATGCCAGGAGGCCCACTGGACCTGCGCCCACGACCAATACCTCGGGCCTTCGCCTGCCGAACATGATCCCCCCTCTCGTCGCCCGCCTCCCCGGGTGACGCCACGTCCCCGCCGGAGCCCCGACACTATGCACGATCCTACGGTTCCGGTGCCGCTGCGGCCAACCCGCGGGCGGAGGGCCTTCACGCGCCCTCACCCGAAGGGGGTGTGTGCACAAGGCGAGTGGCCCACTCGCGCCGGTAGTTTTCTGCGAAGCGGTTCTGGGATGGGTCCTGCTGCGGCGGCGCAAGCTAGTCGAAATGGGCTGCCGCGAGGTTTTCGAACCCTCGCTCCCGCAGGCGCTCGTCCAATCCGCGAGTGATGCGTCCAGGCAGGCCGGGGCCCTCGTAGATCAGCCCCGTGTAGAGCTGAACCAAAGTTGCTCCAGCTGCGAGGCGGTCCCAGGCGTCGTCCGCTGACTCGATTCCTCCGACGGCGATGAGGACCAGGCGATCGCCCACATGCGCTCTGAGAAGGCGGAGTACCTCGAGGGCCCGCCGCTTGACGGGGGCGCCCGAGAGGCCCCCTGCACCGCACGCTTCGACTGCGTCGGCGGGTGAGGACAGTTCCTCGCGCGAAATCGTGGTGTTCGTGGCGATGATTCCGTCCAGACCGGTTTCGAGAGCCAGGTCGGCTACAGCGCGAACGTCTGCGTCGTTGAGATCGGGAGCGATTTTCACGAGCAAGGGCACCCGTCGGTCGGGGACGTGCATGTCGAGCTCGTGCCGCACGGCTGCGATGAGTGGGCGGAGGGAGTCGACGGCCTGCAGATCGCGAAGTCCGGGTGTGTTGGGCGAGCTGACGTTGATGACCAGATAATCCGCAAACGGGCCCAGGAGGCGAGCACTCTTCGCGTAGTCGGACGCAGCATCCTCCGCGGCGACGACCTTGGTCTTGCCGATGTTGATCCCGAGCACGGTATGGCGACGGCGCGCGCTCGCCAGATGGCGCGCCGCACATTCCGCGCCTTGGTTGTTGAAGCCCATGCGGTTGACGAGGGCGCGATCGGTCGGCAGGCGAAACAGGCGAGGCCGAGGATTTCCCGGTTGGGCCTCTCCAGTGACCGTGCCGATCTCGACGAAGCCGAAGCCACAAGCGCCCAGGGCCTCGTACACTTCGCCGTCTTTGTCGAAACCAGCAGCGAGACCGACGGGTGAGGGAAATTCGAGACCGAGCGCCCGGACGACCGTCCGCGGCGAACGGGGCCGAGACAGGGCCCTCATGAGAGGCAGAAAACCGGGAAGGACTGCGGCGAGGCGCAAGCACCCGACGATCAGCCGATGTGCTGTCTCTGCTGGAAGCAGGTAGAGCAGCGGTCGAAACAGCCAGCGGTAGAACACGGCCTCCGTCTAGCGAACTCGGGCTCCAGGGTCGAGGTCCGGGCAAGATGGGCGAAGGAAGCGGTGAATGTGGTCGGGGGAGGCTTACAAGCGGTAGGCTTGGACCGCGGCGATCGTGGGGTCGGTGCGAGGCGTCGGGTGGCGCAGAAGGAGAGGAAAGCGATGGTGGGTTTGAAGATCGGGGACCGAGCGCCGGATTTTGCGCTTCCCGACGCGGAGGGAAACACGGTGACCCTGAGCTCGCTGCTCGAGGAAGGCCCCGTGGTGCTCTATTTCTACCCGCGGGATCACACGACGGTGTGCACGCGCGAGGCCTGCGGGTTCCGCGATGCTAACGACGCCTTCCTGGAAAAAGGCGCGCGGGTGGTGGGTGTGAGCCCCGACGGAGCGGAAAGTCATCGCTCGTTCCGTGGCAAGTACGACCTCCCCTTTCAGCTCCTCAGCGACGAAACCGGTGAAGCTGCGCGCGCCTACGGTGTCGGTGAGGTGCTCGGTCTTCTACCCGGGCGCGCCACCTTCGTGATCGATCGCGAAGGAATCGTGCGCGAAGTGTTCGAGTCTCAAATCCGCGCGAAGAAGCACGTTGAAACGGCCCTCGAACGCGTTCGTCGTTTGTAGTTGTTGGCGTGGCCCGCCCCCGAACGGGTGGGCGACGAGTCACCCTCGGGCCCCTCGGGCGCGATCCGTTCGCCCTAAACGCGTCCCAACTCGGGACGTACTGGCCTCTCGGGGATGGCCGAAATGGGCAAGCGATACCGGGCGCGCGACCAAGGGTACCCGCCGCGCCGACGCTGGCTCCTTTGCCTCGCGTTCGGGTGTGTGGCTGTCCTTTGGGCGGGCGCCAGCCTGGCTCAAGCGAACTACGAGGGAGGATCGCTCAGCGGCCGTACTGCGATCATGGGTGGAACCGGCGTCGTCACGGGAGCCGACGGCGCCACCCCGCTCCAAAACCCCGCCGTCCTGTTGGCGATCGACGGCACTTCAATCGCGTTCTCGACCTTCTTCTTCGAGTTTGCGCATCGCAAGGTCTCGCTTCCTGGGGAACGACAGCGGACGATCGAAGGGGCGGGCCCCGGCGAGTCGTCGCTCACAATCGTGCCAGGTGCACTCTGCGTCTTCGCTCAGTGGCCACCCGATTCCTACGCTCAGGTCGGACGTCACGAGTTTTCGTTCTGTGGAGGAGAGCCCGAGCGCTGGAAGCTCGACGACGTCTCGACCTTCGCGGGCAATTTCGAGATCGCGGGCGGACGCTTTCAGAACCGTGCTGCTCTGCTCGAGTACCGTCGTCGCGCTTACACGGTTGCCTGGGCATTTTCGCTCAGTGAGAAGTTTCAGATCGGGTTCACTCAAGTCATCACGAGCATTCGCCTCGAAGACGCGTCGAGCATCGCTACGCTGTTCGAGCGCGATGGGTTCGCGCGAGAAACCGTGAGCACCTTCGTTCGATCCGGGGTCGCAAACAGCACGAGCATGGTTGCTGGATTGACCTATTCACCGAGCGAACGTTGGCGGATTGGAGCGAGCGTGCAGACCCCGGCGCTCCACCTGTTTGGAAGCTACACCGGACAGCAGGCTACCCAGTCGCCCGATGGGAGCCAGTCGGTTATTTTTCAGGAGGACGGTGACCTCCAGATTCAGTACCCGGCGCGGCTTGCTCTGGGGATCGCGGGGTTGTTCACCGATTGGTTGTTCGAGATCAACGGCTTCTTTCACGCCTACCGAGAGGACTTCGCGCGCGCCGACTTCGACCGTATCGAAGTTCGGGTCGACGGAGGAACTGCGACCGTGAATCCGCAGCTTGCGACGATTCGGCAGCAGGTTCGGCCCGTCGTCAACGTGGGCGCTGGAGCTGAGGCGTACTTCTCTCCGGATCTATCCATCCTCGGAGGAGTTGTCACGGACTTCACCGGCCTGCCGAAGTTCGGACCGAGCGTCGCCTCTCAGACCCTCTTCCGAAGCCGACTGAATGCCGTGCATGCGTCGCTGGGTCTCTCGACCCACGGCAAGGAGGGTGATCTGCTGTTCGGGGTTCGTGGAACCTACGCGAAGGGTCAGGTCCTCGCCTTGAGCGCGGAGGCGGCTGACGCGGCCTTGGTGCCTCTAGATCAGACTGCCTGGTCGGTGGCGTTCATCATTTCCGGGCGCATCGACCTCGTGCACCTCGTCGATGCGGTACGCGGGGTGCAGGAGTCGGTCCTCGATGCGTCGGCTCCGGCTCGAGTCGGAGGTGTGTTTTGAGGCTCCTCGTCGCACCATGCTTGGCGGTGCAGCTCGGGGCCGCTTCCGTCGAGGCACGAGAGCAACCGGAAGCAGAGGCGGTCTCGGAATCTCGGCTGATCCCGGAGGCGTCGGCTCCGGCGGCAAAAGCGTCCGATCGGAAGCAGCGCGCGGCGCAAGCGAGGCTCACGGACGACGGCGCCCCAGGTGCGGAACGGGAGCTGCGCAGGCTCGGATTCGCCTCGCGTGACGCCAGATTCTCCGCACATCTCGATCTCCTCGGGATCGGGCATTTCGGTCCGGTCTTCTCCGCCGAATGGGGGAACCACAACACGCTCCTCTTCAGGGTGCGTCCGATGGACCTCGGGCTCATGAGTTACCAGAGTGAACCGGGAAGCGACGACCAGAAGTTTCGCTTTGGCTTCGGCGTTGGGCTGGGGGGCCGCCACTACTTCTACGATGTCGGCCCCCAACGAGGACTCTTCATCGGGGGCACCCTCGAGTACATGAACAGCAGTGTGGACGAGCTGGTGACGAAGCAGAACGTCACATTCCAAATCTTTCGACCACAGGTCGAGTTCGGTCACCGCTGGGTCATTGGGCATTTCCTCGTCGAAGTCGACGCCATCCTTTTCGCCCACTACGTCCTGGGAACGGAAAAGAAGCCGATCCGAGGAACTTGCGAAGGTACGGACTGCAAGGTGCATGACGCTGCTCAGTACGTGGGGCGGTTGGGCCTGCTCGTTGGTTGGTTCTTCTGAGCGAACCGGTCGATCCCTGAGCCGCGGGGGGGCCTTGCGTCGAGAAAGCTCGCCTCGTAAGGGATCGACCTCGATGACATTCGTCCGTCTCGCGCCGTTCCTCTGCCTGGCCTTCCTCGCTTCCGCCTGCGAGCGAGGCGCGTCGCCTTCGAAGAAGACGAAGGATGGTGTCACGAAAGCCGGCGCGAGTGCTCTCGCGTCGAGTCAGGCAGCGCCCGGGGTTCAATCCCAGGGCACGCCCCAGGGGGACGCGAGCGGGGACCGGGTCGTGGCCGATCCGACGGGTGCCCCGGCAGACGGGACGGGTACGAGCCAGGGCACATCGGTGGAGGTTCGTGAGATCGGAGGTTCGGAGCTCTTGGCGCAAATTCGGAGCTCGGGAGCCAAAGGCACCTTGGTGAACGCCTGGGCGAGTTGGTGCGGTCCATGCCGGCGCGAGTTTCCGATGCTCGTCGGGCTGAAACCGAACCTCGACCCGCAAGGGATTGAAGTGATCTTCGTGTCCGTCGACGAACCCGAGTCGCGCGGAGCTGCGATCGGTTTTTTCCGGGATCACGGTGGGGAGCTTCCGGTCCTCGTGGCTGAGCGACCTCTCGGTCCGTTCAAGCAGGCGTTGAACCCCCGATGGCCTGGAATGCTCCCTGCGACGTTCCTCTTCGACGCCGAGGGGAAGCTCGTCTACTTCTGGGGCGGACCCGTGTACGAGCAGGAGTTGCTTCCGGTCCTCGAGAAGTATTCCGCGGGCACCCTCGAACCAGGTGAAGCGACCTTTGGACTCGCACCGGGCAAGGATTCTCGCGGACCATGACGTCGATGCGCGGTGCGTGACACTCCGCGGTCTCCGGCGGCGTCCGCGCTCCGTTCTCGAGTCATCGCGGCGTCATTCGAGGCGCACGAAATCGATCCGGGATCCTTGCTCCCCGAGAATGAGCGAGTCACGGCTCCGTCACGAGGGCGTGGCAAATCTCCGCTCATGACCGCCCAGCGTTCCCTCCTTCTTCTCGTCGCCACCGTCGCGCTCATCGCATCTGCTTGCTCGAGCAGCGGCTCTCAAGATTGCTCCGTCGTCGAGGACGTGCACGGCGAGCCGGCCGTTACCTGCGTCGACGCAGCGATTTCCGCAGACGAAAGCGCCGCGGGCGCGAAGGGCAACTGAGCGCCGCCAGATCCGCCCTCGATCGTCGTCCCACCCGAGGCGCCTCCACCCGCTGCGCCGCCCGACGGTTTCATCGAGTCCGTAGACGGCGGGTGACCAGCGGGCAGGCAGCGCTTCTCGTCGGAGGGGTCGATACTCCCGCGTGTTGGAGCTGAGGGCGTCGCGTCCGAGCGGAGGCGTTCGCCCCCGACCAGCTCAACTGCGGACTGCCTGCACTTCGATCTCGATGTCGATCCGATCGCCGACGAGTACTCCACCGGCTTCCAGTGCCTGGTTCCACGTCAGACCGAAGTCTGCTCGGTCGACGGACGTTTTGGCCGCGAACGCGGCGCGCTGGTTGCCCCACGGATCTTTCGCCGTGCCCCCGAACACCGCGTCGAGCACCACATCCCGGGTGACGTCACGAATCGTCAGCGTTCCGAAGATCTTGTAGCTTTCGCCCGAACCGTTTTCGATCTTGGTGCTTTTGAAGGTGAGCTTGGGGAATTTCGCGACGTCGAAGAACTCGGCCGAGCGGAGGTGGTTGTCACGGTCGGCGACACCCGTGTCGATGCTGGCCGCGTCGATCTCGACCTGCGCGGATGCCGCAGAAACGTTAGCCGGGTCGAGCTCCAAGCTGCCCTGCCAGCTCCCAAATCGCCCCCGGACTTTGGAAATCACCATGTGACGGACGCTGAACTGGATGGCGGAGTGGCTGGTGTCGAGGTTCCAAGTATTGGTTGTCATTGATCTTTCTCCCGTTGAGGACTCGTTCAATGTAGTTTATTCCGCAGGTCGAACTAGACTGCCTTGATTGGAAGGACTGTCTCATTCATGGGACAATGCCTCTGCCACCCTCCGGACCGATGGACCTCAACGAAATCCTCGTCTTCACGCGTGTGGTGCAGGCGGGCAGCTTCATCGCCGCCGCGCGCCAGCTCTCGATGCCCAAGTCCACGGTAAGCCGGCGCGTTTCAGCCCTGGAGGCGCGCCTCGGCGCGCGCTTGCTCCAGCGCACGACCCGGTCGCTCCGCCTGACCGACGTGGGCCGCGCTTACTACCAGCACGCGCTCAGAGTGGTGGCAGAGGCCGAAGAGGCCGAGCTTGCGGTGACGCATCTCCAGGAGGTTCCCCGCGGCAAACTCCGTGTGACCGCGCCGCTGAACTTCCACTACCTGGGTTCCGTGGTTACCTCCTTTCTGGCGCGCTACCCCGAGATGGAAGTGGAGCTCGTCTGCTCGGACCGCGTCGTGGATCTCGTGAGCGAGGGATTTGACGTCGCGGTGCGCGCGGGCCCCATGGCGGACTCTTCGCTGGTTGCGCGCCGGATCGGCGTTCTCCGCAGCTATGTGGTGGCCAGCCCGGCCTACGTCGAGCGTGCTGGTGCCCCTTCGAGTCCGGAGGACCTCAAGGACCTCGACGGTATCGTCTTCGGCGCGGGCTCGACCGGAGCCCGCTGGACGCTTCGACGGGAACGCGAGGTTCGCGCGATCGACGTGCGCGCGCGAATGACGGCAAACAATCTCGACTTCCTCGTCGAGGCGGTCATCGCGGATCTCGGAGTCGCGATGCTGCCGCTTCATCTGTGCGTGTCGGCGCTTCGAAGCGGTGCACTTCAGCGCTTGCTCCCGGATTGGTCCTCACCGGACATCGTGCTCCACGCGGTGTATCCGACGGCTCGCCACCTCTCCCCCAAGGTTAACGCGTTCCTGGAACACCTCGCGGCTCGGATGTCCCCGTCGCCGTGGGAAGCCGGCCCCCTTCCGTGAAGTTGCCGTGCCGAGCGTGGTCTCACCTCGATTTCGGTGCTGAACCGATTGGAGGCTCGGAGGGCGACACCGTCGCGTCGAGCGCAGGGCGCACGGGCGTCGCGATCAACTCGAACGCCGACGAGCCCGTGTTCGTGTCGACTAGGAAGAGGCCGTCCTCGATCCGCGGGGAGCCTGCTGCGCCGACGAGCTGACCAGGCGCGTCGCAACGGCCGCCATCCCAGTGGGGAGCCCAGGATTTGCTGGGGCAGATGTTTTCCCGGATGGGGAGCTTCTGGACGACCTCGCCGCTGTACGCGTCCAGTACGAACACGGAGCGACGCTCGTTCGTGAAGCCGAACGCGGAGATGAGGTAGTCTCCCGCAAGCAGGAGACCTCCGTTGGCAACGCCGTCTGCGGATTTCCAGGCGACTCGGCCGTCACACAGGTCGACGGCAATGATGCGGTTGCCGCCGTTCGGAAACTCCGACGTGTAGCCGTTGAAGGACAGCTCGAGCCAAACGGCCGAGCCCGCACGTACGAGCGAGGTGACGGAGGTGAAGGGAGGCACCTCGTCCGGTCCGAGCTCCACAGGGCGACCCGATCCGTCGGCGAGGCGCAGCTCGAAGGTGCATTGGTTTCCGGGCCACTGTCGCCCGCTGAGTCCCGCGGGTGCTACCTCGGTCAAACGCACTTCGACACCGTCTAGTAGGACGACACCCGAGTCGGCTTCGCGAGGACCGCTCGGAGAATCCGAACACGTTCTGTCGAAGGCGCCAGCGGTGGCGGACGGTTGATCGGGCCACTCGGGATTGGCCGTCTTTCCCGGTTCGAGCAAGGCCGGAAGGGACCGCTTCGTCCAGTCGCTGGACTGACACGCTGGCCACACCCCGGCGGAGTGAGAAGGTGTCGCTTCGTCCGGTGGCACTGCGGGGACGTCCGGCGGGGCGGGCGCTCGCTCACTCGCGGTGGGCACCGGCTCGCTCGCGGACGGTGCTGACTCGGCTGGCGGTGGCGAGGAGATCTCGGGTTCGTGCGCTGCACAGGCGATCACCACAAGAGCGGGTCCTGCGAGGCTCGTGAACCGGACAGGGCGCGGACCTGGACGACGCCGAAGGCCCTCGCTTGCCCTTTCGAGCTCCATGCCGTGCACCGTGGCCACGAAGTGTCGTGCTTTGTTGTGCCGTTCGATGCTTTTGAGCCTACTCGTGATCGATCGGAGGCCCGCCCGCTTCGAAACGGCGCGGTAGGAAAATCCGTACTCCGTCGCCTTCTTGTGCGCGTACAAATCACGCAGGGCGGCGCGGTAGTCGAGGTAGGCGAAAACGCTCACGGAAGGCTCGTCGGGCACCCCTGCAACATGAACGAAGTCAGGGCCGAGGTGAAGCCGTCGATGTGACTAAACGTGTACTCTGGGTACACACCGACGCGCCGTGGCGCTCGTCATTCGGCAGGGATGTCGACCTGTGCCCATTCCCGAAGCACCCGAGACGTGATGCGTTTGCGAGCAGGCGCGATCTCCGCTGGAACTCCCGCGCCGTCGATCATGGTCGCAAAGTAGATCGTCCGGTCGGGCGCCTCGACGAACCCGACGAACCACCCGACGATCGACGCGCTCGCGAGCCCCGTCTTGGCGCGTAGTACGGCGCCATTGGTCTGCGATAGCGCGAGGATGTCGAGCACGACGTCGCGCGAGTGCTGCGAAACCGGAAGTTTTGCTTCACGCAAGCGCCACAAGAAATCGATCTGCTGAAGTGGCGTGATGCGCAGATCACCTTCTAGCCAGAACCACTCGAGCCTCGGCGTGCTCCGATGGTTGCCGTAGTCGAGCCGCTCGAGCCATTCCTTCATGCGCATTTCGCCAACGCCACGCGCGATGCGCTGGTAGCAAGGGACGCACGACACAGCGATGGCGCTCCGGAGCGTGTTGTCGCGGTTCCATGCCTCGACGGTGTACTCGGCCCCGTCCCAAGGAAGAACGGTTTCCGCCGACTCGAGCACGCGTGTCTCGAGCCCAATGAGCGAGTTGGCGATCTTGAAGGTCGATGCGGGCAAATAACCACGCCGGCACCGCTCGAGATCGCTGCAGACGAACCGGTCCTGGGCGTCTGGTGCCCCGCGGTTCACTTCGTAGAGGGCTACGGCGCCGGTCATTCCTTCAGCGGAGAAGACACCAGCGAGGCTCGAGTCGAGAACCGGCTCGAGCTCGCGCGGGCGCGCGCCCGGTTTCGACGACGGTGCGAGGTGGGGCGAGGGGTGGGGAGCGACCGCCGAAGCTTCGGCGGGTGCGTTCGACGTGGCCTTCGAGTTCGTGCCCGGTTGCGCCGGGGTCTCTTCGTGGGATGCGGGAGCGTTCGAAGCTGACGTGCCCGCAGCGGGAAACGCGGGCTGCGCGGAATCTCGAGGCGCAGTCGAAGTGCGGCAGGCGACCAAGCCGAGCCCGAGGAGAAGGCCAAGTAATGGCGAAAATTGCATGATGCGTCGGACTGCGCGGGAGGGTGCGAGCAAAAGTCGCGGTGGCGAATGCGACTGGGTGTGCGAAGTTGCGAGCGAAGCGAGGCAAGCGAGACCTGAGGCGGAGGAGTGACGAGGCGTCAATCCCCGTCACCGACCGAGAGGGAGGCGTGGGAGCGCAGACGGCCCCCGTTGCAAAGATCGCGAGCGAAGCGAAGTGCTCTTTTCCTCATTGATGCGGAGCGATGAAGAAGTTTAGCGGTGCCACCTGCTCTACAATTCCCCCATTCGTTTGATCAGCGGCGCATGCAGAGCATGGAAGTGCTGCATGGTCGACATCATCGCCGAAACCGCCAGTCGTTCGGCCAGGCCGTCGGATGAGACGGTTTTGCGCGCCAGCTCGGTCTGCTTGATGACCTTGGCGCCCACCGGCCAGCGTTCATCGCTGTAGAATTCGACGGTATCATCGAGAATGGCCCGCACCGCCGCGATCGCATCGTCGATGCCCAGGTTCATGCCGCGGCCGCCGATCGGCGAATGGCAGTGGGCGGCATCACCCGCCAGCAGTACCCGACCTTTACGGTAGCTCGCGGCCTGACGAACCGATATCGAGAAGGTGCCAGTGCGGCGGATATGTTGGATGCCGAGGTCGACCGGAATGGCGGCGATGGCATCGGTGGTCGAGGACAGGACCCGGGCCCGTCGCTGCTCGATCGGCAAACAAGTGGCGATCACGCCGTCGTGCCCCTGGATCCAGAAGCGGACCTGCTCGCAGTCGAATCCCTCCCCCATGTCGACATCGGCGATTGACCAGGTTCCATCGAGGTCGAATCCGTCATAGGCAATGCCGAGCTGTTGGCGCATACGAGAATGCTTGCCGTCGCAGGCGATCACCCAGTCATAACGCTCGGAGCGGCCATCGGACAAGGTCACCGTCGCGGCCTCGTCATCGGTGCTCAGGCTGAGAGCCTCGGTGCCGAAGTGGGTGGTGACGCCCAGCTTGCTCAGGGCATTGCGGATCAGGACTTCGGTGCGGTCTTGCGGCAAGCCGAGAATGCAGTCTGCGGGCGCTATCTTGGCAGAGAGGTCGAGATCGAGGAGGACCTTGTCGCCACGGTGGAATTGCATTTTGCGCCAGGGCACGGCCTCGCGGAGGATGGCGTCGCCGACGCCTTCGTGGCGGAGGTTGTACCTGGTGATGGGAATGATGCCCACGGCCCGGGAAAATTCGGAGGGGCCCTGGCGCTTTTCGACCAGCTCCGGCGTGAGGCCGTGAAAGGCCAGTTCAAGCGCCGCGGCCAGACCCACAGGTCCAGCACCGATAACTAGTACTTTCATCAATGTCCCCGAGTGGTGATGTGAAAGGGTATATGTACTGCACGGACTTCCAGTCCTTCCTGGTCAACGAGTGCCGTTGGGCTTGTTTCGCGAGACCCTCAGTCGCGACATCCTTGGTCTACCGCGCGAAGACGATACAGCCGTCGCGACTGTGTTGGGACAAGAGAGAAATTGGCTAATGTGAACCACTTTCTAGGGAGACAATGTGGCAACTCCTTAACACCAGATTCCTGGAGTAATTTCTGGGTTTTCCGGGAAACCCTGGTTGGCGTGGTTGATCGCTTGTCTGCTCCGCCAGCAGAAACGCCAGGCCTGGCTCCTGAAAGTGCATGAAGAGCTGTTGGACGGACTCGACGAACGGAAGGGACAAGTACCGGGCACCGGCTCGATCATCGCATGGTCGACCTCCACACCTCCACCGGCACCACCTGGAACATCGACCACAGTAACACCAACGTCGAAAGTGGGGACACCCGCTACGGTGGAAATGGCACCGAGAACGTCACCAACGATCTGGACGTCGACGAGCCGTTCCAAGATACAACGACCGTACTCGCGGAAGACTTCGACCTGCACCTGGACGCAAGTTCCACCCTAGTTGATGGCGGAAAGGACGACGTCTCCTGGAGAGATCCTGACT
>JBNKGC010000098.1:0-20364 GCA_050289625.1 Polyangiaceae bacterium | reverse complement strand
TGGCCCGGTCGCGCAGGCACATCCCGCATCCCCGTCGGTCCCGTTCGTCGCTATCGAACCCCCGCTGCCGTCGAACGAACCTCCCGTGCCGGGGTTGGGATCTCCGCCGGGAGTTCCTCCCGTGGAACCCATGGGCTCTTGCGTGGAACCTCCGGTCGCCAGGGCACCGCCTTCCCCCAGAGGGGCACCGCCGGTACCACCTACTCCGTCCGACCCACCCGTACCGGCGGGGAGCGGATCCTTCGGCTCGAATTGCCACCAATCGAGGTTGAAGAGGGAACCTCCTCCACCGGTGAAGACCAGGAATAGATCGTGCACGCCCATGGCATTCGTCACGTCGCACGAGACCATCTGCCACTCCTGCCACCCACCGGTGGATTGCACCGCACACGTCCCCACCAGAGGACCATCCACCGCGTCCAGGCGAAGCTCGATGCTTCCCCCATTTCCTCCCGAAGCGACGCTGGCTTCGAACGAAATCGCCCCCGTCAGGAAGTCGACCGACTCGACCTTGATATAGTCACCGTTATCGATGTCCGAGACGTTGCGGCCACCCTCGCTACAGTCTTCGATTTCGATGCCAGACTCCCAGGCGATCGTCTCGCCCTCGACTCGGTAGTAGGGGACGAGCGGATCGACCGACTCGGTCACTCCCTCCCTGGTCTTGTTGATCGTCGGGAACGACCCGTCTGCGTTGTACGTGAACTCTTCGACGGCCGTGGAGCGTTTGTAGCCACCACCGCCGGGCAGCTCCTGGGTGTGGTAGAAGAAAAAGGAGTGCCCCTTGAAGTCCACCACGCCCGCGTGATTGGTGAAAGCGTGGCCGCTTTGGTTGGGCATGATGAGCCCCCCGTAGGTCCACGGTCCCGTTGGTCCGGGGCTCGTCGAATAGCTGATGTCCTCCGGGAGCGGACCTGCCGCGAACATCATGTAGTACAGGTCGTTTCGCTTGTAGAACCACGGTCCCTCCTCGTAGAGGGTCGGGCGGGACTGATCGCCGTTTCGCTGTCCGAAGCTCGTCGTCGTTTCGGGGATCTGCTCGATCTGTCCCGAAAACGAGATCATGTCTTCGTTCAGCTTGACGTACCAAAGCCTCGGGTTGCCGAAGTAGAGGTATGCCTGACCGTCATCGTCGATGAACACCGTGGGATCGATGTATTGGTAATTGCTGACCAGCGGCCTGCCGAGGGCATCCTCGAACGGGCCGAGAGGACTGTCCGCCACGGCGACCCCGATGGCGTCCGATACGGGCACGTAGAAATAGAACTTCCCGTTGCGCTCGACGCACTGGGGAGCCCAGGCCTTTCCCGTCGCCCAAGAAAACGAATGATAGCTCAGGGGCGATCCGTGGTCCGTCCAATTCACCATGTCTTTGGACGAAAAAACGCGCCAATCGTTCATGGTGAAGAAGCCGCCCACGGTGACGTCCTCGTCATGACTGGTGCAGAGGTACACGGTGTCGTCGTGCACCATGGGCGCAGGGTCAGCCGTGTAGACGTGTTGAACGATGGGGTTGTCTGCGTAGGCCGGGGACGTTGAAAACGCGGAGAGAGCCACGATGGGGGCCAACCCGGAGATTCGATGGGTGAGTCGACGCATTGGTTTTTCGTGAGTGAGGAGTTTCGTTGAACCCGCAAGACGAAGTTGACCCCACCCAATCTACGCGCCGCGGAATTCGACGGCAGGGGAGACGAACGGCCTCGGGCTGGTGGAAGATTTCATCCCAGGGGGAAGGCCGATGGCCCCACCCCTCTCCGCGCGATGCTCGCGCTAACTCTGCGCTGCCGCCCACTCCGCGACACGCCGCGCACTTTCCTCGAAAGACAAATCCTCGACGCGAGTCATCACGGCCCATCGGACACCGTACGGATCGACGAGCGACCCGTAGCGATCGCCCGAGACGAAGGTAGAGAGGGGCTCTCTCAGGCGCGCGCCCGCCGCGACGGCCCGTTCGACCACGGCGTCCGCATCGCGCACGTAAAGCGCCAGGCTCATCGAGGTGGCTTCGCCGTTCGGAGCGACGAGACCGTACGCCTCCATGGGGTCGCTCAGGGAAAAGCACCCGGAGCGCAGCTGAAGCACGGCGTGCGCGATGAGGTCGCCCATTCGTGTCACGTCCAGCACTTTGGCCCCAAAGACGTCGCGGTAGAACTCAATTGCTTCGCGGGCGCGGACCACCACGAGGTGGGGGGTGAGCGAGGTGTAGCCCCGGGGGGTACCTTGGTCCGTGTGGGTCCCATGGGCGGCCGTGGGCTTTTCGGTGGTGGCCACTTCGGTGACTGAAATTTCGGAGGGTGTCGTGTCCATGGGCGGCACCCTGCCTCGGCGGAGTCTACGGGGATTGTAAAAGTGCGCCGTCTGCGCCCAAAATCCCCTCGTGGGTTCCACGAATTCGACCCGCGGTATTCTGCGACCTCGCATCGGCTTCGAGCACTTCGATCTCGACCGGGCCGCACCGCCCGCAGATCTTCGCCGGCTCGTGAGCGGGCTGTGGACGGTGCGTTGGGATCTGCCCGAGGGGCACACCTTCGAGCAGGAAATCCTGCCCTTTCCCAACGTGAATCTGGCCTTCGAACACGGAGCGCTGAACGTCCACGGCCCGGCCAAGGCCCGGTTCGTTGCGAGGTTGTCTGGTGCTGGATGGGTTGCCGGCTTGCGCTTTCGTCCCGCCGGATTCTTCGCGGTGTCGGCTCTGCCCTTGGGAGAGATCGCCGAGCGCGTGTGGTCTGCAGAACATGCCATGGGGTGCGCGTCGCCCCCGTGTCCAGCCGATCCGGACGAGGCCCGCCGGGTTCTCGTCGAGCACGTCCGGACGGTTCTCCGCCGAACCCTTGCCGGGCCCCGTGGCGTCGATCTGGTCGTGCTCGAGCGCGTGAGTGAGTGGGTCGAGCGCGCCGAGACGGACCGCACCTTGGCTACCGCCCCGGATCTGGCTCGGCTCGCGAACCTCTCGGTGCGCAGTTTGCATCGTACGCTCGAAAAGTACGTCGGGGTGAGCAGCAAGTGGATCGTGCGGCGCGCTCGCATTCAAGAGTGCGCCGATAGGGTTGCCCGAGGTGAGTCCGTCAATTGGGCCGCCGTCGCGCGCGATCTTGGCTACCACGACCAAGCGCATCTCATTCACGAGTTCAAAAACCAAATGGGTCTCACGCCAGCGGCCTACGCCGAGCAGTGCGGGGGCTGAATCGCGGATCACCGTCGCTCGCGACTCGAAAACGTGGCGAAGTACCTCGACGGGCAGCCCGTGATCGGAATCAACCCGACGCCGGAGCTGTTCGACGGGGTTCTCGTCCCGCACGATCCACGCGCCGGGTGCCGGCGACTGCTGGCCGTTGGGCACGGTGATTTCGGGACTCAAGATCGCACGATGGTCGAGGTCACTCTCGACGACGGACAGCACCTGTGCACTTTGAACGAGCTTTTTCTTGGCCAACGGTCGCATCAATCGGCGCGCTACGAGCTCACCGTGAATTCGGTTACCGTCACGCACAGCTCTTCGGGAGTCATCGTCACAACGGGAACCGGCGGCACGGGATGGGCCCGCTCGATTCATCGCGAGCGAAGATCGCACGTGAAGCTCCCGACTCCCACCGAAGCGAGGCTCGCGTACTTTGCCCGCGAGGCGTTCCCGAGTGTTTCCACCTCGACCGAGCGGTCCAGTGACCGAAAAATAGCGCCTCTGGCGGGGAAGCATTGGCAGGAGAGCCTGATGACCGGTCGACCATACAACCAGATTCGAGCCGTTTACGACGACGTGACCATTCGCGTGTACCAAGCGTACCGCTCAGATATCGCAGTGCCCGCGGTGCGCCCATGCGCAAGCGCGCGAAGCCTGACTCGATTCGAGATGCGACGGCGTCGGCGCTGCTCCTGGCGGAGTGGTTGGGCGCTCGGCGGGTCACGGTGCCTTGGATCGGTGCGGGAACGGGTGGAGTGCGTCCCGACGAGGCGAGGGCGCCTGCGTCAGCTCGCCGGGGTCGTTGAGCGGACGCGACCTCACGGCTCAGTCGACGCGCTCCAGTTTCACCGGCTCTCCCGAGGGACCTTCCCCCTCCAGGAGGTCGCCGCCGTCAACAATCTCGAGCGTCATGGGCAGATCCACGTCTTCTTGCTCCGTGCCCGAGAAGCCGACGAAACACCCGTCGGAGGTACAGCCGCATACCGAGGGAAGAATGTAGGACAGGAGGGCCAGGCGCCCGCACTCTATGGGCGCGCCTCCAATCTCACATTCATCGGTGGTGGGCATGGAAAAACCGAGGTTCGGGAGCCCGCCGAATTCGCAACGCTCCCAGCCTTCGTTCGTGGGTTCTTGGAGGGCGCACCACTCCGTGTACGCGGAACGGCTGCGGATCGGCAAGGTCAGCTTGTCGCCTTGAGTTGATGCACCGTGGATGGGGTACACGGCTCCCTCGGGAAAGGGCCCACCACAGTCACCGAAACCGAACGCGGGCTCGCAGAACGGACCCACCTCCGCATCGATTGCCAGCGCATCGCCGACGGTGAGCCTCATCGCATAGTCCGGATCGATGGTGAGAGTTACGGCGCGGTCATCGATCGTTCCCGTCCAAACACCAGGTGCGAGCGGCGAGACCCGGTTGACCTGGGCAAGCCATGCATCATAGGCGCTTCGTGCGGCTTCGTCTTCGCTCGCGCACTCGCCCGACCCGATATAGGGGTCCGGTGCGACCGAGCAGTGACAGTCCCCGCCATCCCCATCACTGCCCGGTTCGTCAGCCACGACGACGTCGCTCGAGCAAGCTGCGAGGAGGGACAAACCCAAGACGAGCGCCAATCCCTTATTGCTCGCTGACACCGTTACATACTTCTTTTCGAGGGTCCTTTGGATCATGCACCTGTGTGTCGGGCAATGGGCTTTCCATCACTCGTCACTCGCCTTCTTCGATGGGTCCGGCACAGCTCGACTGCAGCCGCTTCTTGTAAACGTCGACCGACCCCGTCTCCGCGAGAATACGGGCAATGCTTCGAGCTTCGTCGTCACGCCCGAGGGCGCAAAGAGCGAGCACCTTCGTCATCCGCCGTTCGGAGAGGAGTGCTCCGTCCTTCTTGATCTCGTCGAGACCCTGCATCAACCCGAGGGAAAGGGTCGGCTTCCCATCCCGAAGCGCAGATTGAGCTCTGCGCAGGTAGGACAGTTCCTCATAAAAGGTGAGGGAAGCCTCAGATCGCTCGGGTTCTTTCTTCGTGCTTGTGACGACCACCGCGGAGCCACTTGTTCGAGGAGATGGCTCGCTCTCGGTCGACGCGGTCTCCTCTGCTACTCCCGGCGCTTCCGCCCCGTCCGCCGGGGCGCTCTCGAGCGACGCTGGGAAGGGCGCAACCTCATCTGTGGTGTCGACCTCGGTCGGTGCCGAAACCACGGGGGCGGGCGGAGGTTCTTGGCGAGCGCCGATGAGGATGCCACCGGTCAAGCCGGCTCCAAGCCCGACGAGGGTGGCCCCCAACACCGTCCATCCCGAAAACCCAGTCTTCGGTGCCATGGCGGCACGTGGAGTCGGCGAGAGCGTCCGTTCCGCGGCAGCGTCGTGTTCTACCTTCGACATGACCGGGGTTCCCTGGACCAGGTGCGTCATGACTCGCGTACGAAGCACCTCGCGCCGCGCCGAAGGCAGAGATAGGGCATCACGCGCCGCACGAAGGGAAGCGCGGATGGACTCGTCCACCTCGAGGTCGCCAACTTCATCGCTCATGGAGAACTTCCTTTTCGGAGCTGAGGACATCGGACAGGGCGACCCGTAGCAGTCGGATCCGCGAGTAGACGGTGGGGAGCGGTACGCCCAAGATCTCCGCGACGTCGGGGGCGCGCATTTCTTCCAGAAAGCACAGGCTGAACACCTCGCGCATGCCCCCCTCCAGCCTGCTCGCAAACGCTTGGATCTTCTGGACGGACTCGGAGCCTTGGAACTGGTCTTCGGGAGACGGTCCTCCAGGCACCCGAGTCTCGTCGAATTCGTGGTGAGCACCCTGCCGGTTTGCGCGTCTCCGGTGGTTCATGGCCACGTTCCGAGCGATCCCGCAGATCCATGTGCTCATTTTCGAACGCCCCTCGAAGGAAGAAAGCTTCTGGTGGACGATCAGAAAGACATCCTGCACAGCATCTTCTGCCTGATGCTCCGACAACCCCATCGACCGGAGGAACCGGTAGACCAGATCGACGTGCTCATCGAAGGTCGCAGTAAATTCGTCGACGGCGGCTTTCGGCACCTTCTCCGCATTCGCCGAAACGATCGGGTCCCCGTACTGCCCAGCACCAGGCCAGGAGGGCCGACGAGGGACGGGTGGTGGTGAATGCATGGCTTGGTCGCTGAGTGTCGAAAGCTCGGGCTTCCATCACTCACGGTCGAAGAAAAACTGAAGACCCACCTCCGCCTGCACGGAATAGGCAAATTCGTGCAACGTGGGCCCGTTTTCGACGCGAAATGCCGTCCTGTCCAGGGGCAGCGCGGCGCGCACGCTAGCGTAGGGCACGAGCCGATCGTTCAACGAACCCTCAGCCTTCGCCCCGATGCCCCCCATGAAGAACGACTTCCCAACGGCTTCGTCACCGGCAGGGTCGAGTTCGACGACCCTCACGCGAGCGAATTCGACCTCCGCGCACGGTCCGAAGGCGATGCCGTGGGGCCGAAACAGGTAACACCCGCGGACGACGACGCCCCACTGCGAGAACCGCAGGGGGTACGGAGCCATTTCGAACCCTTGCGAGCGACCCGGAATCCACGAACCGAGGACACTCGCTTGAAGGTGCTTGCCGGCGAGTCCGAGCCCGCCGCCCAACCCCGCGTGTACGCCCGGTAGGTTGCCGGTCTGGATCAGCCCATTGCCCCCCGCGAAAAGTGCTGGCGGAGGCGAGTGGGGGCGCTCGGTCCGCTCGATGGGTAGTGCTGGTTCGGCAGCTCGGCTCGGATCGTCCTCTGCGGTCGAGCCATCGGGTTTGATAAATGGTCCGGCGGTTTCGGTTGGGTATTCTACCGCCTCCTCGGAAACCGGTTCTGGTTCCGCGCGAGCATCTCGATGCTGTCCTTCGACGAGCGACGGATCGATAGCCAGGACCACGGTCAACGCGACGAAATCTGCCCCATCAGCGCAGCTTGGTACCCGAACTTCCCGCTCCCCGGCGTTGCCGGTCTGCTCGACGCGCACGTGCACGTCCCATGCGTCGTCGACCCAGGCGATCTCCGCTTTCACCGCGAGATCAGCCGGAACTGGAGCGTTATTCAGCCACTGGGCCACCCGAGCAGCGACGGCACTCTCACCGGGACATTCGGGTGGAGGCTCATAGCGGAGCCAAGGCGCGGAGCCACCGGACGATGCCGCGAGAGCGGTCCCGCTGAAGGTAGCGAAGGCAGTGGTCAGCCTCAGCAAGTTCCAATACGAGTGCCCCATCCGTTGCTACGCATACTTCTCGATGCGGTGGTGGGCAACACGATTCGGGACTGCGTCATTCTGGGTGGCTGCGACCGCTCCGGGGAGTGAAATTCTGCGGAGGCTTTTCGCGCACCAGTTGGATCGCGAGGTGACAGTTCGGTCCGCTGCTCATCGGCTTCTCAAGAACCCGAAGAGCTCGCCGCCGAATGACGCTGTGCGGAGTTGCGGAGGACGGTCGACCTCGAAGCGGCCACTTCGATGGACGAGGTAGGCCGCCCCTCCCAACCCGAAGTGTCGAGTGATAGGGAGCTTGTACCAGAAACGCATGTACCCGAAGAATTCGGTGCCCGGATCACCCGCGATCACCGTCGTCAGGTATTGTCGCCCGCGTAAACCGAGCTCCCCGAAACGCGGATGCTCGAGCCTCGAGAACACGGATGTGGTGCCTCCCATCGAGGTCGAGAAGAATTCCCCTGAGCCCCCCGCGTCGGGAGCCGTGGCGACCGTCAACGGGCTGTATTGAAGGTTTGCGCTGAGTCGGTACACGAGCCCCCCCGGGGGACGGAGCACGAGGTAGTCCCCCACGCCGATCCCGGTTCCGCCGAACGAGATGATGTCGGCGCCGAAGAAGTCGTAGAAGTTCGTAACGGCCACCACGTCGTTGTCCGGGTGTCGTGTTCCCGCATCGTGGAGCCAGACGTTCCACCCGTACATGGGTCCTTCGATGTAGATCTGCGCGCCTTCCAGATCTTTGGTGAACTGGCTGATCGCGGCGTACAGGTCGAAGGACTCGTATGGCCGAAGCCTGCCCGGCTCTTCGCGCGGTAGATAGTCGCCGTAACGCACGTCGAACCCGATGAGGGGAAGGATGCCTGGATCTTCCGCCCCATCGAGTTGGTTGGCTGTGAGTCCCGTCATGCCCCCGAACAGTTCGACCCGCACGAATCGATGGTCCAGGGGAGGGGGACCGTCCTTCCAACTGTGCCCGTTCGTCAGGCGCGTCAGCCCGTAGCCGGGACTGACGATGAAGGCCCCTGCTTCGCGTCCAACACGTGTGATGCCCGTATCGGAGTCCCGAAGCAGCTCGTTGGACAGCCGAAAGAGCGCCTCGCCAAGAACCGTACCTCCCCACGACGTCCAGATGAGATCGTTCGTCGAGGGAGGCTCGGTCTCGGCGAAGAACTCCCAGAACAAGCTGTTTGCCCAAGGGTAAGGAAGGGCTTCGAAATACGAGAGCCCTGCGCCGCGCGCCGCACCGAACGACATGGACCCCTGATAGGGGTGTCCGAAGAAGTTGGTCCGGAAGAAATCGCTGTCGATTTCCAGGCCACGTTGGAAGTTATTATCGATCTCCTGCCGGGTGACGAAGAAGATCTTCTTGTCGTTGAGGGCCCAATCGAGTTGCCAAAGGCCGTAGTTGGCGAACATCCCGCCGAGAAAGGCACGCACGTGGTTGTTCAGGTCGCGATGCGGATCGGGCGCGTTGTAGTCTCGCTGCGCCTCCTCGAGCGGGGCAGGGATCGCAGCGGATTCAGGAGCTTCGGGCGACGACCGAACGCGTGGAGAGGCGGGGGTGCCCTCCTCGAGCATGGCGTCGCTCGCTTCTTCCGGTGCGGGCCAGCCAGGAGTCGTGGAGGGCTCCGGGGGCGGGGCCAGCACTTCGGCCCGAGCAGGGTCCACGAAGTGCGGGGCGAGAGCGAACCCGATCGCTGCCGCGCGTGTTCTCACCCGTCCGGACATTCCTCCCCTGTGTCTCCAGGACGGCCACATTCCCGCGATCGCTTAGGGTGGCGCCGGTCGAACCGATTTTCAGGGCTATCCCGGGGATGCTGGTGCCAGCCGCGCAAGGAGCGCGAAGCGGGGCCGCGGAAGGAATTCTCACGGTCGAGCCCGCGAACCGTTCCGGTTGGTCCGCCGCCTTCGGAGATCTTCACGAGTACGCGGCCCGGCGGGGGATGCTTCCGACGACCCACGTCAGGGGGACATGCCGCAAGTGGGACGCGCCGCGTCGCCTCCTTCCGTCAGTGTCGCCGCTCGCTCGACTCCGCTTCGCGCCGGTCGGGTACGACGACGGGCCCTTCGAGCCGCTCGCGACCGGCACCGATCAGGGAACCGAGAACGTCGAGAGGCAGCGGGAAGACGATGGTCTTCTGTGCACCGATGTCGGTGAGCGTTTGTAGGTAGCGAAGCTGGAGAGCCTGACTCTGCTCGCTCAAGACTTGGGCTGCTTCGAGCAGCTTGTGCGAGGCCTGGAGTTCTCCTTCGGCGTGGATGATCTTGGCCCGGCGTACTCGCTCGGCTTCGGCCTGCCGGGCAATCGCCCGCACCATGCTCTCGTCGAGGTCGACGTGTTTGATTTCGACGTTGCTCACCTTGATCCCCCAGGCGTCGGTCTGCTCGTCGAGGATGCGCTGGATGTCGGCGTTCAGCTTGTCGCGCTCTGCCAGCATTTCGTCGAGCTCGTGTTGTCCAAGAACGGAGCGCAGGGTCGTTTGAGCGAGCTGACTGGTCGCGACCATGAAGTCTTCGACCTGGATGATGGCCCGTTCCGGATCGATCACTCGGAAGTACACGACCGCGTTGACTCGGACCGACACGTTGTCGCGTGAGATCACGTCTTGGGTGGGGACATCCATCACGATCGTGCGCAAATCGACTCGGACCATTTGCTGTGCGATGGGAATCACCAGAACGAATCCTGGCCCCTTGACCGCGGTGAAGCGACCGAGCGTGAAGATGACGCCGCGCTTGTACTCCCGGAGGATCTTGATTGCGGAAGCCGCCAGGAAGGCGACGAGAGCAACGACTACGTACACTGCAATTTGATTCATCATCAGGGCTCCCCTCGTCGTTCAAGATGCGCTTCCTCGGACGTCCGGTTCGACTCGTAGCCGGAGGCCGTCCACGTCGCGGATCCGCACTCTGTCTCCCCGGTGAAGGGGTACATCACAGCGCGCGGTCCACAGCTCTCCATGAGCTCGCACGAATCCCACCCCGGAGAATGCCTCGGTGGCCACCCCGACTGCTCCGACGAGCTCCTCACGGCCGCTGACGACAGGGCGACGCCGCGCGCGTATCGCGAGCCCGACCACGCCGACGAAGAACAGGACACTCGCGGCCGCAAGTCCGACGATCAGTCCGAGCGATACGTCATACGCACCGGTGGCCTCGTCGAAGAGCATGATCGAGCCGAATACGAAGGCAATGACTCCACCTATCCCGAGCGCTCCGAAGCTCGGGACGAAGGCTTCGCCGATCATGAAAGCGGTCCCGAGGAGGATCAGTGCGATGCCGGCGTAGTTCACCGGGAGCATCTGCAATGCGAAGAGCGCGAGGAGGAGGGCTATCCCGCCGATGACACCTGGGGCGATGAATCCTGGATTCGCCAGCTCGAAGAACAGTCCGTAGATGCCCAAGAGCAGGAGGAGGTACGCGACGTTGGGATTGGTGATGACCGACAGGAGTCGGTTGCGGAACGTCTGCTCCACCTGCCGCAGCGCGAGCCCGTCGGTGTGAAGCGTCACCGGGCCCCGATCGAGGGTCACGACGCGACCGTCGAGTTTCGCGAGGAGGTCGGCTCTACTATCGGCGACGACGTCGATGACTCCTTCTCGGAGGGCTTCTTCCGCGTGGAGGCTCGCCGCTTCGGTGACCGCACGCCCGGCCCATTCGACGTTGCGTCCTCGGAGCTTTGCCAGCCCCCGGATGTAGGCCGTGGCGTCGTTCTTGGCCTTCTGCTCGAGGGCGCTCGCCGGGGGAGCCTCCTGCTCCTCCCCAGCGCCCCTTTCCGGTTTTTCGGGCTCTCCACCGGGCGTAGGTAGACCGCCGATCTGCACGGGTGTGGCTGCGCCTAGATTGGTTGCTGGGGCCATGGCCGCGACGTGGGTCGCGAAGAGGATGTACGTGCCGGCGCTGGCCGCGCGAGAGCCGCGGGGCGCGACGTACCCGACGACGGGTACTTCCGACGCGAGCACCTCTCCGATGATTTCGCGCATCGCGGTGTCGAGGCCGCCGGGGGTGTCCATCTCGAGGAGGACCAGGGACGCATCGGTTTCCTCGGCCTGCTGAATTCCCTGGCTGACGTACTCGGAGGTGGCAGGCCCAATCGGACCATCAATCTCCAGCACGACTCCGTGCCCCTCGTTCGAGGCGTGCACGAGCGCCGCCCACGAGAGGACGAGTAGCGCGAAGATGAGGCCCATCCATCTCATCGCCTTCCGTGTCCCACCTTTCAGGATAGCTCGGAACGATCGACGGCGCGGCGGCCTGTCTTCAGGTGCGGGAGCGTCGGGCGATCCAGTCTTCAGAGTGCGTCTCGAGCTACTCTGACCCGAGATGCCTCACTTCGGTCTGAATCGCGCATCGACGTGCTCTCTCGGGGCGCTCCGCGAATGCATCAATCGGAGCGGTTCATCGTAACGGACTCGAAAAGCTTCCCGTCCGTCGTCTGGCATTGGCCAAAGGCGCCTCCCGCAAGTCCCTCATCGACCTGTTCGAGGTTGAAGCGGCAACGCATCGCCGTGCCGTCAGCGTTGTCGAGAACCGCGATGACGCGCCCCGGGTAGTAAAACCAGAACCGATCCGAGTAGAAGTCGGGGCCGAAGTCACCGCGGTCAGCGAAATCGTCGCTCCAATAAGCGCCGAAGTTGGGGTCGATGCCGCGGTCTGGGCTGAGGGCTCCCAAGACTTGCATGTAGTGGCCTTCGAAGGGCTCTTCACCAGGGATGCGCGCTTCCATTCGTCCCTTCGTCACCGCCGGTTGTCCCTGCCAATCGATGGTCACGGCCTCGCCCGGGCCGCGTTCTGCGCTCACCTCGGCGGCCGTCGCAGTGACGCCCTTGCCCGTGCCCTGGGCGCAGGCAACCAAGCTGACTGCTGCAACGCCCAACCATGCGGGCCCCCTCGTGCTGGTCATGGATCCCCCTTCTCCCACGCGGCGCGTCGTGCGCTCGTCGGTAGTGTTACTTCCGGGTCGATCGCATGCCACCGGACGCGTGCATCCAGTCTGCAGTTCTCGACGTCGTTCGCGTCCTCGGGTAACCAGCATCACATGACGCACATGGCACGCTGGGAGGGAAAGAGCGTCCTCGTTACCGGAGCCTCGAGTGGCATCGGTCGCGCGGTCGCTCAGAGGTTGGCTGCCGCCGGAATGAAGGTTGCGGCCGCCGCTCGCCGCATCGAGCGACTCGTCGAGCTCGAATCCCAGCTCGGGGAGGAACGCTTACTCCCGGTCGAGCTCGACGTGCGCGACGAGAGCTCTGTCGTCCGCGCGGTTGACTCCGTGCGGGAGCGTTGGGGCGGCGTCGACGTGCTCGTGAACAACGCGGGGCTCGGCTACGGGTCGTCGCTGCTTTCTGGCGAGACGGACGAGTGGCGGGAAATGCTCGAAGTCAACGTCCTCGGGCTTTGCCTGTGCACGCGCGAAGCAGTCAAAGACATGCGGAGGCGCGGTGGAGAGGGACACATCTTCCATCTCAGCTCCATGGCGGCCCATCGCGTCCCTCCAGGCAGCAACTTGTACGGCGCCACCAAGTTCGCGGTGCGCGCGCTGACCGAATCCCTCCGACTGGAGCTGCACGAGGCCGAGCTCCCCGTGCGCGTCACGTCGGTAAGTCCGGGCCTCGTGGAGACCGAGTTTCACCAGCGGTACTTCGGCAGCGAGGAGGAGGCGCGGCGCCGGTACTCGCGATTCAAGGTTCTCGAAGCGGCCGACATCGCCGACGCCGTGGCCTACGCGCTCGGGACGCCGCCCCACGTGCAAGTGCACGACCTTCTGATACGAAGCACCGCGCAGGCGACCTGAGAATCGCACTCGAATCAGCGCTGCAGCACTTGCACGAAGAGGAGCGCCGCGTTGACCTGGCTCGTCTCGAGACCGCTCGCTTCGGCGATTTCTCGTGTGGTGGGGGTTCTTCCGTGTTCCGTTCGGAAGGCTCGCGCTGTCGCGAGAACTTCTTTCAGATGCGCTTTCGAGCTCTTCGCGGACGTTTCGCCGATGGTGCACCCCGCCGCCTCCAGTCGATCGAAGAGCTTCTCGATCTCCGGCGGAGTGACCGCGGCCGCGCCGATCGCGTCGCCGACTTCGTCCAGGGAAATCGCGCGGCGCCCCTGGGAGAGCAGTGTCGCGGCCCAGCGGGCCAGATCCTCGTTCGTTGCCATCCGGTTTGCGTCTCCATTCGGACGATCGCTAGCGCGAAGCACCTCCATCGTGCCGAGCTGCCCAAATCAACGAAGAATCCACACTTTTCAAGTGAAGGTCTCGCTGGGGGAACGGAATCTCGATGTCGGCTTCACGCAGGGCCCTGCTGACGGCGACGGTGGCCGCAAGGGCGCTCGGCGGACCGCGCATCCAGGCCGAGAGCAACATCCCGAGGACGAGAGCCGCCCGCGCTCCCGGCCGCTTGCCCTTTGCCCCAGCCACGGGGGGCACGAACGACCACCGTCGGCAGCTCGTGGACGAGCGTCTCGAAATGCGACGCGGGTCTGGCTGGACTGTGCTGCTTCAGACCCGGGTGGCGTTGGTTCCGGCTTCGCCGATGCCGACTTCGGCCGTGGTGATGTCGAGCTTGCCATCCGGCGGCTCGAATCCGGCGCGTCCGATCTGCTTGGTTCCCACGCTGGGCATCACGATCGCGAGAACGTAATTCTTGAACCAGTAGAGCCAGAGGCTCCTCTGGTTGAGCTCGGGGTGGATGTGCGGCGCGAGCTCGGCATGGAGCTCCGGGAGCTTGCTCCAGTGGAGCCCCGCTTTTTCGTGGTGGGCGGTGTGCAGGCCGTTGTTGAACAGGAAGAAGTTCACGGCCCAACCCACGAAATTGCGTGAGTGGTTGTACTTCGACCACGGGTCCGTGTGGACGTGCTGGTCGTAGTTGAAGGTCATGATCGTCCAGAGGGACACGAGCGCGGGTCCGCCCATCGTCAGGCCCCAAGTCAAAAGACCCAGCTTTACACCGTGCAGGGCGATGGCGAGGGTGAGCATCGCGGCGTGGGTTCCGAAGACGACGAAGTACTGGGCAATGATGCGCCGGTACTGATCCGGCCTCTGCGCTTTGGCCTTCGCGATGAACTCCTTGATGGGTCCACTCTGGTAGTACGAAGACACGAAGAAGTACGTCGAGGCGACCAGGTAGTTGTGCTTGTTCGTGAAGCGCCAGGTGATGGTCGCGTCACCGGGCTTGTTGACGAACTTGTGGTGATTCAGGTTGTGCGTTGGGATCCACGCGAACGTCGGGTAGCCGTAGAAGATCGCGATCCAGTTTGCGAACGCTTCGTTGAGCTTCTTGTTCTTGAAGGTCGGCGAATGCAGATGGTTGTGCGCGATGACGCCGCAGGAAATGGCGAAGTAGAAGCTCAGCCACGACAGATACGGGAGGAGCTCCGGCCTAGCGTATTGCAGTGCGATGAGGCCCGGTGTGAAGACCAGCGTCCAGAGCAGCGTGCGGTAGTCCGCGGCGAAACGCAGCATATTCGTGCCTGTGCCTTTCCTTTCCCCGGAGCGTGCCGAGAAACCCAAAGCGCCTCCACGGTGGGGAGCGCTCCGAGAAACCCTCCCCTGAGGGTATCTCGGTGAGCAGTAGGCCGCCCGTATAACATGCGCGCTCGTGGATTCGAGAGGACTTGCGGCCCCAAATGAGCGGATCTGCGCGCGCTGCGAAGCAGCGTGCGCAGATCCAGTCCAGGTGCCGGCGTTGGGGCCCCGGTCAACTGCGGGGCGGCTGGATTCGTCCGTCGTGCCGTAGCCCGCGATCAGGCGGTGGCCCCCGCCTGCTTTCGGGAAGCCGGCGCCGCGCGCACTGGGCCCCGTGCGCCGGCACTCAGCACGCCGCGGAATGCCTCGCGGTGGTGGTAGGCGAGCGCCACTTGCAGCACTGCGAGGAAGATCGGAAGCGCGGTTCCGCTCCCAGCGACGAACGCGTGAAAGGCGAAGATGTTGATGGTGATGGGCGCGAGGATCGTCAGCGCAAGGGGGACGAAGCGATTTCCGAGAAGTGCCAGGCCGACCAGCACCTCAGTTCCTTTGAGCAGCGGGAAGAAGTACCCCGCCGCGGCCAAGCCACCCAAGAACTGGCCAGCCGGCCCGTCGTAGGGAGGCGTAGGGAGAAAGTGTAGAAATCCGTTGAGGCCGAATACCGCGAAGGCGAGGCCCAGGATGATGCGCGCGAACGGCGCTGATTTTTCCGAGATTGTGGTCATTGGGGTTCTCCTCGATGGGTGTGAGCGAGAACCTAGAGCGTTGCTGCTGGCGAGGCAGTGGGGGAATTTGAGATGCACTATTGCTCGGGGCGGTATAATCTGCGCGCGTGCAGCGAGACCTGAACGATCTCGAAATCTTCCGGGCCGTGGTCGAGCACGGCAGCTTCACTCGCGCCGCGCGAAAGCTCGCGCTTCCGGTCTCCACGGTGAGCCGGCGCATCGCCCGTTTGGAAGACTCGCTGCAGGTCCGGTTGTTGCAGCGGACGACGCGGAGGCTGAGTCTCACGGACGCGGGGCGCATCTACCACGAGCGCGTCTCGCGCACGCTGGAGGAACTCAAGTCGGTCGAACGCGAGCTTTCCGCGTGTCGGGCCGAGCCCCAGGGGCGCGTTCGCCTGTCTGCGCCCGCAGATGTGGTTTCCCTCGTCGGCGTTCTCGCGGACTTTCTGGACCTGTATCCGCAGGTTCGCGTCGATCTGGATCTTTCGAACCGACGGGTCGATCTCGTTGCCGAAGAGTTCGACGTGGCGCTTCGCGGGGGCGCTCTCGCGGACTCGACCTTGGTCGCGCATCAGCTCTTGGGAGGCCACCTCCTCTTAGTGGCAAGTCCCAGCTATCTCGAGAAACGCGGCGTGCCCCGCGAGGCCAAGGATCTCACTCAGCATGCCTGCGTTCTCCAAAGCAGAACGTCAGATGGGACGACCTGGACGCTCGGGTCTGGCAACCGCACCGTTCGTGTTCCCGTCCAGGGGCGCCTGGCCACGAACCATCTCACGGGTGTCCTGAGCGCGACCCTGCGTGGACTGGGAATCGCGCTCGTTCCCTCGACGGCGGCGGAGCGCTACCTCCAAAGCGGAGCTCTTCGGCAGGTCCTGCCCGAGCTCCGCGTAGAAGGTGGCGGACTCCACATCGTGTATCCGAGTCGGCGTTATTTGGCGCCAGCCGTGCGGGCGCTGGTCGACTACTTGAAAACGCACTTCTCGGAGGCGTTGGTTTCGGCCGGAGTCTGAACGGGAAGATACGCGAGCCCGAGCTCGGTGCCGAAGTACACCCCATCCGCCTCCTCCAAGATCGCGTGTACCCGACCGTCGGGCAGCCCTTCGACGCGGCGCACGGTGCCGTTTGAGATCAGGGCGGCCCCACCCTGAGAACCGACCCAGGTTCCGCTACGACTCGCGTGAACCGTGAGCCCCCAAGGGTCAGGCATGCCGTCCAGGCGAGCGGCCCGGCCGTGGGCATCGATGTGAACGAAGCCGCTTTGCAAGGTCGCGGCGATCACGCCGCCGTCGCACGTGCCGGCGGCGTCGAGCATCCAACTCGACTCGAGACCCCGCGTCCTATCAAAAACGTCGAACTGGGCGCGGCGCCCGTGACGCAGGTCGAATCGGATGACGCCCCGATCTTCCGTCGCCATCCACAGGTTCGAGCCCGCGATCGACACGGACTGAAGTGAACGGCTCCCGCCCGGAAGCCACCATGCCCCCCGGCTTGGTCCGCCCTGGATGCGCAAACGATGGAGCGCTCCGGGAGTCGTGACGAAGAGGGATTTCCCATCGAAGGCCAATCCGTTGGCGCCGCGCTCACTGACTTCAACGACGCGATCGAAGTGCACCCCGTCGGTCGTCCGAAACAGGCCTTCGCCGGCCGCCACGTACAGTCCTTTCGGGGTCGAAGCGAGTGCGTTGACCATCCGAAAGGGCGCGGGGCGCGCCTCGAATCGCTCTCCCAAGCGCACGCAGAGACCGTCGTTGAAAGTGCCAACCCATAGATCCCCTTCGTGGCGCTCGAGAGAGGTGACGTGGTTTCCACACAGTTCCCCGGTGGGGGTGACGGATGTGTCGCCTACCCAGAGGCCGCCGCCAGCGGTCCCCCGCCAGGTTTCGCCAGCCACCGCCCGCGTGGCGGTGACTCGCAGCCCCCGGTGATACTGCCCGACCGTGACCCGAGGAGGGGACATGGGGGCTGGAACGCAGTGGAACGATTGGTCGCGCAGGGCGCATCGCTGCGTTCGAGTGCGTGCCTCGACGATGCCGTTCGCCAGGATCCGCACGGAGCGAACCCAGGGCGTGTCGAGGCCGTGGGCGGTCGTGAAGAGCCGCACGCGGGTGTGGTTCGAAGCGTCGTACTGCGCGAGGCCCCCTCGCGTCGCCACCCAAACGGACTTTCCGTCGCTGGCCAGATCCTCGACGTCGTCGGTGTTCGTGTAGATCCGGATGGCTTGAGGTTCTTGCGCGCGGAGCGTCTCAGATGGGGTGGGGGCGACTTGGGCGCGGCCCGGTGACGCGAGGCAAAGCCCCGCGGCGACCACGGCAGCGAAAGACCGAAGAGACATCAGCGGGCCTCCGTCGAAAAGGGTGCGAGCACGAGGACCTCGACGTCCTTTTGGGCCTCGTTGCGAGCCCGGTCCGACGTGGTCACGCGCAAGGTGTGACGGCCCGGTGGCAGACGCAGATCTGTCCACCGACGACGAGGATCGCCCGCCTCTACCAACGTGCAGGTCGCGTCCGTACAGGTCGCGCCACCGCCCGACGGAGCGTCGAGGGACGCTGCTCCGACGAGGCTGACACGAACTTCTCGCAAGTCCTCGTTCGCCCGCACTGCCAACCGGATGCCGTTCGCGATCGTCGTGACAGCGACCGAAAGTTCGGGCGCCGAGCTGTCGATGGTGTACGGAATCACTGAAGAGCGGACCGTTCCATCGGCTTCGACGATCAGGACCTTCACGTCGTAATCGCCGTCGGACACGTCTTTCGGTACCAGAAATCGCGTGATCCAGTGTTCGCTTTCGGGGTCGTAGTGGAGCTCGGAGACGAGCCCGAAGGGGAAGATTGCCGTTACTTGAAGCGCATTCTTCGGTGCCCTGACTCTCAGAACGGGATCTCCTGGCGGCATCACGGAACGGCTGAGAGCCAGGGCATCGGGGTGGGCCGCCAGAAGTCGGCGCCTCGATTCGCGGGCGTTCTGGACCACGTCGCGCATGCCGCCTGTGAGTTCGCTCTCCGGGATCGCGAGGAAGGACGTGTAGCGAGTGACGAGGTCATAGGTGAGCGCGAGTTCGATGGTTTCGCCCACTAGCTCGTCGGTTTCACCTGCGAGAGCCATCTCTTCCAACAGATCTTCGACGCGTCGTTCCGCCCAGAGGCGCCCCACCCAAGGGCGTTTCGAGGGACCAAGATCGACGACCTTCTCGAAGCGGCGCACCTCGGTCCCGTCACGTCCGGTGACGACGATGGTGGCCGGTCCGTCGCCCTTCACCCGTCCGGCGACGACGAGCTCGTCTCGTTCGAAGAGATCGGGGAGGCGCTTTGGGTAGGAACGTCCGAGGCGCGCTCCGTTGACCTTGATGTCGAGGTCCACAAGAACCGGTGCTTCGATGCTCCGGTAGAGATCGGAGACCGCCGATTCGAGCCTCCTCTCACTTTCGATGAAGGCAAACCGTCCCCGTTTCTCCCGCGCGAGGCGAGAGAGAAGGGGACGATCGACCCCGCTTCCTAGCCCCACCGTGAAGACGCGAGCGTCGCCTCGGTCGGCCCGTGCAGTCTTCAGGACCTCTTGGGCGTCGCTCTGCCCGTCGGTCATGAAGAGGATCACGTCAGGATGCTCGTCCTTCTGCTGGCTCGAGAGAGCGGCTCCGAGGGCTCCAGCGATGTCGGTTCCGCCTCCGTCTTTCACCTCGGCCACGTACTTGAGCGCCTGGGCGCGTACGGCCTCGGAGACCGCTCTCGGGCTCGGAAACAGCTCGTCGACGCCGTCGTCGAAAAGGATGACGTTGACGCGATCCGTCGGCTTCAGGCGACGAATCACCGACGCGGCAGCGCGACGAGCGCTTTCGAGGGGCTCGCCGGACATCGAGCCGGAGCGATCGATGACGAGCGTGACGTCCTTCGGGACCGAGCGCTGGCTCGTGGAATCGGGTGCGGCCAGATTGACCACTACGAACGCTTCCTGCCCGGCGTCGCGATGGACCGCTGCGCGGAGTGTCCACGGCGGATCGTCGAGGTCGTACCGCAGGACCAAGTCGCTAGCGTCGTTTCCCTTTCGAGCCACGCCGCGAATGCGGACGTGACGAGGCGAAAGATTGTCGATCGCAATTTCGTGGGTCGGGGAGGTGACCGTTCCGAGGGGGCGCTCGTCTCGAAGATCGACGACGATCGAGGCATCGGAGCGTGTCACGGGCGCCCGAAACTCCACGTGGTTCCCGCGTCGCCTGAGCCACTGGGCCGCGGTGACCTCGACGGGCTTCTTCTCACTGGGATCAATCGGGAAGACTCGAAACGAGAAGGCGCCCTCGCCCGTCTTCTCCAGGAGCCCGGGATCGCGGTTCATTCCGGTCACGGTCTCGTAGACCTGGCGAGCGGTCTCCTTCTCGAAGACTTCGCCCACGATTTTCGTCTCGCTATTCCAGTAGGCGAAGCCGGTCGCCGTGGCGGACTCTCCTAGCATCAGGGAATAGTTGCCTTCTAGCCGGTCGGCGGACTCGTTCTGAAACACGTGCCGCAGAACCGTTGTGGCGTGCTGCCCGTCGATCGCGACGGTGAGACGCTCTTCGACGAGGGGAAGCTCCCGGGTCGCCCCTCCGGCGGGGCGTGCTTCGAGTACGGCCTGAGCCTGCGCGCCTGTCGCTATCGAAAGCACCAGGAGCGCTGCGAGCACTCCCAGCAGTGCGAGTTGATGTCGCCAGGCCGCCGCCCACCCGCCTGGGGCGTCGAGGCTGGATGCACGCTCGCTCATTTCCGGCCCATCGAGGTGCGGCTCCTGGTCCGCGCTGCGTGTCCGTGGGTCCACGCC
>JBNKGC010000097.1:0-20477 GCA_050289625.1 Polyangiaceae bacterium | reverse complement strand
ACCGACAGCCCAGTCGACGCGGTGGCGAAGTTCGTCACATACGCAGAGTTCCCCGAATCGGTGTATTCGGTCGTGGTGGGACTCCTGTCGGGGGGCGTGAAGATTTCGGTCGGCTACAACCCCTGGTGCGGAGTCGAACGCGACGTCGACATCAGTTCCATCTGCTCACGCTGGGGCGGTGGTGGCCATCCCGTGGTCGGAGGCATCGCCTTTCCTCGCACCGAGCTGGAGCGGGCTCGAGCGGTCGCTCTGGAGATTGCTGACGAACTGAAAGGCTGAGCCAAATCCCGGCCGCGAGCACGGGCTCCGGCCGTCGCGGGACCAAAAACCGCATCGCGAGAAATTCCCGCCGTTTTTCGCTGGAAACTGAGCTAGGCCAGGGACCCATGGGACGAGACTCCTTGGACGCGTTTCGCCGAAGCGAAAATCCATCGCGCGGACGGCCGCTCGTGTTGGCGCATCGAGGCGCCCGCCGCGATGCGCCGGAAAACACCCTCGTCGCCTTCGACGAGGCCCTGCGCCAAGGGGCGGACGGGGTCGAGCTCGACGTTCGCACCACCTGCGACGGACACCTCGTCGTCGCCCATGACGACGAGCTACCCCTCGGGGCCACCTCCACCGGTGGACACCCGATCGGATCGGAAAAGGAACGAGTGAGAATCGGACAGCTCTTCGCTGCCCAATTGCGCCACGTTCGCCTTCCATCGGGAGAAGCGGTGCCTTCCCTCGAGGAAGTGCTCGACTGGCGCCGACGAACGGGGGCGCTCCTCAACGTGGAGCTCAAGCGCGACGTCGCTTCGCGCTTGCTCCTCGTCGAAAAGACCGCGGCACTGCTCCGGAAGCTCGGTACCGAAAGGGTCCTCGTCTCCAGCTTCGATCCGCGCATCGTTTGGGGCGTTTCCCGGCAGCTCCCCGAAGTGCCAGTGGCCTGGCTTACGCATCGCGACCAACACCGGCTAGGTCGCGATCTCGGATACCGCCTCGTCGGTGCACTGGAGCAGCGCGGCGATAAGGAAGGGGGTGTTTCTCGCTGGCTCGAACATGGCAAGCGACTCGGCACACTCGGCGTTCATCCGGAGCTTGGCGGAATCGACGAGCGCCGAGTGAAGCGACTGCTCGCCACGGGCGTCTTGGTGAACGTCTGGACGGTCAACGAAGTCGACGACGCGCGGCGTCTGGCGCAGCTTGGCGTCGACGGGATCATCACCGACGTCCCCGGGCAGATCCTCGCCGGGCTCGAGAGAGCCTGAAAAGTGGCTCCCGCTGTAGGCGCTTCAGGCCGAACGACGCCCCGGACGTCGCCCGCGCGAGCTCAGGGCTGGACGTGCGCTGCGGCGTGTGTCGGCGATGACGGAGAGGATTTCCTGGAGAACGACGACCGCCGCGCTCGCGCCGAGTTGCCCTGAATCGCAGCTCGGCACGAGGCCCACGACGTCGAAGCCCACGATGTCGGCTCCCACGAGCGCGCGGAGGATTTGTTGGAGCTCCCACGTCGTCATGCCCCCTGGTGCGGGAATGCTGACCCCGGGTGCTGCGCTCGGGTCCAACGCGCAGAGATCGATCGACACGTAGAGCGCTCCTCGACCCACCAGGCGGCGCACCTGGCTGACGGCTGAATGGACGTCCCAGCGCACCTCGTCCATGGTCACGACCTCGACACCGCTGCCGAGGGCCAAGGAATGCTCGCTGCCATCGGGGCAGGGTCCCCGGACCCCCACCTGGAGGAACGACTCGGCGCGAACGAGCTTCTCCTCGAGAATGCATCGAACCACGCTGCGCTCGTTCGGACTCCCCCGCGACCTACTCCCCCCACCCACCTCGGGGCAGGCGTCGTGGAACGCGTCGACGTGCAGCATGCCGACCGGGCGACGTTTGGCCTGCCGGATCCCGCGCAGCGCTCCCAGGGTGATGGTCTGATCCCCACCGACCAACGCGCTGACCACCCCGCCTCGCGAAAGCGCAGCAACGCGCTCCTGGACGTGTCCGAGCACATCTTCGATGCCGTTGCCCGGATCCTGGAGGTCCCCACCGTCGGCTGCCCCGAGCTCACGGTACGTGTCGATCCCGAGAGCCTGGGAGTAGCCTCCTCCGATCCACGACATGCTCCGTACGGCAGCCGGCCCCGAGTGCGCGCCGCGACGCCCGACGGCGCCCCGATCGGTTGGAACGCCCCAGAGCAGCACGTCGACCGTTGGCACGGGCTCGGCGGAAACGCCCGGGAGTCCGAGCAGTGTCGATCCGCGGGGCAACGTCGGATCGGGTGCGAAGCTCCTCACCGGTTGCCGCTTTCGTCGAGAAGCAGCGCGAGTCCGGGAACCTGAGGACTGAGTCATCGAAGGGCGGTGGCGGTCGCCAGGCTCAGTCCGAACAGATGGCTTCTTTCACCCGCACACCAGCGGGAGCCGCCTGCCGAAACACTCCCGGCGTCAGAGGTGGATTGTGCCACACCTGGTCGTTTCGAAACACGAGGTCTTGCCCCGTGGAGGCCACCGAAATGCGCACCCGTCTCGGTAATTCCGCGTCACAGGGCGGACCGCTCTGGGGACGCGCACCGAGGCCAAGAGCCCTTTCCTCGGCCGTGAGCTCGTCGGGCGGCTTCCGCAACGCAGTTTCGTGACCCGAGAGCTCAGCCTCGTAGAGCTCTTCTCCGGCCTGAGATACTCGAACTCCGAGCACCCGCACCCGCTGATCCGAGTACGGCTTGTCCCAGTCGGAATCGGGCACGGTGAGCTCGATTTCCTCGCTGGCGCTGTGTTGCCCGCGAAGCTTCACCAAGAAAGCTCCCCCTCCAAAGAAGCTCGACTCCCACTCGATCGATGCGTCTCCCTCGGTGTGAGCCAGCACGGGTGCCTGCCCCCGCAACAGCTCCACCAAGGCGGAGGGAGGGACCGGCACCTGAGTGAAGCGCCTCACGTTGCAGGTCTTCGCAGGGCCCTGCGAAAACGTCTTCCCCTGGAGATCGTAGAGGGCAAACTTGGATCCGTCCGACGTCAGCGTGGACAAGGTCACCCCAAAGGGACTGTACACGTCGAAACGAAGCTTCGACGGAGCAGCCGCCATGTACAGGAGGCTGCCCCGCATCCGCTGCCCCAGACCGTAGAAGTCGAGGGTTGCTTCCCCTTGAACGGCCCGGCTGCACGAACCCGTGGCGCGCATGCGCTCGAGGGCGACCCCAGCAGTCGGAAACTGCGAAGGCGGTGGACTGGGTACACAGCCGAATGCCGAGAGGCAGGCCACCAGGGCCATCGTGCAGGCCCGCGACGTCATCAGCCCCGCAAGCTCTCGAAGAGGGTGGCGTCCACGGTCGGGATCTCCACGGTCGTCGTGGTCACGCCGACACCATACTGCTCACACAGGCGCGCCACCTCGAGCCCGTCGATCAAGGCCACGCTGGCCGCTCCATCGACTGCCGCCTCTTCCCGAGCGCCGCTCAGGATCTGCCCGGTCGTGATGATGAGCCCGTGGGTGGCACGTCCGTAGTGGTGAAGCGCTCCGCGAAGCTCGGTCACGCGCTCCCGCCCGATGTCCTTTCCGTCGCGGCGCACGACGATGGCCGTCGGAATGGCCCCCCCGTTGCTGCGCAGGGTGCCCTGGAGGTGAAGCTCCGACCCGTGGGTGCCCGGTCGACGCACCGACTGCAGCCCTTCCACACCCATCTGCTCGAGCAACACGACGATGAGTTCGCCCTGGGCCCGTTGGGGAAGCCCCTTCAAAGAGTCGACCAAGGCACGCCGGCTGAGCTCGCGCAGTTTCGCGACTGCGCTCTCGACGGTTCGCTGTTGAGCGAACACCTTGCGATCGGTGGACCACGCGGTCAGAGCGATACGACCACCACCGAGCCGAAAGCGCGGCGTTCGTCCCTCACGAGAGGAGCGCAGGTTGTCCGCCGCGGCGGCAGCAGCGATGACTCCCGCGTTCGCCCCGTCACTGCCTCGCCCGCGACGGCGAAGCGCGTCGGCAACGTTCTGAAGTGAAACGGGCCCTCGATTGCGCTCGAATCGCCCCATCGCCTTGACGATGGCGTCTGCCAGACCGCGCCCGGCCTCGAGGGTCGCGCCTTCTTCCTCCGGTTCAGGAGCAGCTTCCGCCGGCATTTCCTCGGGGGCCTCCTCGACCTCTTCGAGGTTTTCGACGGGTGCATCGGAAACCGTGTAGCCGGGAAGATCGTCCTCCTCCTCGCCCCCATTGGTTTCCTCCTCCTTGCGTCCTCGGCCGCGGCGGCGACGCCGACGGCGCCTCCCTTCGCGCTTGCCCTCGTCGTCGCCTGATTCGGCTTCCGCCTCCTCTTCCGCAGCGCCGAAGATGGGCTTGTCGTCGTCCTCTTCGGCTTCGAAGAGTTCCGTCGCAGCCGCCGAGAGAGCCGCGCGACGCTTCTCTTCCTCGTCCTGCGGGGCAGCCGCGTCGCCGAGCTCTTTGTGAGAAGCCTTCGGGGGCTCCGGTGCGGGCTCCTGCGGAGCTTTCTCGGGGCTCTTCGGGGCTTCTTCTTCGGAGCCCGACGCCGCCAGGTCCTGTTGCTTGGCCTGGGCTTCGCGAGCCGCAATGCGGTCGAGCGCCGGTGTCCGATCCGCGAGGCCTTCTTCGATCGTCTTGTCGTCCCACTCGCGCAGGGCAAATACGCCGGGTTTGATGCGAACGAGGGGGTTGTCCTTGTCTGCCTTCTTCACCAAAGCAGCGAGCCGGGCACCCATCGTGACTTCGGGGCTCTTGCCTACATGGCTCAGAAGGTTTCGTTCGATCGCTACGTCCGTGATTTCCTTATAGTGCAGGGGTTTCCCTACGAGGCGCAGCACCTGCGCCGCCGCTTCGGTAAAGGTCATTGAGGATTTTCTTTCCCTTCGAGGAGAACATCGTTCCCACCGTCAAAATGCCCGTACGCTCCTGGGAAACGGCCTCCCCAAAAGCAGGGCGGCTCGCCTCCTCCACCGGCAGCGCCGGGCTCCGGCCCAGCTTCTAGCATGGCCCCTGGAGAGGGCCAACGCAGCGAATGCGCCCCTGCGCGGGCCCCGCTCGAAACCCAGCGAACCCCGGACGGTTCTCAACCCAATCGACGCTCGGCTGCTCGCTCGTAGACTGCGAGCGTGTCCTCATCGAACAAGGCCAGGCGCACGAGGCGCGGGGCCCCAGCAGCTTCGCACGCGGTGGCAATCGCATCGAGTGCGAGCGGAGCGGCTTCGTCGAGTGGATAGCCGTAGACTCCGGTGCTGATGGAAGGGAACGTGATCGACTCGAGCCCTCTGTCGATGCTCAGCTCGATGGCCCGCCGGTAGCAGCTCTGCAAGAGCTCGGGGGCGCGATCCCCTTCCCGATCGTAGATCGGGCCCACGCAATGGATGACGTAGCGCGCCGCGAGGCGGTAGCCCGGCGTGATGACTGCTTGTCCCGTCGACAGCACTCCGCCGGGCAGAGTGCACTTGATCTCTCGGAGGGCGTCGAGGAGCTCGGGACCCGCGGCTCGGTGAATCGCCCCGTCGACGCCGCCACCCCCCGCCAGCATTGCGTTGGCGGCGTTGGCTATGGCGTCGGTCGACGCCTGGGTGATGTCCCCGCGCTCGAGCTCGAGGCGGCCACTTTTCAGAGAAAACGTCGTCACACCGGGAGCATACACCCGTGTCCCCGGGGCGGGAGGGCGGGGCCCTGCCCTCCCTTTTTCGCTTCTCGGCCGTGTATTCGGCATACTTGTGGGGCATGTCCCACGAAGCGGTCTTCGACGAGCTCTGCGCGCTCCTGCGTGGCGCTGGCATCGAAGTTCGCATCGAGGCGTTTCAGCGAGCCCCCGATCGGGCCGGAGGCCTCTGCGTCTTGAAAGGCAAGCGCCTGGTGCTCTTGGACGCCGCGGCGCACCGGTCCGAGCAAGCGCGCGCTCTGCTCGAGACCGTGGAGAATGTGGGTCTCGAAGCGCTCGGACTTCGGGGAGCCGAGTTCAGCCCAGCGCTCCGTCGACAGCTCGGGCGCCGCGGCAAGATGCCCTGGCCCGAGCTGCGTGACGCCCCCGGGCTCGCCCGTTGCGACGGAAGTTCTCCGCGGCGCGACTCGGGCGGCGGCACGAAGCTCTGAGATTTGCGCGTTTCACCCCACTGCGGCCCGGATGCTATGCCGGTGCCGTGCTCGTGCCCCGGCCCTCCCCCCTCGCCCCCCTCTGCACCCTGAAGGTAGGGGGTCCGGCTCGGCACCTCCTGGTGGCGGAGAGCGAGTCGGACGTCGTGGACGCGGTGCACTGGGCGAAGTCCGAAGGCTTGCCCCTTCGCATCTTGGGTGGCGGCAGCAATGTCGTGATCCACGACGGGGGTCTTGACGGAGTCGTCGTGAAGATGGCCCTTCGAGGCGTCGACCGACGCGTCGACGAGGGCTCCGTCCGGATCACGGCAGCTGCGGGAGAAATCTGGAACGACCTCGTGGCTCTCACGGTGGACGAGGGCTGGCAGGGGCTCGAATGTCTCGGCGGGATCCCCGGGCTCGTCGGAGCGACCCCGATTCAGAACGTTGGCGCGTACGGTCAGGAGGTCTCGGAGAGCATCGACAGCGTGCGCGTGCTCGATCGAGAGACCTCCCAGATTCGAGTTTTCGACGCACCGAGCTGCGGGTTCGCCTACCGAGACAGCTTCTTCAAGAGCGGACAGCCGGACCGCTTCGTGGTTTTGTCGGTCACCTTTCGCCTCGAGCCGGACGGCGCCCCGAAGATTGCCTACGGTGAGCTCGAGCGGCGACTCGAACTCGCGGGGGGCGGTCGTCGGCCGTCCCTTTCCGAGGTGCACAGGACGGTGATCGAGCTCCGACGCAAGAAGAGCATGGTGCTCGATCCGGACGACGAAAATCACCGAAGCTGCGGCTCGTTCTTCGTCAACGCGCTGGTCGAGCGGAAGACCGTGGAAAGCATCACCCGCGCCGCCGGGGATGCTCCACCCCACTTCGAGCAACCCGACGGACGCTTCAAGGTGCCCGCGGCCTGGCTCATTCAGCGCGCGGGGCTCGAGCCCGGCTTTCGACGGGGTGCGGCGGGGCTTTCCTCGAAGCACACCTTGGCCATCGTGGCGCACGACGGCGCAACGGCGCGCGACGTGATCGGGTTCGCCCACCACGTGCGGCAGGCGGTGCTGGAGAAGTTCGCCGTGAAGCTCGTGCCCGAACCGGACTTCTGGGGCTTCAGCAAGTTCGACGAGCGACTGCCCGTCGTCGATTGAGCTCATTACTGCCGACGAGCGATTCCGGCCTACCGTTCGAGGCGGCACCTCGAGCAGATGAGCGATTCCCCGGCGCGACTTTAGGCGGAGAACCAGGGATTCCGTCCGCAGCGTCGGGGAGTTGGACCTTCGAGCCCGGGAGGCTCACCTTCGAGCCGGGGAGTCGACCGGTCTACCACCCAACCGCGTCAGCGGACCTGGGAAGCCGATTCGCCGAGGCGGGGAGCCCGGTCCTCCGAGCGTCGGCGCTCAGGCGAATCGAGCTCCCGCGGGCGGTCGCGGCGACCTCGTTTGTTGCCAGCCCAGCACCGGCATCCACCAGAAGACAGACTCCTGGTGCTCACTGAAGCAATTCGTCAAGCGACTCTGCGCTCAGTACGCGCTCGCCCCAAACCGTCAGCTGTTCCTCCGTCGCTCCTTCGAGCTGCGCGTGCACCGAGTCTGGAAGTTCCCCGAACTTCAGCTGTAACAGCTTCAACAGCAAGGTTCGTTCTCCTTCAGCTCGTCCTTTGGCTCGTCCTTTCTCCGCCCTTCGCTACAGACATTTCCAGGGGGATGCTGTCTCAACCCACGTTGGCACAGAGGGCAATCGAGTTTCCGAACAGGACAGCTCCACTTCATATTTGCTGCTCGGAATATGTAGCGTAGACAACAGTCCTATCTCCCCTTCGCTCGAAAGCCACATCGCACTCCTGCGACCATTCAATTCCGGACTCTTTGCCAGCGCGATATCCATCGTTGCTCAAGAAGCTAGGGTTTACCAAGGGCACTACTTGCCAACGCAATAAACTTCATTTGCCGCGCACCTCACCAGATCCGGAGTCAGCCCTATCAGGCAGCTTCCCCGACTCAACCGGCAGTTCACCCCCGGGGGCCCTGTTGCGCGTGACTTGCCCATCCGCTCGATAGTCGATCTCGCGGTGGTACGTGTCGCGCTCTTGGACCTCAAACGATGACGTTTCGGGATTCCAAAGCCGCTGGGCCTCCTCCTGCACTCTCCCCAACGCATCATAGGAGTAGTGCTCTTCGCCCGTCGGGAACTCGAGCCAGCTGAGCTTGCCGCGGAGGTTTGAGTTGCCGGCCGTCGTCAGCGGTGAACTCGGGGCAAGAGTGTCGTAATGGTAAAGGTGCTCGTAGTCGGGAGCGCCGTGGGCATCTCCGGTGACTTCGTGGCGCATCAGGCGCCCTGCGCGTCCGTAGTACCACTTCTGCACCTGGCCCAGCGGATCGACCCGTTCGACCACACGACCGAGGTCATCGAATGCGTAGTCGGTCTGCCCAGCGTTTGGGTCTTGGACCGTCGTCAGGCGACCTAGCGAGTCATACGTGTAATGCCGGAGGTGCCGTTGGTCCGTCAGATCACCATTCCACTGCGGATCGCCGAAGGTCGTGATCGACCCGCGCGTGTCGTAGCCAATGCGCCAGCGGAGACGCTGCAGCTCCCCACGCACGCTGTTGTATTTCTCCACTTCACGGACGCGACCAAGCCCGTCCATGCGCGTGATCACCGGATGCTCCAGCTGCCCGAGCGTGCTTTCCTTCTCCGTGTAGGCTCGCGTCTCGAACGGCTGGTAGTAGGTCAGGACTCGCGAGCCGCTGGGCAGATCGTCCGTCGGCGGCCGCTGCACCTCCACCGGCCGACCCAGCGCGTCCAAATACGTGAACGTCACCGGCACGTCGCCGGGAGGCTCCTCGAGCCCCAACGTCTGCGTCGTGAACGTATCGTAGATTTCCACCGGCTTGCCGCGGGAGCTCAGCTCGGTCCAAGCGCTCGCCACGTAGCCGTGCGGGGCCTCGGCGGTTTCCTTCTGTTGGCGCGTCCTGCCGGCTCCGTCGGAGTAACTCCAACTCGTGTGGTAGCGACCGCTTCTTTCGACGAGCTGATCGACGCGCGTGACGCTGACTGGATTGTCGGGCGTGCCGTACGTGTACGAGAACTTACTCACTGGCAAGTTCCCGCCGGGATCATAAAGCTCGGTGACGCGTCCAAGCCCGTCCAGCGTCATCCGCCAGCTGTGGCCGTTCGGATCTACCGAGCTCGTGATCGCGCCGTAGGCAAGATCGTACTGCGCCGTGAAGGTCACCCAGTCGTCAGGGTCGGTTCCACCGCCCACCTGCACGCTCTCGCTGCTCGGCAGGATATTCGACTTCGACTCGTACTCGAGCTCCACGCGGTCGCCCACGGCGTTCACTGTAGCGGTCTTTCGGGTCAGCCCCCTTTCGCGCCTTGCTCGGCGGTCATCGGGGCACGTCGTAAGTTCTTTGTGAGTCACCTCAGCCTGCGCGAGCCGCGATTCCCGCCTTACCCGTGCTCGCACGGGGCGTCCCGACTTGGTCCGTGGGGCTCTCGCCACACCTTCATCCACTTCGCCGCGCGCTGCGCGCGGCCGGGGGAATGGGGCTCTACGCAAGACTGCCGGCGTCTTGCTCACCGGCTGACGTCGGCAGGGTCACTGAAGCAGTTCGTCAAGCGACTCTACGATCAGTACGCGCTCGGCCCAAACCGTCAGCTGTTCCTCTGTTGCTCGTTCGAGCTGTGCGTACACCGAGTCTGGGAGTTCCCCGAACTTCAGCTGCAACAGTTTCAGCAGCAAGGTTCGCTCTCCTTCAGCTCGCCCTTTGGCTTCTCCTTCGGCGATCCACTGTTCCGCTAGAGTCATGACCACTTCCTTCGCGCCCGGCCCCGCCGCACCGGCAACCTCGATCAGATTGTCCCGGCTCAACCGGTCGCCCACCAGCGAAATGTACCGGAAAACCTCCACCAACGCATCTCGCCCCGTCGGCGCCGCCCAGATGTGCCGCAGGAGGCCCTGCCACGCCACCACCGACGCCACCAGACGTTCTCCGGCTCGTGCGTCTCGCATCGCCCACAGCACCACCGGCACGAGCCGCGCCGACTCCCGTTCCGCTCGCCGCATCAGGTCCTCGTCGCTCGCGCGGCTGATGTCATCCAACACGAACTCGAAGTTCGGCACCAGCTCCGCCATCCCTTCCAGCGCCAACACCTCCGCGTCGAACAGCGAATGCAACGTCGTTTCCCGCGTCCATCCTGACTCGCTGTGGTGCAGCACGACCGGCACCACCACCGGCAGGGGCAGCTTCGCTCCCTCCTCCTTCACGTGCTGTTCGAGTACTCGACTGATGTACCCCAACAGCCGTTGCGGCATCAGAACGTCCACCGTGCTCTGATGCTCGAACAGCACGTACATCAACGCTTCCCGACCGACGACCTGCACCTTGTACAGAAAGTCCGAATGCACCTGTGAGTACAGCTCGTCGATGAACGTCCCGGGCACCACCTCTAGCGTCTCGAAGTCAGTCGCCTCGACAATGCTCGGCGGGAGCACCGCCTGCAGCTCCGCGGCCGCGTTCTCCACCTTCCCAAATGTCCGCTTGAACAACGCGTCGTGCGGACTGCTCGGCTTATTCTTATCGTTGCTCATCGGTGAGCTCGTCTACCACAAACTCGTCAGCGGGCCCCGCAACAGGAGTCAGGACATCGCCCGCGCCTCCTCCGATGTCGGCCCCGGCGACCGACATCTGGCAACGATGATCCGCCAGTGCGTATGCTCCCTGCCGTGGAGGCTGCGCGCTCTGCTCGGCTACGACAAGTTGCTCTGCTCACCGGGACTGCGAGCATTCACGGACGAGGTGCAGCGGTCCCTGCGCCGCCGCGCGAAGAAGGCGCTCGGTCTCGATAGCGTGCACCAGGCGCACACCGGCGGCATCACCATCTGCCAACGCTTCGACTCGGCGCTCCGCCCGGGCGTGCACCTCCATTCGCTCTTTCTCGACGGCGTCTACGTCGAGTTCGACGACGGCTCCCTCGAGTTCCACGAGCTGCCCGAGCCTTCCCTGGAGCAGGTCGCCGAGGTGGCCCGCCGCACGGCCCAGCGCGTCGCCATCCTGCTCGAAAAGGCTGGGCGGATGCTCGACCCGGAGATGACCGACGACGGCGGCGATGACTGGAGCCGTCAGCAGCCCGCCCTCGCCCGCGGCCTCGACCTCACTGGAGAGCGAGCGGGCCTCGCTTCGCCTCATCGAGCAGGACCGGGTCGAGCCCCGGGAGCCAGCAGCCGTCGTCGGCGGCATCAACGTGCATGCGCCGTCGCCATTGAGGGACGGGACAAGAAGCGCCTCGAGAGGATGTGCCGCTACCTCGCGAGGCCTCCCATCGCCCAAGACCGCCTCGAGCTCCGCGATGACGGGCGCGTCGAGTACACCATGAAGAAGGGCTGGCGCGATGGCGCCCGCGCCAGCCTGCTCGGACCGCTCGACCTCATCGCCCGCCTCTGCGCGATGATCCCTCCTCTTCTCTTCAACCTCGCTTCAACATGATCCGCTACCACGGGGCGCCCGCTCCGAACGCGCGCCTGCGCTCGCAGGTGGTGCCGCAGCAGCAGCCGAAGCCGAAGCCGAAGCCCAGCCCCCTCGCCGAAGCGTCCGCCGCCGCGCTGGGTGACGCCCATCAGCAGGGTCTGTTCGGGGAGGGTGAGCAGAAACCGCTGAGGCACTCGTGGGCGTTTCTCCTGCGCCACGTGTTCCTGGTGGACGTCAGCACCTGTCCCGGCTGCGCGGGCCGCATGAAGTGGCTCAAAGTCTGCCGAGAGCGGCGCGACATCCATCGGGTCATGAGAGCCCACGGGCTCGAGCCCAGGGGGCCGCCGCCGGTGGAGTTTTCGTCGGCGCCGTGGGGGCAGCTGGAGCTCGGCTTCGACGCGGGTCGCGAGACACGGGAGTCGGCGCCGCTGAGTCGCACCTGATTCGACGGTAACCTCCGGCAAGCGGACCGCGTGCTCCCGCAAGGCGCGCTACGGCGGACATGCGTCTCGGGGCTGCGGAGCAGGACGCTGGGGCACAGGTCGGCGCGGCGGTTGGTGTCTTGGGGCGGGTTCACCCGACGACCACGTGGAGTGCGACCGGGATCGCCATCGCCGCTACCCTGGCTGAGGGCTGGATTGTAGCGCCTTCAGCAAGCGGTGGTTCGCAGTCAAACTCGACTTCGGTATTGCGACACCCGTCGGTTTCCTAGGCGGGATGGTGGAGGTTTCACCGATCCAGTGGTTTGCGCTGACTTGTGGCGCGGGGACGAACCTCCACGGGCATCAGATGGCATGTGGTGGGCGAGCTCGATTCATCATGAAGAGGCGTTTCGCTCTCAGTCCGGGGATGGGCCTGTCCACGGGGAAGCACGTCCAGTCAGACGGGACCGAGACCGGTTTCGAAAAGCGCGAACTTGACAGCGCCAGCGGCCTCCGCGTCTGCGCGGGGTTCGCCCACATGTTGAACTTCGAGGAAGGCGTGCCCGATAGTGGCGGCGTCACTGACCTCGACAACCGGCGGGTGTTCAGCCCCCCCGATGGAATGGTGTACGGCGGCTTCGCCTGGGTCGTTGCGCCCTGACACCTGAACGCTCTCCGAGATCGCCGTCTCTCACTTGGTTCGTTCGGCTCCAGAACTTGCCCGACCGTTTCGGACGGCGAGTCCTTCGGTACGGCGGCGCGAAAGCTTTCTTCGAGCCGATCGAGCAGGAGGGCCTCGTCGACGTCCTCAGTCTTGACCACGGCTTGTGACCGCTACCGCCGGTGGAAGAAGCGGCTCGACGTGGTCATGCGCCAGAGTCACGAGGGCGGGGACAAGCTCTTCGTCAACTATGCCGGCATGACGATGCCGATTGTCGACGCAACGACTGGGGAGGTGACCCTGGCTTCGATTTTCGTCGCAGCGCTCGGGGCAAGCGGCTTCATCTACGCTCGTGCTGTCGAGGGCGAGGACCTGAGCAGCTGGACCCAAGCGCACATCCGCTGCTTCGAGTCCTGGGAGGCTCCACCAGGGCCACCGTGCCGGACAATCTGAAGTCGGGCGTAACAAAAGCCGTGTTTCTACGACCCTGATCAATCCGACCTATGGCGAGCTCGCCAAGCACTACGGGACCGTCATCTTGCTGGCGGAGCCCTCGGCACAAGGCCATCGTCGAAAACGCGGTGCAGCAAGTGGAACGCTGGGTCCTGGCGCCACTGCGCAACCAGCGATTCTTCAGCATGAAGGAACTGAACGAGGCGATCGGCGAACACCTCGCCGCACTCAACGACAAGAAGCTCACGACGCCATCCTCGACCGGCTCGTCCACAACGCTCACCGCCTCGAACTCAAAGCCCCTCCATGCGAAAGAAGCGCTCGAACTTGGCCCAAGACGGCAAGTCGGACGAATGATTCCTTGAGTGGCGTCGCTTCGCTCCGATCTGCTGATCGCCTTCGGATGGACTCGGTGATCGGCTTCGGCCGGACTCGGTGATCGATTCGCGCGGAATGTGCAACATTGCGGCTCCGTCTGCGCATTTCGGCACCGATGTAGCTTCGAGAAGGTAGTACCTCCACATGTGAGGAAACAGCTCCCATAGTGCTCTTGTCGCATTTGCAGCGCGAGAGCTTGCGTGCGATGCGCTCGTGGCTTGTCGATAGGCGTAGAAAACTTGAGGGGCACGTGCAGGCGTGTGGCCCCCCGTAGCCATTTTGTCCCTCACTCGACGGGGGTGGAAGCGGCGTGCGGGTCCGACAAGCTGAGCCCTTCAACGCAAGTGGTTCCCGCTGTAACAGCCAGCCGAACAGCGTCTACCAGTTTCTGCTCCTGCCGGTCTTATCGATTGCGACCATCGCAAGCGACGGTCGCAATCGCTCTTTCGCGTTCCTTCAGGCCTGGTAGCGTCGCTGGATGGGACAAGGTTCGATTAGCTCGCTGCCTCCTCCACCCCCTCCAGCGCCGAAGCCACCACCACCCAGAAGGCACGCACCTCCGCCCAGAGGGGTCCGTCCCCCGGCTCCACCTCGACCCGTACCGAGTGCCTCCGCCCAAGCTTCGAAGCCACCGACCTCGAGAGCCGGAGGTCCGCCTTTTTCGGGCGCGGTTCCGAAGCCGCCCGCTGCGCAGAGCGGGGCGGCGAAGGCCCGGAAGAATCCCATTTTTCCCAACAATAGCGAGAGTGTCTCTCGAGCGCGGCCTGATAAGACCCAATCTTCGGACGGAGCGCCTCCGGCAGCTTTTGGACGAAGAGAAGAGCCGAACTCTCAGTCGATACAGTGGGGTCTCGCGAGTGAGGCGAGGCCGCCTGAGAACCCTCATCGCGGCACCACGGATGCAGTGGCCTCGGACCCAGATGCAGCGGAGGAACTCGTCCGGCATCTGGAAAGTCTCCTCGAGACTGAGAGGGATACGTCGCGGCGCGCTGCCACTTGCTTTGAACTGGGTCGCTTGCACGAAAGTTTGGGAGGTGACCTCGAACGCGCAAGCGAATGGTACCAAGAAGCGCACCGTCTCGACTCACACTTCGAGCCACCCGTAGCCGGTCTGGTCCGCGTCTCGTCGCTGCTGGGAAACTGGGAGGACGCAGCGAGCTATTTGGACGCCCAAGTGAGGATGTCCACATCCCCGCTCTTGCAGTCGAACCTCCTTTTCATCAGAGGTATCGTTCACGAGTCCCACCTCAGTGCTCCAGAACAAGCCGCCGAAGACTTCAGAAGTGCTCTGAAGCACTGGCCCGGTGATCGGGCGACGCTCGCCGCCGTAGCGCAGGCGGCACGCAGGGAAGAAGATTGGGAGGCCTTGGACAAGATCCTGGCCGTGCAGTCGGCAGGAGGGACCAAAGACAAGGCCCTCACGGCGGCGTGGACCGCAGAACGGGCCCGCACAGCGGAAACCAAGCGACGACGCCCAAAGGAGGCTACCGAGTACTATTCGGAGGCATTCGAATGCGATCCAACTGCGAGCTCCGCGGCCCTTTCCCTGGAGAAGCTGTTAGTTCAACAGGAGCGGTATGGCGAACTCGTCGAGCTGCTCGAGGCGCGCGCTGACCTTCTGAAGGACGGGGCGGAGAAGGCCGCTGTCTTGGGCGCAGCCGGTGTTGCTGCATTGGAGGCCTTGGATGACACGAAGACGGCCACGCAGCTGTTCGAAGCGGCTTGGGCGGCAGAACAGTCGGACATTCGTTATCTGAACGTACTGGCCCAGATCTACGAACGTATCGGCGCGCACGAACAGCTCGCGAAAGTTCTCGAGCGGTTGATTGGGCTCGAGGAGCGTCCCGAGCATCGGTTGGAACTCTTGTTGCGCGCTGCCGGCGTCCTGGAAAGGAATCTGCAGAGATCAGACGCGGCCGTCATCTATTGGGAAAAGGCCAGAGCAATTGCGCCCGCCGATCCTCGTTGTTTGTCTCATCTGGCGAAGTACTACGAAGAGGCGAAGAACTGGGAACGTCTCGTCGAGATCCTGTCAGAAGAACAGCGCGAGACGAAGAACTTGGAGCGGCGGGTTGCCGCGTGCTGGAAGCTTGCCCGCGTTCTCGAGGAAGAGCTGAACGCGAGCGAAGACGCGATCAAGTACTACAAGGGCATCCTGTCACTCAGCCCGACGCATGAGAATGCCATGCGTGAACTGAGTCGCATTTGCGAGAGCCTCGGGCGGTATGAAGAAGTCGTTCAGCTCCACGAGAGGGCCGCTGACGTCGCAGCGAGCGACGAGGTTCGTTTCGTGCACTTGCTCAAAGCCGGACAGCTCCTCGAGGACTTGTTGGGCGCTCCCGAAAGAGCCGTCCTGGCGTATCGGAGAATCTTGGAGAGGCAGCCATCGCATTTGGGCGCCCACTTTGCTCTGCAGCAGGCGGCCCTGCGGGCGAAAGACTACGAAACGCTCCTCGATTCTCTGCTCCTCGAGGCAGAGCAGCACGAAAGTGAAGGCAGGAAGACACCTCTGCTGCACCGAGCCGCACAGATTGCACACGAGAACCTTGGACAGGAGGCTCGTGCTCTCGAGCTATACGCCCAGGTACTAAGCTTCGATGAAGGCCACACCCCCACCCTTCACGCCTTGGCTGACATGCACCAGTCCGCCGGTCGATTTGCGGATCTGCTCGAGGTGCTCACGAAACAGCTCGAGTATGCGGCTTCGGAGCAGGAGCGAGCCGAGCTCCATCAGCGCATTGGGTCCGTCCACGAGTACGAACTGCGTCGAGAAGACGATGCGCTCGAAGCGTATCGACGATCGTATGAAGCCTCACCCAATGCCGTTTGTTTTGGGCACGTGGAAAGATGCTTGGCTCGGCTCGGAAGGTTCGACGATCTCGCCGCCGCTTTGCAGGAGCGCTGCGATGGCGAAGAGTCCCCCGAGGCGCGGGCAGCGCTCGGCCTGCAGCTTGGGCAAGTGTACGAGTATCGGTTGAAAGATCTCGAGAGGGCGTTAGACGCCTATCAACTTTCCGTCGACGCGGATCCAAGAAGTCACCAGGCTCGTCTTTCTCTGATTCGAGTCTTGGAGCAGTCGGGGGAGGCCGAGCGCGCCACACACGCATTGTCTGACCATGCCGACTCAACCAAGGATGCCCTCGGAAAGCTTTGGTACAAGTTGCGGGCTGCAGAGATCTTGGAAAGCTCTGCACAAGACTTCTATGGGGCCAGCTCGAAGTACGAAGAGCTTCTGGAAGAGCACCCAACGCATCCCCAAGTGCTGACGTCTCTTCAGCGGATCTACGAAGACCAGGAGCGACACGGTGAGGTGTGCGAGATCGTACGGCGGCAGATCGAAGCATTCGCCGACGACGAGAATCGCACCGGTGCATATCGCACGTTGATTCGCCTGGCAGAAAGCTGGATCGAAGTTCCGCCCAGTGAGGCCGCGAAGGATGCTGCCGCTACTGAAGCTGTGATCAATGCTCTACTCGAGAGCGCGCCCGGGGATCGAATCGCGCTTCGATATTCGGAATTGAACGCGTGCTTCGACCAGAACAAGCAAAAATTGGCGAACGTCGATCATCGTTACGTCGCTGCACTCCAGCCGTCTCCGCTGCTGGCCGCGCACCGCGTTCGGTTGGCGAACCACCTAGAAAGCACGGACCCGATTCAGGCTCTCGAGCAGCATCGCGCTGCGCTCGATGCCGACGGTGGGAGCCTGGGGGCGGCGCGGGGCCTCTCGAGAGCGGCTCTCGCGATCGACGAAGCTTCTCTATTGATCGAGGCGGCCGCTCACGAGGCCAGTTTGATGAAATCGCCTCAGCAGTCTGCGCGGCTTTCCGTGCGGGCCGCAGAGCTTCTCCGCTCCGCCGGCAGAAGTGACGAGGCGATCGCGCCGTTGAGGACGGCCCTACGTGTCTGCCCCGAGTGTGTCTCGGCTGCGCACCTCCTGCACGAGATCCTCGTTGAGCGTGGCGAATTCGAAGCACTTTCCGCGGCTTTGACCGATGCCGCCCAAGACTGCAAAAACAGCGCGGTTGCCGCGGAGCACTGGGTTCGAGTTGCCAAGGTTGCTGCGGATAGGAGGGACGACTTGCCGGCTGCGATTGCCGCTTTGGAGCGACTCGAGAGGGAGGACGCTCATACCATCGTTTCCCGGACGGAACTGGCCGCGCTCTACGCCCGGGACAGGCAGTGGGAGAAGGCAGCCCAGGAGCTGCAGGCAGCTTTGGAAATGGACTCGAGTCCGTCTTTGCAGTCGACAGTACGCTCCGATCTCGCGGGAATCTATCTCGAACACTTGGGACAAGCCGAGAAGGCGGCACGAGAGCTTTCCCTCATCTTGAAGTCCGATCCGACCCACGAAGCAGCACTGCAGCGCCTTCTCGTGATCCAGACGGACGGGAAAGATCCCAAGGCTGTCGAGACGGCGGAGCGGCTCGTGAGTGTCACCCATGGAGAGCGGAAGGCTGAAGCGTTGGTGAAGCTTGCCGACCTGTGTGCTCGAGATCAGAAATGGGGCAAAGCGATCGAGTCGTATGCTTCGGCAGTGGCAATTGTCGGTCTGGAACCTCCTCGTGCTCACCAAGCCCTACGGAGTTTGCTCGAGACTGGGGAGGACCCTCAGCGATGGGCCGCTTACGCTGGCTCCCTGTCCACCTACTGTGCACATTCGCACCCAGGGGAGCAGCAGACTCGCGCGTATCTGGAGCTCGCCCACATAAGAGGCGAGGACATGCGGAACGCTGGAGAGGCCATTTCCGTAATGCAAGAAGCTCTGCAGAAGAACCCCGCGAATCGGCTCATTCGAATGAACCTGATTTCCAGGCTGAAGGCTGCCCGGCGTCCCCAAGAAGCGCTGCCCCACGCGTTGCAACTCATTTCTGAGCAACCCTTGCAGGGGGAGTCCTGGTCCGATCTCGTGGACATCTACGAAGCCTCTGGCAAGAACGCCGAAGCCCACCTGGCGACGGGCCTGCTCGTCAACTTGGGTCAGGGGACGGACCTTCAAAAATCGGTATGGATGTCGCGCAAGCCCAAAGCGGGGATGACTGCTTCCGGGGCCTTCAACAGTGATGCACTTGCCTCCACCATACTCGGGTCGTGTTCCGCCGAAGCGCTCGAGCTCCTGCGGCAACTGGGGACGACCATCGGAAAAGTCTTCCCCGTGTCTCTCGAGAGGTTTGGAGTCAACCCTCGCGACAAGTCGGGCCCACACGGAAGTCATCCCGTGCGCGGGGCCTTGGACAGGGTTTGTTACTGCTTCGGTGATCTTGCGGTGGATCTGTACCCCTCGAGTACTTGTCGAAGCATCCGAATCGTCCTGACAGACCCAATCGGTATTGTCGTGCCGGACGCGTTGAGCGACGCCTCGACAACGGAGCAAATTTGCTATCTCACCCGGTATGTGGCGACAGTGGCGCGCGGAGTAGCGGCCATTGATGCGCTCGCCGAGGGTGACTTGGCGTTGTTGCTGGGCGCCTGTCAGCGGATGATCGATCCCACGGCTTTTGTTCCCGGGGTCGACGAGGATACGCTCGATGACACCACCAAGAGACTCACCAAGGCGATGCCTTGGCTCTCGAGAGGGCGCATCGAAGGAGCTGCTCGCCTCTACGCCAACGATCCTGTTGGGGACATCTCCGCATTGCGTCGCGAAATCCGTGATGCGGGTTGGCGCGCGGGCATGATCCTAGCAGACGACGTTGCGCCCATTCGCGACCTTGCGAATGGAAAGGCCGCACTCGTAGGGGAAAGGAATGAAGACTTGCCGACGCTGGTTGGTGGGCTCTTCAAATACTGGGCGAGTCAGGAGTCGATTGCGCTGCGCCGGTTCGTTGGGTTGCTCTAGCGACTGGCACGACCCGTAAACCGGCACCGCCGCTCGGGGCGCCATACGGCGGCTTCCGACCTTCCCCAGCGTGGAAGGCCCGTGAAATCGCTCCCGCGCTCCCGCGATGGATCGCCGGAGCGAGTTCACGGCTTTATTACGCCGCGCGCGACGAACTCCTCACCTGCCTCGACCATCTCCTCGATGCCGCCGGTAATCCTGCCCTCATGACCAGCGAGCTCAAGGCCACCCTCGCTGAACACGCCGCCACGCCGCCGGCAACTACCGGGTCATGATGAACATCGGCGACGAGCTTCTCGCCGCCGCCGCCGAACGCGATCAACCCCAGCTCGACGAGAAGCTCTTCTTGGAGATCTTCGCCCCCCAAACCAAGAAGAAGCCCGCACGACGGAAGGCATCGTGATGCGCTGGTTTCGGCCCCGGAACACGCGTCCTCGAGCCCCCCGAAGCGCCCATCCTTTCTCTCGTCGACGCCGCCTTCACGGCCCTGGACGGTGCCCTGCGCCGCGCGCATCCGTGTGCCTTCGAATCTTCGCGCTTCGGCACCCACTTCGCCCGCGAGGAAACCGAAATCCGCTCCCTCGTCGAGCAAGTCCACCGTCTCCGCGCCCATCTCCGCCACCGTCAGGCGGCCTTGGCTCTCGACTTCGCCGCTCTCCTCGAAGCGGAGACCGACGAGTACCTCTTTTGACTCGCCCGACGACCATCAACTATTGCGAACAGAGGACCATCGATTTGCGTGAACGTGCTCACGTAGGGCAGATCGCACTGCGCCGTGAAGGTCACCCAGTCATCGGGGCCGGTTCCACCGCCCACCTGCACGCTCTCGCTGCTCGGCAGAATGTTCGACTTCGACTCGTACTCGAGCTCCACGCGGTCGCCCACGGCGTTGACTGTAGCCGTCTTTCGGGTCAGCCCCCTTTCGCGCCTTGCTCGGCGGTCACCGGGGCACATCGTAAGTTCTTTGTGAGGCACCTCCGCCTGCGCGAGCCGCGATTCCCGCCTTACCCGTGCTCGCACGCGGCGTTCTGACTTGATGCGTGGGGCTCTCGCCACACCTTCATCCGTTTCGCCGCGCGCTGCGCGCGGCCGGGGGAATGGGGTCGTGCTCGAGACTACCGGCGTTTCGCTGGCCGGCTGACGTCGGCAGGGTCACTGAAGCAATTCGTCAAGCGACTCTGCGCTCAGTACGCGCTCGCCCCAAACCGTCAGCTGTTCCTCCGTCGCTC
>JBNKGC010000096.1:12133-20741 GCA_050289625.1 Polyangiaceae bacterium | reverse complement strand
ACGTCCGCGCGCACCCCAAAACTGAAACGCAGGCCGTCAGTTGCCGCCCAGCGCACGTCCCCGCCAGCACCCAGGGCCAGCCAAGGAAGCGTCGAGTCGAGCCCGCGCTGGTTTCCTCGTCCCACGGCGTGCACATAACCGCCGAGGGCTTCGAGACAGAGATTCCAGCGTCGAATCCTGACCGCCTCGCCCCAGCACTGACCGAACCGGGCCGCCAAGAGCCCCGAAGAAACGGTCACCCCGTCGAGCCCATCGGCTCCCAGGGATGCGCTGCCCGCCTCGACGAACAGAAGGCCAAGCCGGGAGCGCAGCCCCTCGCGAGATCCGGCGTCGAGGTACAGCCCACCTCCCCAAGCCGGTTCGAGCAGCGTCCATCCAGCGAAGACAGCGTGCAGGGTCAAGTCGACGTCGGTCGGTCCCTCCGTCCGAGCCGCGCCGTCGGATCGACGGCTTTGTCGTCCTTTGGCGGCGGGCGATGCCACCGTGGAACGCGAGCGGACGGTGAGAGCTTCCAGCGACAGAGCGATCGAAGCCCCCAGAGCCGCCTCGACATCCGGGCACCGTCCCGGAAGGTCATCGAACGCGCGGAGCGCCGCCAGGCGCCCCCTCTCCAGCACGGTGAATCGCACCCCGGGAGGTTCCACGACCACGACGACGCTCCAACGGCGAGCCAGCCGTTCCAGGCCGAGCCAATCCCGCATGACGTGGGCGATTCCTTCGGGACGCACACACCCTGCGCCACCGTAGACCCGAACGGCCTCCTTTATCGGTCGTTCCCCTACCGCAGACGGCGGCCGATCACGGGCCGAGTCGGGTGGAGTCTGTGCACGCAAGAGCCCGGCGCAGAACACCACGAAAACGAAGGTAGCGAGACCAACCCGGGTCACTTCAGCGACACTATTCCTCCGAAAACCCCAATCAAAGCAAGCTCCTGCGACTGGACGGGATTTTTTCAGAAGTGATTTCGCCGTGCGGTCATGAATCCAGTGTGTAGAACGGTTGGGCCATGACCGACGGCCCCGAACAGCGACTCGACGCCGGTGAGCTCTATCGGCGCCACGCACGGTACGTGGTCCGCTTCTTGTGGCGGCTCGGGGTGCGGGAACACGAAGCGGACGATCTCGTGCAGGAAGTATTCATGGTGGCGCATCGGCGGGGGGGCTTCGTTCCCGACCGGGCCAAGCCGACGACCTGGCTGGCGGAAATCGCTCTTCGAGTCACGTCGGCACACCGGCGAAAGAAGAAACGCACCAAAGACGAAGTGGAACTCGACGACGCCCCCCAGATCCCTTCGACCGAACCAAGTCCCAGCGGTCGCGCCGTGTTGAACGAGCGCCTCGATCGGGTGCAGCGTTCCCTCGATGCGCTCGACGAGAACCAGAGAGCCGTCTTCGTTCTTTATGAACTCGAAGGCGAGAGTTGCGAGGAGATCGCGCAAGCGTTCGAAGTCCCCGTAGGCACGGTGCACTCGCGTCTGCACACCGCGCGCAAAAACTTTCTCAAGATGCATTCTCGGTTGAGCGTTCTCGACGAAGCGGAACGGAGGACGGCATGAGCGATCCTCAGAGGCTTTTGGACGACCCCGAACTCGGCGCCGAGCTCCGTGCAGATCTCGAGGCCGTGCGAAGCCACGCCGAGCCGTTCGACGTTGCCGCAGGGCTGACGCGATTCCAGACGGCGCTCGGCACCGAAGCAACTGCCACCGCGCATGCCGCTGCGCCTCCGAGTGCCCAGGGTGCAAGCTCCTCGACCGGGAGTGGTGCTGCCGCAGCCAAGATCGGTGCGGGAAAGCTCACGGCTCTCGCGGTCGCGAGCTTCGGTGGTGCTCTCGCCCTGTGGGGACTTTCGCCGGAACCAAGCCAAGAACCATCAGCCCCTCCCCCGGCCTTGGTCGAGTCAGCACCTCCGTCTCAGGATGCCTCGGCGGATCCGAAAGCGGAGGTGAAGGTTCCCGCAACACCTCGGGACGACACGACCGATGCCGCGGAAGACTTGGTCGAACGCGCATCCCCGCCACCTCCAATCGAGGAAGCACCAGCAGCACCGGCCGAGACTCGTCCTCAGGCGCCCCCCGTAAAACCCGCCGCGACGGCAGCAGAGCCCGAGGTCGAGGAAGTCGCGACCATCTCGCCCCCCGAGGCTCATTCGGACGCTGGCCAGGATGCTCCGAGCGACACCTCTGACGCGCTCCAGCGCGAGGTGAAGCAGCTGGGCGAAATCAGAAAGGCGCTCGGGTCCGATCCGGCCCGCGCTCTGGCTCTGGCCAATGCGGGGCACCGCGAGTTTGCCGACGGCAGGCTCTATCAAGAGCGAGAAGCGCTCGCCCTGCGCGCTCTTCGCCAGCTGGGCCGTCGCGCGGAGCTCGAACGCCGCGGCCAGCGATTCATCGACAAGTTCCCCGAGAGCCCCCATGCAACGCTGGTGCGGAGCATGCTCACTCCATAGCGGAGCTCGCCGCTTCGCATCGGAGCCTTCGCCGTGGTCCGCGAGCCTCCATCGCGAGGACCCTTGGTGGTGCTACGCTCCGGCGCGATGAACGCCTGGCGTTCGGAGGTCCCTCACGCGCCTACGTTGCTTTCGTCGTCTCGGCGAGGCAAGAGGCACCTGCATGCCTTGCTCTGGACGTGCGGGGCCGTCGTCTGCGTGGTGTGTGGCTGCTCGCCCGAAGGCACGGTCGGCATCGCACCAACGCCTCCCGCAGACGTGGCGCTGTATGAGACCTACGAGTTTTCGGTCCGAGCCAGCCCCGGCCCCGGGAACCCGTTCACCCAATACGTCGAGGCGACATTCGCTCAGGGGCCCCGCAGACTCTCCGTCGAGGGCTTCTACAACGGCCGAGACCGGTGGGTCGTTCGCTTCTTCCCCGATGCGCCCGGCGACTGGACCTACGAGTGGCGTTTCGGCAAGCGGAGCGGGCGTGGAAGCTTCACCGTCGGGCGTGAGCCCCTTCGAACCGGCACGACTCGAGACGGGTCACCACGCAGTCATCGAGGTCACGTCCACGCCCCTAGCGATGGCCACACGCGGCTCCTCCACGACGACGGAACCCCCCACTACTGGATCGGTGCCAAGTGGCTCAGCGCCAAGAACTACGGGCCACCTTCGAAAGGTGGTGAGCCAAACGAGCGCACCGAGAACGGTTCGCAACACGACGCGTACTACGACGACGAGGAGTTCGAAGTCCTGCTCGACACCATGGGTGACGCTGGCCTCAACGGACTGCTGCTCAAGGTGGGGATGTACCCACTCGAGGACGACGGCGTCACCTGGGATCTCGAATGGATCGGTCGCGCGGACGCGTGGATCGCCGAGATGAACCGTCGCGGCATCTACTGCCAGGTGAACCTCTTCGATCCGTGGTCACGGCCGCGAGGCTCCTGGTTCGACTACACCACGGACAGCACTCGGCACGTGCTGAACGCCTGGGGAACGGAAGACGTTTCGGAGCGGGAGAACTACGTGCGGTACCTCGTGGCCCGGTTTTCCGGATATGGGAACGTCTACTGGGAACTCGGGAACCGCATCAAGTTTCCTGGCCTGGACTCCGACGCATTCATTGCCGAGGCCAATGCGCACTACATGCCCTGGCTGGACGCGTACGACGCCTACGATCTCGCGGTAGCACTTTCGGATGTAGCGGAGGCCCGCGCCATCATCGGGCTCGATGTGGAGATCCCCCGCTTCGACACGGACCTTCCGCACCCTCCCGACTCGCGCCGCGCTCGCCTCATCAACGAACTCGTCCACGATTGCGGAGTGCTCGGAACGGGAGACCGCGCATATCTGGACGCGACCGTCCGCGACCCGAGGTATCGAGGCTGCTATCGCGCGGCGAACTGGATCGCGCTGACCAGTGGCGCCTTCGGATCTGCCGCCGCTAGTTGGCTCGACATGACACGCCCCTTGGGCGATGCCGTGGCAGACGTATTCGACGACTTGGGCCGCATGAGCTCGTTTCTCGAATCGTTGCCCCTGCCCCTCGATGCACTGGTCTCGAACCCGGGCTTCGTCGTGCGAGGTCCGGGACACCAGGCAACTCGCGGAGCGCTAGGGCGCTTCTACGTTTCCTATTTTCGGGGCCCCCTCGACGCAGGCACGATCGACGTCGAGTTGCCCGACGGGCTCTACGGGGCGCGCTGGCTCGATCCGGCTGCGAACGAGACCCTCGCCACCGAAACCGTCCCTGTCCGGCGAGCGACGAATCGACAGCCTGTGTCCATCGTTCGTCCACCCGTGGGCGAAGATGCCGTGCTCGTGATTTCCCCGGCCGAAACTGGCGGAACGCCACGCTAGGTTCCGCGGGCGGAGGGAGGAGGCGACTCGAGTCCATCCGAAACGCGGGGCGCGCTTCCGAGTGGCAACTCCTTCACGACAGTGCCAAACTGCTGCCTCAAGGTGGTCTTTCGCGCGACGGAAACCTCCTACTTGTGGTGCACTGTCGCACCTTTCCGCAGACTGCGGGTTTCCTCAATGTCTTTCGGGGCTCGAAGTAACGTAGTAATCCGACTTTTCTCTGTGATCTGTCGGAAACAGCGTCGACGCGGAACGGGGGGTCGGTTACTTGTGAAGCAGCTTTCCCTACCTGCGGATCGCAACCTGCACATGCGTCGGTCCCCGCTTCAATTCACCGTTCCCCTGTTGCTCGTTGGCGTGCCGTTGGCGTGCAACGTCTACGGCGAGGATCTGCTGCAAGATTCGGCGGACGGAGGCACGATGACGGGAGGCTCGTCGGGCACCGGAGCCAGCGGAGGAACGAGTGGCTCGGGCGCTACGAACTCCGGAGGCGGTACGATGGGAGGCTCCGGGGGCTCGGGCGGGAGCACGGCAACGGGTGGTGCTGGCGGCTCGGGCGGCGGCACCGGTGGTTCCGGAGGAAACCCATCGGGCGGTGCGGGCGGTAGCGGAGGGGGCGCAACGGGAGGCTCCGGAGGCACCCCACCCGTTTACACATACTCCCTCCTCGACGACCTCGAGGATGAAAACAACCAAATTCTCATCGCGGGAGGAGGGTACTGGTACACGGCCGACGACGCGGGCGCCGCAGCCTGTATCACCCCCAGGGGCGATGAAGTTTTGCCCGAGTCGCTGGCCATGCCGGTTCGGACCGACAGCTACTATGTGATGCACTTCACAATCAGCAGCTGCGCGGGTTGGGGCGCCGAGGCGGGCTTCGGCCTGCAGGTTGCCGGCACCGACGTACTCGGACCCTACGACGCGAGCACCACCGACGGGATCTCCTTTTGGGCCCGGGCCGCCACGGCACCAACCCACGTAAACGTCCAAATCGCCGATGCCGCAACCCACCCTGACGGGGGTATGTGCGACGATACGTCCAATGCGACGACCACGACCCAGTGCTACGCGCACTACTACAAGAGGGTGACCCTGACCGCCGACTGGCAACGGTTCGACGTGCGCTTCGACGAACTCCTCAAGCCGACGTATGGCTTCCACGCGGACGAAGGACTACTCACAGACCAGCTCTTCCAGGTGAGCTTCAAGTGGGCGGCGGACAAGGACTACGAGATCTGGATCGACGACGTCAGCTCGATCACCGAGCAGTAGGCCGCGAGCCGGATGAAAGCTCGGAGTCGACTCCTTCGGTCAGCTCGCCCCCTTTGACGAGCGCCTTCTTGCGCTTCCGTCGGGCTCGTGAGAGCGTCCCGCACCGTCGCTCCACGCAGGGCGCACGAGACTCCGCCTCCGTAGCTCAGCTGGATAGAGCAGCGGCTTCCTAAGCCGAAGGTCGCAGGTTCGAATCCTGCCGGGGGCGCCAAAAGCGACGCTTCAGCGCTTCAAGCGAAAGCAGCGATGAGCGCGGCGCCTGAAGTCCTCCGGCAGGGTCTCGTCGGTGATTTCCGCGAGTTCGCTTACCGCGAGCTCGCCGAAACGCGGTTCGAACCGTTGGTGATTCGTGGAGAAGTAGATTTGGCTTTCCGAAACTCCGAGCCTTGCTGCGAGTGCGGCTCGAAGCACGCCGAGATGGCTCAGTCCAGAGGTTTGCTCCCTCTCGACTCGGCGATGACGAAGCGACCCTCGTAGTGATCCATGCTAGGGATCCCTGGTTTCGATCCCTCCGCCCCACGCGCTTCCCCGCACTTCCGGAAGCTGACCGCTTCAAAATCAACCGCTCCGCTTCCCGGATCACCGCATGGACAATCGCCACTACAGCGACGCGCAGGCACGGGAGATCTTGCGCCGCGCGGTGGAGAAGGAAGCCGAGGAGGACGCCAAGCTACACCACCGCGACCTGGTGGCCGCCGCGTCGGAGCTCGGCATCCCGGAAGAGCTGGTCGATCAGGCCGTCGAGGAATACGAGCGGGAGCGAGAGCTCAATGACGAGCTCGAGACCATGGCGAGTGAACGGCGAAGGCGCCTGGCGTCCAGCATCTCGACATGGGCCATCACCAATGCGCTGCTTTTCGGAATCGACTACGCAACCGGGGGAGGCTACTGGTTCTATTGGCCGCTCATGAGCTGGGGCTTCATCGTGGCCCTGCAGACGAAGAGCACCTTCCTGCGCAACCGGGACAAGGACGTTCGGCAGGCGCAGAAGCGCATCGCCAAGCGGCGCCGCAAGAACCAGGCGAAAGCCCGGGCACACAGGCATGCCCAACGGGAACGCTCTGGGGAAAAGGAGTTCGAAGCCAGCATCGAGCAGGGAGTCGATGCTCTGCTTCGAATCGCAGCGCGAGGCATGGCGCACGCGGGGGAAGCCATGCGAGCTTCGCTCGAGGATCTCGACGGGGTGGCACGACGGCGCGTGCGGGTCGACACGCCCACCCGGGAGGCAGAAGGAACACCGTCGGCGCACCAAGAACGAGAGCGCACGAAACGCGTAGAACGTTGAGCTCTCGAGTCTGTACCGCGGAAGCCGGCGCCTGCTAAAGGAAACGCATGGGGGACGGAAAGGGAAAGCACCTGCACCTGTACTCGGGAGCGCAGGCGAGGGTGACCTGGGATCAGCGACTCTGCATTCACGCCGGAGAATGCGGGCGCGCCGAGGGGGACTTGTTCCTCACGGGTCGCGACCCGTGGTGCGATCCCGACGTGGCCTCTGTCGAGGAAGTGGCGGACGTCATCGGGCGTTGTCCAACGGGCGCCCTGAGCTTCGACGCCGGGACTGCCTCACCCCGCGAAAGCGCGGCGCCAGAAAACACCGTTGCGGTATCCGAAAACGGCCCCCTCTACGTGCGCGGTGACCTCATCATCGACGGAGCCCCCGCCGACATGAAAGCCGTGCGCTTTCGGGCTGCGCTCTGTCGATGCGGGCAGTCGAAGAACAAGCCCTTTTGCGACGGAAGCCACAAAGCCGCGGGCTTTCAGTCCGACTGAGCCCTCCCCTCTCCTCTCGCTCTCCTCCGAGCCGTCACCGTTCCGCCCGCTCCGCGCACTCGATGCAAAGGGAACAAGCCGGATCGTGTTCGAGACGTCGCGCAGCGATGAACTCTCCGCATTCCGCGCATTCACCGAAGACCCCATCGCGAATTCTCTCGAGTGCGGCGCGGACCTTCACCAGCTCCACCTGCCGACGCCTCTGCGCCTCGGCGTTGAGCGCCTGGCCTTGGAGCGCGTCGATTCGGGACAGCCGGCCAACCCGACTTTGGTCGAGCTCGACCGGCTTCGCTCCCTCCTCCCCCTCGGCCAAGCGATGCTCGAGCTCGTCGAGGCGCGCTTCCAGAAGATTCCGATAGCGTTCAGTTTCCAAACTCTCCGTCCTTCGTGGAGGTTTTTTGGCCCCGCACAGCACCGCGCCGCGCGCGAACCGAAATCCTCAAGGTCGCCCTGCGGCCGCCGGGTTTCAAGTCCATGCCGGCGGGAGGGCTTTCGTTGTATGTCGACGAGATGCGCCACGCACTTGGACGCCTCTCCGCCTTAACCATTGCCCTGTGCGCACACGTTGCGTGCGCGACGACTCGGCCTTCGCACGAACCATCCGCGCCGCCGAGCCTGGACGAAGCCGACGTATCGGGGCCCGACGAATCGGGCACGCCACAGTCCGATCGCAGCGAGGTCGCGAAGAGCGAGCATCCTGCGGGTCAGGGCGGTCCCCCTTCCACCGTGGACGATTCGCCGCAATCGCCACACCCGCCATACGCGGGGCACCCCCACGAGCACTCACGCTGCGCCACCCGAACCGCACCACCCTCCGACAGTAGAGGCGCGCGGCCAACGGTCATCCCTCACGCCGGGCTCCGAGCCTTCGGCAACAACGGCAACACCTTGGTCGGAATCGCCACCCCCAGCCAAGGCGCGAAAAGCTTCGAGGTTTGGCGCACGAGCGTTGCAGTCGGCTCGAAGACTCCGCTCCACCGACACGCCTCCGAGGAGGTCTTCGTATTCCTGCAGGGCAGAGGCCGCGCTCGGATTGGCTCGGAAGAATTCGATTTCGAAGCTCCGGCGACGGTCATCGCCCCAGCCGGCGTCCCCCACCAGTTCTTCAACGTCGGCGACGTGCCCACCGACGCGATCGTGGTCGTCGGGATCAGCTCGCCCATCTACGACGGCGAGGGGAAGGAGATGAACCTCCCGTGGCGCAAATGAGTCGGGCGCCTTGCCCGACGAGCACCGGAGCGGGGGGGGGGGGGGGGGGGGGGGGGGGGGGGGG
>JBNKGC010000096.1:0-12124 GCA_050289625.1 Polyangiaceae bacterium | reverse complement strand
AGGCACGCGCGCTCCCGAAATAATGTCCCCCAACCCACCCCTCGCAGCTCGAATCTCGCTGGGTTCCTTCGGAACTCTGTGCGGGTTCCTCCGGATATCAGCCGGGTGTTCCCCCCTCATGAGCACCCAGCCTTCCCCCGCGGCAGCTGCGGTAATCCAGCTCACCCGTGGCATGTCCCCCAACACGACCACGGACAGCCTTATTTGACGAAATCAGCTTCTTCCGATCGTTCTCCCCATCACTCGCTCCGGGCCCCCTCCAACCGGGAGGTCCGCCGCAAAGCGACCCTGATGTGAGTAGCAGGCTCACATTTGGGGACAATGACGGAGCCTGGCTAGCGTGTCGCCAACGATGCGAATCCAAACGAGTTTGTTGGACTGAATTTTTCGCCTCGCCAATCCCCCCCGCTGCGGCGGACCTCGCTGCACGCCCCCCTTCGCGCGCTGGAGAACCCGCCTGCCCCTCGCAGATGACCCGAGTCGAGTCCTCCGGGGCCACTCGAACGCACCGGCGAACTCCCTTGGTTTCGTCATGCCATCAATCGAAGGAAGTACCGGCGCGTACCATCGAGATCGCAGACCTCGACACCTCCGCTTCGAGCGAAAATCGCGGCAACGACGTTCGCTCAGCGAGGTTCGCGGCAATCGCCTGACGTTGACGCCGACGACGCTCGAGGCTGTGAGGCACCGCCGCCGGCTTGACGCGGCCTCCGCACTCCGTTCGCTGCCGCGTCACGCGAATGACGTTCCCATGCGGTGATTGGAATATGAGGCCCCAGATCCCCGGTTGCACACGGCGCGAACCCCGTCAATCTCAATCGACGGGGGGCGTTCCGTGACGAAGTGGAGAGATCGGTTCGGGCAGCGGACAGTCGAGCGTGCTTCCGCACCGCTGAGGCGGCACCTCGATTCTCCCGACCAGACCTCTCGTGTCCCCCCCGACGAACCCCAATCGAACGCTTTTCAAGAGGCCTTGAAAGACGTCCAGCTGCGTGACACCAAGATCGCCTCCCTTCAGGCGGATTTGGACGCTCGCGGCGCTCAACTGCAGGAGCTCGTGCGAGAGCTGCAGCGCGTCTCCGCCGAGCTGGACGCGAGTCGTAGGTCCGGTGAGCAGCTATTTCATGGCTTCTGCGCGTCGCTACCGGGACGGGTGCTCGGGGGCCGTTTCGAAATCATCTCGCCGGTTGGAACCGGCGGGTTCGGCGTCGTCTTCCAGGCCATCGATCGCAAGACACACCGCGACGTCGCTCTGAAGCTACTTCGCCGCCCCGAAGCAGAGACGCTGCTCCCGAAGGGCCCTAGGGACCTCGCCCACCCGAACATCGTCACGGTGTACGAGTCGGGCGTGGCGCGGGAGGGTGTCTCGTTCGTAGCAATGGAACTCCTTCGCGGCAGGAACCTTCGCGACGTACTCCTGGAGCGCGGTGCGCTCGATCTCAACGACGCGATGCACGTCGCACACGGCGCCTGCCTCGGTCTCGCGGAGGCTCATCGCTGGGATGTGGTCCACCGGGACATCAAGCCCAGCAACGTCTTTCTGGCGCGACTCGGTGAAGCGGTGACCGTCAAGATCCTCGACTTCGGTGTGGCGCAGGTCCTGACCGGACTCACCCGCGACACTGAGAGCATTGTCGGTACGCCCCCGTTCGTCGCGCCAGAGAGGCTCGCGGGACAACCGTATGACTCGCGGGTCGACTCTTTCAGCATGGGCATGCTGCTCCGCGAAATGCTCGGAGGGGCGCACGACGATGCGGAACACAGCCATGAGACGCGCGCCGAGCGGAGCTTGCCGCGGACGATGCTGGATGGCATTCCGTCTGAGATTTCTCAGCTGATTGCAGACGCGACTCACCGAGAACCCACGCAGCGCCCGTCCGCTGCGTCGATGGCTGCGGTGCTCGCACGGCACTTGCGATACCCCGAAACCCTCGGCGATCTGCTCAACGTACCTCACGTCGTCGTCGCTTCGACCAACGACATCACGCTGGAGAGCCTCGGCCCCAACGCAACCGTGACTCCCCGCGACCGGCGGCACTGGGTCCGCACGAACGTCGCGCGCTCCAGCGGCCACCACCTGGTTTGACCGCCCCGAACCGGAGCCCTTTTTCGTCCGCGTCGGTCAGGGGGGAGTGCCTGGGGAGGCCAGCCACCCGCCGTCCGCACGCCCTGAGTCAGCCACGGATCAGGTGGCGAACCACCACCGACGCGGCTGCCAGTCCGAAAGCGCCCGTCACGAATGATGCCGTGCCGTCGATTCGCGCGCGACGGTCGCAGTCATGCAATCCGTTCTTTCCGCCCGGACAGACGCAACGAAAGCCTACCCCTTCGTCGTAACTCGGCGGGGTCGGAGCGATCGGGTCCTCGGGGCTGAACACGGCTGGCACGCCCAAAGGGCGACCCTTCATCACTTCGAGCCCGTGTTCTCTGCGGAGCACCTTGCGCAAAGCGCTGGCGAAAGGGTCCTTGTACGTCTCGCTGAGATCCGCCACCTCGACGGCCGTGGGGTCCAAGCGTGCCGCAGCGCCCATCGAGGAAACGACCGGAATCCCCTTCTTCAGGCACGTGGCTATCAGGTGCGCCTTCGCGGTCATGTTGTCGATCGCATCGACGACGTAGTCGAACCCGTCTGCGAGAATCCGTTCGCTGGTCTCCGCGTTGTAGAACGCCTTCACCTGCTCGACAGCGCCACTCGGATGGATCAGCCGCAGACGCTCGGCCATCACCTCGACTTTTTGGCGCCCGATCGTGCCCTGCATGGCGTGAAGCTGGCGGTTCGTGTTGGTCACGCACACCCGATCGAAGTCCACGAGTGCGATCGTTCCTACCGCGCTTCGTGCCAGGGCCTCCGCGGTGAACGAACCAACACCGCCCACACCCACGACCGCCACTCGGGCTCCCATCAAACGGTGGAGACCCGGTTCTGTGAACAGGCGCGCCGCGCGATCGAACCGCCGCTGGGTCTTGTAGGCGGTCTCGGACTCCGACGATGGGCCATGGTGCGCGCGGGTGTCCGGCGCCGGTGATTCGGCCGAGCGCTCGATGGTGCGGGCGTCGCGGGTAATGGGAAGATCCATGGCGGCGTGGATCTAGCAGAGGCTAGCGACACGGCCCACTCGGGCGTCACTGGGCAGGGCCAAGAACGCGCTCCGCGTTATCGACGCTGGCCCGCGCGAGCTGCTCGAGGGGCGTCGCCAGGCATTTCGCAGCGGCCCGGAGCACGAGCAGCAAGTCAGCCGGCTCCCCCGGTCTGGCCCGTTCCGGGCGCCCGTCGGGACAGTCCGTCTCGAAGACTCGAGCGGCGGGAGGAGTCGCCCGCAGGGCCTCCTGCGCCTTCTTCGAGCCGTCCCGGAGGAGCCCGCAACCGAAACCCAACGCAAACCCGAGGCCGACGTACTCGCGCACCAAGTCGGCGCTACCGGAATACCCATGCACGATCCCCCCGCGCGGCAACGGGCCGAACCGCTTGAGGATCTCGAGCGCAAGCCCGTGGGAGCCTACGACGTGCAACACCACCGGCAGCTTGCGATCGCACGCGAGTGCGAGCTGCGCCTCGAGCACTCTTGATTGCTCCTCCAGGCTGGGGCCGCCGCCACGGGCATGCGGTCGGTCGAGACCGCACTCACCAATCGCCTCGACCCCCAGCTGACGACTCAGCTCCTCCATCGTCGCGATGGCCTGGTCGATACCGCCAGCACCCTCATGCAGCACTTCGTGCACCCACCACGGGTGCACTCCAACGGCTACGCCGACACCGCGATGGTGACGCACAACCTCGAGGCCGGCCCATTGAGTCGGTCCGCACCCTGGAACGTGAAACCGCTCGACGCCGACGCCGCGCGCGTGGTCGAGGACCCGGTCGAGTCGACCTTCGAAGTCGGGGAAGTCGAGGTGGCAGTGAGAATCGAACACGGCTTTGATCCGGTCCCGGGCCACTAGGGGCTCAGCTCAGAACGCGAAGGCGTTTGGATGGAAAACCCTGCTTCTCGTGACCTTCGAGGGTGACTTCCCTCGAAGTCGGCATGGTGCGAGCCGGCGGCGCGGGGGCCACCTCCCAATTTGCGAAATCGTCCGCGAGGGGACCCGGCAACGTCGGCTGCTGCGTCCGCTCCAGGAGCCGGAAGTCGTGACGGGCCGATAGCTCGATCGGCAGGTTGCGTTCCGGTCCACGCTCTCGGAACCACCTGCGCGCCTGTTCGACATTTCGTATCAAAACGTGATGCTGGGGATCGGAACGGGCTGCCGTCATGAAATGGTCCTGCATCCGCTGAATGTCGCCGCGGGAAAGGGCCATGCAGGCGAGGTAGTTGTATGCAAGGCCTGGGACCGGATACCCGAGCTCGAGAGCTCGGAGGACGTGGCGTTCTGCCTCATCCATGCGACGCGCGCGGAAGTAGGCTCCCGCTGCGTCCATGTGCGCGGCATGGTAGTCGCCCACTTTCTCCAGAATTGCTTCTGCGTCAGCCACGTCCTCCACGTAGAGCTCCTGGAGGCCTCGATGCGCGACGAACCAGTCGTTCAAGAGAGCCGTTACCTCTTCGGTGGCATCGAATGGGGTCTTCAGCTCCTGGAAGTCTTCGGTGAAGAACACCTCCGGATTCAACCAGCCCTGGCGAACGGCTTCCTGGAAGTCCCGTGTGCCGGGGTACACGGACAGACAAGAGAAGACGTACTGATGTGGTAGCGCTACATCGAGAAAGTCGAGAGTCTCCCGAAAGGTTTCCGCGGTCTCACCGCGATTGCCGAGCATCATGTAGAAGCGAACCTGAATGCCGACGCTCTTGGCCATTCGCGCCGCATGCACGATCTCTTCGGCCGTGATCTTCTTGTCGATGTTGCGCAGGATTTCATCGGACCCCGACTCCACGCCGAGGCTGAGCCTCTGACAGCCAGCCAGGCGCATCTCCAGCAAGAGCTCCTCGGTAAGCACGTCCACGCGCGTGTCGCAGCTCCAGAAGAACGAGAGCTTGCGCCGGCGGATCTCACGACAGATCTCGAGAGCCCGTTTCTTGTTGGCTGTGAAGGTGTCGTCCTTGATCTGGATCATCTTCACCGTGAGCTTCGCTAAAGCAGCTTCGATGGCGTCGACGACATACTTCACCGAGTGCCCTCGGAACCCGCGTCCCCACGTCGTCTCGGCTCCGCAGAAGGTGCACTGCCACGGGCAACCACGCGAGGTCATCAAGATGTGGGTACCGAAGTACTCGTGGGGTGACGCCAAGCCATCGAGATCCCGAATGGCTCCTCGAGACTCTCCCCGCACGACCTGCGTGCCTTCCCTGAACACGGTTCCCGCAATCCCCGTCGTTGGCTCACCGCTCTCGAGTCGGTCGATCAGTTCGAGGAAGGCCTCTTCACTCTCCCCGAGGCACACGGTGTCGATGCTCGCGTAGTGGGCAAGCATCTCCTCGGCGAAGGGTGTAGCGTGGGGACCGCCGATGACGATGTGAGCCTTGGGGTGCACCTTGCGAATGAGATCCGCAGTCATGGCCACACCGCGCCTGTTCGCTGTCCAACACGACATGCCAAACAGATCGGCATCGAGCGCTCGCACGACCTCTTCCACCCGAGACCACTCGAACGCCGAGAGGTTCAGCACTTTGACCTCGTGACCGAGTCGGAGGGCCTGAGCCGCAAGGGAGAATAGCCCGTAGGGAGTCTGGAAGAAGTCAGCATCGAGATCGCCTTCGACGAACTCGGCCGGCGCTCCCTCTCGGGAACCGAATGGTGGACAGTCGGGTCCCGCAATCTTCCAAGGCGGCGGGTAGAGAAGAAGAATACGCATGGCCAGCGCGGGGAGGTTATCACGCAGTCGGCGGGCGTACCCCCCGCCGAACGAGCGTGAAACGGGCCCGGGAAGTGTCCGCCGTCCGGACACTCGTCGATGGGTGGACGCGTGTCCGACCCTCGACACGCGGAACCTCAAGAAGCCAAAAACGAAAAACCATCGCTCGAAGCGCCGCGCAGACAGTGGATCAGACCTCCGCGACCTACTTTTCCGGGCTCGCACAGAGGTGGCACACAGACTGCAACGCCCCGTCACCGGACGCGGGCAGAATGCTTCGGTGAGGCCCGAGTAAGCAGAGACGAGACCCGCGCCACTGGAGGAGGAACGGATGCAAGCACCGCGTGTCGTCGTCGTTGGCCTGGACTTTTCACCCCTGAGCGAGCTCGCCCTTCACCGCGCCATGCGCGCCACCGAGGCAGCCCCCTACGCGACCATCCACGCCGTGTGCGTGGGTCGCAAGGAAGGCGGCGAGGTTCACTTGCCCGACGGGTCGCACCTCTCCGAGTGGGCCGCGATGGACTCCGTGCGTTTCCGCCTCGCCCAGATGGTCAAGCACTGGCCCCACGTCGGTCCCGCGAATCTGCGTGTGGTCGGGCACGTTCGCGCTGGTGATCCGCCCAAGGCGCTCCTCGACATGGGCTTCAAGACGAACGCCGAAAAGATCTTCGTCGGTGCCCACAGCCAAGCGCAATCCGGCGTTTTCGGGATCGGTTCCGTCGCACGCCGGGTGCTTTCCGACTCCCCCGTCGAGGTCCACGTCGAGGCTCCCATGACGTCGGACCTCGCGCCGGCGCCGACGTTCGACCCGATGCGCTGGGCGTTCGTATTCGGAACGGGCACTCGAAAAGCGCGTGACGACCTCGGAATGCACGAGCTGCTGGAGAGCGGCGACTATTGATTTGACGAGAGCTCGCCCTCCGCGCCATCGTCTGGTGTGAAGATGGTGAGCCCCACCCTCCCGCACTCGTGCTCGGACGAGACCATTTCATGCCGCCGTGTTCGTCCAGCCCACCGTCGGGGCTCTCAGGGGGCCTTTCGCTTCGCCGCCGCTCTCGCGTGCATCGGCGCGCTTGCGCCCCGCGCCGTCCACGCGCAGTCCCCGGGACCCGAGGCACGAGCCGAGGCAGCCGCTGAGCAAGAGCTGGCCGCCGCTCGCGAGAAGTTCAGTCAGGCATTGGCCCTGCAGACAGGCGGAGATTGGGCGGGCGCGCTCTTGCTCCTCAAGGAGGTCGCGGAGTTCAAGGCCACGCCCCACGTCCTGTTCAACATTGGTCTCTGTGAGGAGAACCTCGGACAGCTGGTCGCCGCCCTCGGTCGCTACGAGCTCGCCGCGGCCGACGCGCGAGAAGAAGGGGCAACACACGTCGAGGCCGAAGCCACGTCACGGCTCGAAACGCTCAGAGCACGAATTCCGAAGCTGTCGATCCATCGCGGCGACGGAGCATCGCGCGCCACGATCACCGTGGACGAAGTGCAGCTCGGTGAGGCCGCCCTCGATCGACCGTTGCCCGTGGACCCGGGCGCCCACGTCGTTCGCGCAAAGGCTGCTGGATTCGTCCCGTTCGAAGCAGAAGTGAAGGCCGAAGAGCGAGCGACGGTCGAGGTCACCGTCTCCCTCCTTCCCATCGAGCGCCCAGGCGAATCGAAGCGAGACTCGGCGGAAGCCACCTCGTCTTCTCGAACGACCTGGATGTACGTCACCGGGGGTGTCGGCGTCGCCAGCCTCGCCGCATCGGGCATCTTTTTCATCCTGCGGCAAGACGCGATCAACGAGCTCGATCGCGAGTGTCCACGGCGAATCGATTGCGAACCCAGCCTCCGGTCCACGAAGGATCGCGGGGAAACCTACACGGCGGTCGGCTGGATCACCCTGGGAGTGGGGCTCGGCGGGATTGCGACCGCTACGCTCCTCTGGGCTGGCGCAGGTCAAGAGGACGATGCTGCCATGCACGAGACTCGGCCGCACTTCGCGCTCGTCCCGCAAGCGAGCACCACGGGTGGAGGGGCAACCGTCTTCGGCACCTTCTAAGCGGTCGAGCGGCCTTTCGGGGCGAGGAACACTGGCCTTCAGAAGCCAGGACTCCGTACCGGACTCACGAAAGGACGCTCCGACTTCCGCTCGACCTTCGGTGGCGGCGGCTGCGGCTTCTGAGAAGTCGCCTGTCGAGGGGCCATCACGTGCTTCGTGACGATCGGTTCGGGCACGCGACGAGGTTCCGTCGCAGCATCCGCCTCCGCAGACGAAGCCCCCGACTCACCCGCAGCCGGTATCTCGGCTCCCTCCACGTCGCCGACGGGCTGCTGCGCTTCGGGAGTGTCGCGAGTGGCGGGGCGAGCAGGTTCCGCGGATTGCAGGACGGCTTCGGGCTGAGGGGACTCGTTGAGCGCCACGAACGCGCCAAACGCGGCGGCCAAGGTGAAGACCCCCGCCGCAAAATAAATGGGTGAGCGTCGCCGGAACGACGATTCGAAAAACAGAGAAGGACGCGCCCCCCCGACACCTGAAAGGGACTCGGAATCCACGCTGGAGATCGGTGGGCGCATGGCGCCGCTGTCGAACTCCATCGGGCTCGGAAACGAGGGCCGATCGACCGCGGTGGCCACCTCGTCCGGCTCCATCTCGGGGACGACTGCGGGGGAGAGCTCCCGAGCTCTCTCGTGACGGTCGGCGACTTCGAGAGCGGCACTCACGGCGCGACGCCGCTTCTCCTTTCTCTCACGCAGCAGCGTCCGAACGTATTCCGCCACCTCCTCGTCGGTACCGGGCTGCACGACGGCGGTAAGAGCTTTGAGCAGGTCGTTCGCCGTTGGAAAACGCTTCACCGGGTCCTTGGCGAGGGCCTGTAGGATCACCGCTTCGAGCTCCTCCGGCATCCCCCGCACCAGCCGGCGAGGCGGCGGCGCTGGTCTGAGGGACATGATGTTCTGCACGGTGACCGGTTCGTCGTCGCCCTTGAAGGGGTGCACTCCAGTCGTGAGCATGTAGAGCAAGATCCCCATGGCGAACACGTCGGTGCGCCGATCGATGGGCTTGCCCTGCATCTGCTCGGGCGACATGTAGGCAATTTTGCCCTTGAGCTGCCCGGCCTCGGTCTCGGCGGCGACGCGGCTCGTCGCCTTGGCGACTCCGAAGTCCACGAGCTTCACGACCCCGTCGTAGGTCACCAGGATGTTCTGCGGCGTGATGTCTCGGTGGACCAGGCCCACCAAATCACCACGCTCGTCACGCAACTCGTGGGCCGCGTGCAGACCCCGACATGCCTGAGAAACCAAAGACACGGCGATTCGCAGTGGGATGCCCCCCTCCTTCGCCGCATAATTCATCACGACGTTGAGTGGCTCCCCGTCGACCCACTCCATCACCAGGTACAGGACGTTGTCCTGTTCACCCAGGTCGAGAATTTCGATCACGTGGGGGTGCCGAATCTCCGAAGCGAGCGACGCCTCATCGAGAAACATTTTCTCGAAGTTCGGGTCATCGCTCATTACGGGCAGCATCGTCTTGATCGCGACGAGCTTCTGAAACCCACGCGACCCCTTCAGCCGAGCGGCCCACACCATCGCCATACCGCCTTTGGCGATCGGCATGAGCAGCTCGTAGCGGCCGAGCACCTGCCCCGGGGCGACGTCGATCAGCATCGCACCCTCACGCCTTGGTTGGCGCGCGAGCCGGCTGCCCGGCCCCCAGGTTGAGCGGCAAAGTCCACGCGGCAAGTATATCCACCTACCCGAGCCTGTCGCGTCGCTGACGTGCCCGGTCGTCCGGACTTTGGTGCGGGGCTGCTTTTGTGTCCGATTCCGCGGTCGTTGATCCGCTGAGCGGAGCAGGTTGTGCGCCCCAACTCCCGCACACGAATCCACACACCATCCCACATGATGCATTGGCTTTCGCGTAACTTGTGGTTTCCACCCGCATTCTTCGCCGCCTTCGTGCTGGTGACGGGCCTCGCCGCCTATCGCGCCATCGACAAACAGCAGCGTCAGAATCTCACGTCGGACTTGAAGACCATCCTTGGTAGCAACCGCTCCGCCATCGAAACTTGGATGAGCGATCAGGAGCGAGCTGCCAGCATGGCTGCCGCCGAACCCGGCGTTCGCGAGGCAGCTCTTTCCCTGATTCGCAAAGGGGCCGAGGCCGGAACCACGGCTTCGCTCGAGAAAGCTCCCGAACAAGCCGCTCTCCGGCAGGAAATGGCCGAGGTTCTGGAGCACTGGGAGTTCGAGGACTTCGTGGTCATTGGCAACGAAACCGTCGTGGCGAGCCGCGGCCCGGCGTCGCTCGGGCAAAGGGTCAAGCCCGCGCAACCGAATCTGCTCGACGAGCTCGCCCGCGGGCGATCGGTTCTGTCGCGCCCGCGCCTTTCACCTCTCGCGCCCAACCGGGAGCCCGAACCGGTGATGTGGGTGGCGAGCCCCGTGCGCAACGACGAGCGCGAAGTCCAGGGGATCCTCGCGTTTCGATTGGATCCACGCAAATCGTTCAGCCGCCTGCTGAAGTCGTCACGCTTTGGCGTGTCGGGCGAGACGTACGCGTTTGGTCCCGACGGTCTCCTGCTCTCCAAGAGCCGCTTCGATGACCAATTGAGGGACATCGGACTCATCGACCAGGGCGCAGAATCGCTCTTGAACGTGCGAGTCGTCGATCCAGGGACCGATCTGACGCAGCCAGCAGCGGAGCCGCTCCCCCCCGCCGAGCGTCCGTTCACCGCGATGGCGGAGTCGGCGACGAAGGGACGCGACGGAGTCAACGTCGACGGCTACCGCGACTTTCGTGGCGTCGAAGTGATCGGCGCCTGGACCTGGGTCCCCGGCTACGATTTCGGCCTAGCGACGGAGGTCGACAAGAACGAGGCCTACGAGACCACGGCGCTCGTTCGCCACGCGGTCTGGGGCCTCTTCGGAACCTCGCTACTCGCAGCACTAGCGATCGCAATAGCGACACGCTTGATCGCCAAGCTGAGGAAGACTGCGGAACAGGCCGAGCATCTCGGCCAGTACGTGCTCGAAGGCAAGATCGGTGAAGGTGGAATGGGCGCGGTCTATCGGGCGAAGCATGCGCTCCTTCGTCGCCCGACGGCCGTCAAGGTCTTGCGCTCCGACGGGCTGGACGCCGCCTCGCGCGGACGCTTCGAACGCGAGGTTCAAGTCACTGCGCTTTTGACTCATCCCAACACCATCGCGATCTACGACTACGGACACACCGCCGACGGCGTCTTCTACTACGCGATGGAATACCTCGAGGGGATCACCCTGGAGCAACTCGTCCGCACCAACGGAGCGCAGCCTCAGAGCCGCGTCGTTCATATCTTGGCTCAAATCTGCGGTTCACTCGCCGAAGCCCACGCAGCGGGGTTGGTTCACCGAGACATCAAGCCGGCCAACGTGATCTTGTGCGAACGCGGTGGATTGTTCGACGTGGTGAAAGTCGTCGACTTCGGCCTGGTCAAACACATGTCGCCGTCGCCCGACTCGGCCGCACTGACCCATGCCGACGCGATCACCGGGACACCGCTCTACATGGCTCCCGAAGCCATCACCGACCCAAACCACGTCGATGCGCGGGTCGACCTCTATGCGGTGGGAGCGTTGGGATACTTTCTGCTGACGGGGCGCGTCGTGTTCGCAGGTGAAAGCATGATGGCCATCTTGTCGAAGCACGTGAACGAGCCACCGCCCCGCCCGAGTGAACACAGCGTCGAAGCGATCCATCCCGAGTTGGAAAGGCTCCTCCTCTCGTGCCTGCAGAAAGACCCGAAGGCGCGACCATCCAACGCGGCGGTCTTTCTTGCCGAACTTCAGGCTCTCGAGGAGTCCGCGCCGGAGCTCGCGTGGACCCAATCGCAGGCCGGGCGGTGGTGGCAACGGCATGGGGACGAGGTGAGCCGGAGTCCCGAGGCGCCGGTGAGCACCGCACCTACATTGGCAGTCGACATGCGCGAGCGCGAGGCGGAGGCGGAGGTCGACAAGAGCGGCCCTGCCGTCATCCGACACCGTCGCTCCGTCGGGTTCACCAAGACCTATCCGCACCCAGGCTCTCGCGGCTGAACTCTCCTCATCGTGCCTGACCGCAGTCGACGATTGCACCTCGAGAAGCGCTTTCTTCGTCCGTTCATTCGGAAATCGCCCCGACCGAGGGCTTACTGGTCACGGCTTGCGTCGATGGTCGAGCAAGAGCGGCAGGACGGTGCGCTGATCACCATCCGGCTCTCGGTTCTTGTCGGCCGATTCGACAAAGCGTGGCGGGCATCCCCGATACCTTAAGCGCGACCGCGCCCGTCAAGCTTGAGTTTTGGCAAGGCTTTCGCGAGCACCGGAGCGGAACGTACGTGGGTACTT
>JBNKGC010000095.1:0-20840 GCA_050289625.1 Polyangiaceae bacterium | reverse complement strand
GCTTCACCCCGTATCAGGGCGGCCGCGTCGGGCATGTTCAGCCCGCCTTCCACCATATTGGCCAGCATGGACCGGGCCACGCCCAAAAGCCCGCGCTGCGGCCGGGGCTCCTCGGGTGGTGCCTCCGTCTGCCGCCGAATCTCGTCCCGCAGTTCCACGCGCGTCATGCGCTCGGGGCGGTCGACCCCGAGCTCGCGTGCACGTTCGACGAGCTCCGAGCGAGACAGGCGATCGAGAACGTGAGGTGCTGGCATCAGTCGTGAAGGTCGAGACCTGCGGGCGGGCGCCATCTTCGGAGGCCGGGAGGATCCGGTCAAGCCCGGGATCTAGCTCAGTACCACGCCTCACCGGCTCGGGGATCGGGCTCCGCGCCGGCGAGGATCTCGCGACCCCGCGCCGCGTCCAGCTCGATTTGGCGGCGGAGTGCATCCACCCCGTCGAAGCGCTGCTCTGCCCGCAGGCGCTCGACGAGGTGCGCCCTGAGCCGTCGACCGTAGAGGTCACCTTCGAAGTCGAGCAGATGGGCTTCAACGCTCGAACCCGCCGCGAACGTCGGCCTGCTGCCGACGTTCATCACCGCTCCGGCGATTCGGCGGAAACCCCCAGCAGGCTCTTCGACGTCGACGAGCGCCGCGTACACGCCTTGCTCCGGCAGCGCTTCACGGATCGCACCGAGGTTCGCCGTGGGAAACCCGAGGCTGCGACCCCGTTGATCCCCCTTCTCCACCCGCCCGGTCAGCATGTGGGGACGGCCGAGCACTGAAGCCGCCTCGCGCACGTCGCCCGTGGAAAGCGCGTCACGTACCCGCGTGCTCGAAAAGCAGCCGACCTCATCCCCCACCAGGGCCTCGGCGCGCGCCTCGAAACCGAATCGCTGCCCAAGCTCCGCGAGTGTCGTCAGATCGCCCTCGCGGCGGTGACCAAACCGAAAGTTGCGTCCCACAATCACGACCGCCGCTCCAAGGCAGCGGACCAAGAGTTCCTCCACGAAGTCGACCGGCTTTTTCGCGGCCAAGGTCAGGTCGAAGGGCTGCGCGACGACGCACACGTCGTCCGCGAGGCGCGCGATCAACTCGACTTTCCGTTCGAGGGCGGTCAGCAGGGGTAGTGCGCCCCGACCGAGCACCTCCGACGGGTGCGGGTGAAAGGTGAGAACGAGTGGCTTGAGCCCCCGCCGATCCGCTTCGTCGAACGCGCTTCCCAGCACGGCTTGGTGCCCCCGGTGCACGCCATCGAAATTTCCAATCGCAACGAGACTCGACGCGGGCGGAAGCTTCAGCTTCTCGGCTCCCTCCACGCAATACCGGCTGCCCAGCGACACGCTCACGGACCAGGCCTACTACAGCCCGAGGGCAGGCGCACCTGCATCTCCTGCGCGGTCGGACCCGCAGGGTTCAGCGGGCAAGCTTTCACCGCCGGGCTGCTTGCCGGTTCCCCCTCCGCCTGCGAAAACCCGCGGCATGTCGCCCGACCAAGCCATCGCCGAAGCGCGCGCAGGAACGCTGCGGCCCGTCTACCTCGTGGTCGGAGAGGAGCGTCACTTCGTCGACGAAGTCGTTCGTGCGCTCCGCCAAGCGACGATGGACGGCGGCATGCCGGGCCTCAATGAGGATCAGCTCACCGCGGGAGAGGCGGACGTGAGCGCCGTGCTCGGCGCGGCGCGCACCCTCCCCATGATGTCTCCCAGGCGCTGGGTGCTCGTTCGAAACGTCGAGAAGTGGGAGAGCGACAAGAAAGCGCCCCTCGACCGGCTTGCCGAATACGCGCAGAAGCCAGCCGAATCGACGGTCCTCGTGCTAGTTGGCCCCAAGCTCGACAAGCGCCGCAAGTTCGTCGCCCTCGCCCGCAAGCAGGGGTTTCTGGTGAATTGCGAAACCCCGAAGCGCGCCGAGCTCCCTCGCTGGATCCAGGACCGCGCCCAACAGCGAGGGAATTCTATCTCGATGGGCGTCGCGGACTTTCTCGCGGAGCTGGCGGGTCCCGAGCTCGGTTCGGTGGCCGACGCCCTCGAACGCGTCTGCCTCTACGTGGGGGAAGGCGGCAAGGTCACCGAGGAAGCAGTCTCGGAGTGCGTCGTGCGGGTACGCGCCGCCACGGTGTGGGAGCTCGTTGGAGCCGTGGGTCGACGGGATACCGCCCAGGCGCTCAAGTCGCTGAGCGAGGTCTTCGACCCCCAGGACCGTGGTCTCCGACTCGTGGGCGTTCTGGCCTGGGCCACCCGCCAGCTCCTCAAGTTCGAATCGGCGTCACGCCAGGGGGCCAGTCCCCCGGAGGCCGCGAAGCTCGCGGGAGCGCCTCCTTTCAAGGCGCGCGAGTTGGCTGGACAAGTTCGGGCTATGCCGAGGCCAGTGCTCGAAACCTGGCTCGAGCGGTTGTCCGAGGTAGATCGAGACTTGAAGGGGGGGTCGAAGCGCCCCCCGCAGGCCGTCCTCGAAGAAGTCATCATCGATTTGTGCCAGGCTAGTTGAGTCGATTTCGGGGCATGCCCGGTCTGGGGTGGCCTCCTTATCCCACTGACTTCACTTGGGAATCTGGGACGGCACGTGCCCACTCTTGACCAGCACCCGACTGCGCTCCATGTTTCCGCCATCGGTCGAAGCCGACCCAGCCGATATTCCAGGAGAATTTCGCTCCCACCCTGGAGGAGTGCGGCGGTTGGGGGGCTCACCCGCAGGTTCGCGATGCCAACCACCCTTGCAATCGATCCATCTGACCCCCGGCTCGAAGAGCTGGCGGAAGCGCCTCTGCCGACTCGGTTCGGAACCTTTCGCGTGATCGTATTCCGCTACCGGGATCCGAACGCTCACCCGGGGCTGAGTGACGAGCATCTGGCCCTCGTCGTGGGAGACGTGCGTGGCAAGGAAAACGTGCCGGTCCGCGTGCATTCCGAGTGCCTCACGAGCGAGGTCCTCGGTTCGCTGAAGTGCGACTGCAAGGAGCAGCTCGAGGCAGCTCAAGATCACGTCAGCAAGCGCGGAGTCGGCGTGATCTTGTACCTGCGCCAGGAGGGGCGCGGCATTGGGCTCGCAAACAAGATTCGCGCCTACGCCTTGCAGGCCGAAGGCGCCGACACCATCGAGGCAAACGAGCTGCTCCACCTACCCGTGGATGCTCGGCAGTACGACGTCGCCGCGGAGATCCTTCAGTCGCTCGGGGTGCGCTCGATCGAGCTCATGACGAACAACCCGCGGAAGACCGAAGCGCTCGGGGAGCTCGGGGTGAAGGTGAAGAAGCGCATCCCGGTGCACATCGAAGCCAACGAGTTTTCCGCTCCCTATCTCTCGGTGAAGCGCGAGCGCATGCGCCACCTGCTCCCCGAACAGCTCGCCGTAGCGGAGCCTCGGGAAGGCGCGGGCAGCCAAAAGCATTGAGCGTGACACGGGGCACCGCACGGGACCGGTCCGTGATCCGCGCGGGCGCATATGGCATTTCGGCCTACAGCTGGTCGAACGCACTCGGCTCCGGAAGGTGGATCGTGGGAGAGCCACCGCCTCCGTGGAATCTGTCCGCGCGCGGACTGACGCCCGTCGGGAATGCTCACCCGTTTCCGGCTTATTGGGGGCGCGTCCCCAAGGATCCGTCCGAGCTGCCAGCCGAAGTCACCCACCACCTGAGCCGCTGCGCACGGCTCTTCTGGGCCAGTCTCGAACCCCTGCTCGGCGAGGTGCGCCGGACCGTCGAACAGTACGGAGCGGATCGCATCGGGCTGGTCATCGGATCGTCCACCGGCGGCATCGACGTCACCGAGACAGCCCTCGCGGAGGAGCGGGCCACGGGTCGGTTCCCCGAAACGTACCGCTTCGAAGACCTCCACTCGTACGACGCCTTGGTGCGTCTGACGGCGGCCCTGCTCGGACTCAACGGTCCCGGCTACGTGATTTCCACCGCCTGTTCCTCCAGCGGCAAGGCGATTGCCGCTGCGCAACGCCTGCTCGATGCCGGCACTTGCGACGCGGTTCTCACCGGCGGTGCCGACGCCCTGTGCGGTCTCACCGTGCGGGGCTTTTCCAGCCTCGGGATTCTGTCACCCCACGCTTGCCGTCCTTTCGACAAGACCCGCAGCGGGATCACCATTGGCGAGGGAAGCGCGCTCCTGCTCCTGGAACGGGAAACAGCCTCGGAGCTCAGCCTTCTCTCGGCGGGGGAAGCCTCGGACGCCTTCCACGCGACGGCGCCCCACCCCGAGGGGCTCGGGGCGCGCCTCGCCATCGAAGAAGCTTTGGCGGCGGCTCGTCTCGAGCCGGAGTGTGTGGACTACGTCAACGCCCATGGCACCGGCACGGCCCAGAATGACGCCATCGAGGCCCTCACGCTGGCGAGCATCGGTGGACTCTCAGCCCCCTTTTCCTCGACCAAGGATCGCACCGGGCACATGCTCGGAGCCGCCGGCGCCACCGAGGCCGTCTTTTGCCTCGAAGCTCTGAGTCACGGTCGGGTCCCGGAAAATCACTCGCCCGCCGAGATCGATCGAACGCTCGCCCGCCAGCCGATCATCGAAAGCCGCGAAGCCAAGCTCGAAACGGCACTCAGCAATTCGTTCGCTTTCGGCGGCAGCAACGTCACCCTGGCGCTGGGCCGCCGGGTCACGCGCGACAACACGAACGCCCAGCTCGAGGGAGCCGCGCACGTGGTCTCCGTCGCGTTCTGGTCCCCCGAGTTCGAATCGGTCGAAGCCTGGCGAAGCGGATCGCCCACGGGTGAAGGCGGTGTTCCTGCCGCTCGACTTCTGCCTGCCCGCGCGCGAGGTCGAGCGAGCCGATTAACTCGCATGTTCGCCGAGCTCCTCGCTCAGTTAACTTTGGAGGAACGAGCGGAGCAGGCGCCCCCGGTCGATCTCGCCACGGTGCCCATCATCACGGGCTCCGCCTACGGGGAGCTCGGCACGACGCTCACGCTCTTGGATCAGTTGGCTGAAGACGGAGTCCTTTCCCCCGCGAAATTCCAAGCCAGCGTCCACAATGCAGCGGCGGGTCAACTGTCGATCGCAACCGGAAATCGCAGCTACTCGACCTCCATCGCGGCAGGGCGGGCCACGGTCGCCATGGGGCTCGTCGAAGCGGTGACCTTTCTGTCCGTACGAGGCGGCGAGATCCTCCTTCTCGCCGCCGACGAGGAAGCTCCAACCCGCCTCCGCCACGGTCGCACCTACCCTCCCCTTGCGTTGGGACTCCGGCTGGCCTGGGCTACCGAGCCCCCCCGAGGTTCCCTCGGGCACGTCTCCCGGATCCGCCGCGAGATCACCCGCGCCCCCGGCGCGGACGGTTCCCCCGAAGAGCAGAACCCGATTTCCGAAGGTCTTTCCCTCCTTCGTCATCTCTTGGATGGTCGCTCCGGAACAGTGAGCATCGCTCCGCACTGGTCGATCGATGTCGCGCCCAGCCGTTGACCTTCCCTCCCCGACGGACCTCTTGCCGCACGGCGAGGGGGCGGTCCTGCTCGATCGAATCGTGCAGTTCGACGACGGTTCGATCGAATGTGAACTGACGGTCGACTCGCGCTGTCCCTACCTTGCGAACGAACGGGTCGACTCCTTGGTCAGCCTCGAGCTCGTGGCGCAGGCGGCCGCCGCCCACAGAGCGCTGCTCGCCCTCGCGCGGAGTGGAGCCGAGCAGCTCGAACCACGCGCGGCGGTTCGCTCAGGCGCTCTGGTTGCCGCGCCTTCGGTGGTTCTCCACGACCAGGCCATGTCCCGGGGAGCGCGTGTTTCGGTCCGGGCTCGGTGCACCCTGCGCCACGGAGCAACGGCCCGCTACGACGGGCAGGTGTTCGAAGGAAAACGTCTCGTCGCAGAATGCACCCTGACGGTGCAGGAATCACCCGCCGAGCCACCTTCCGGCGCGAAATGACACTTCAGAAGCGCCGCTCGAACCCGATCCCCAGGTGAGGACCAGCCGCGCTGTCGTTCTCGGTGCTGATGAAGTCTTGGTCGAACACCCGCGTGGTACGAAACGTGCCGGCAAGCCCGAGCGAAGTGCGCAGGAACCAGCTCCCCGCTTCGCCGTTGCCCTGCATGAGCACTCGAGCGCCGAACTCCCCCATTCCGTAGCCCGTCGCCCCTCCGCCCAAATCCAGAAATAGGGCCACCCTGCGACTGGCGGGGATCTGAAGTGCGAATCGAAATGCCGTGAACCGGAGCTCTTGGTAAAACACGGCAAAGCTCGTGCGCGCGGCAACGTGAAAACCATCGCTCGCACCAACGCGCACCCGCTGCATCAAGAGAAGCCCCGTTCCCGACGGGTACGGCCCTGGGTCGAACACCGTGGTGGAGCCGAGCCCCAAACCGATTTCGAACATGCGCAGATCGATCGACGCGAGCCCGTACAGTTCGTGAGGCGCTGGTGTGTTGCCGAAACCGATGGCGAGAGGATCAGCGGCTACCATCCACCGTGATTTTTCGTACCTGCGCTCGACGAAAGCCTCGGAGAGCATACCGCCCCCGCCGTCGAGTCCCAGGAAGGGGCGCAGGAACACCCCCGCAGCCCAACGATGTCCGGACCGCGGCGGAGAAGCGACCGACAGCGTTGGCTCGCGATCCGTAGCGCGCACCTTGGTCCCCACAGCCACGATTTCGTTGAGTCCCACGCGAACCGTGGCACCGAGCGGGTTCACCTCCTCGACCTCACCCACGATCAGCTCCGTCGACGAGCCGTCCTCCTCGGCGAAAAACTCGACACGGTCGCCAGGACTCACCCCGTCGTCTCCGTTGAGGTCAATGACGACTCGGTGGTCGTTCACTGAACGCACCCTGCCCTCGATCGGAAGCATCTCGCCAGGTGAGACCTGCCCATCAGTCGTCACCTCGTCAGGCGACTTCGGCGGATTCTCGAGCAGGCGCGGTGCAGTGGGCGCCGTGGGAACGCTGACCCCCGGATCCGTCGGGGCCGGTCCGACCGGACGCAGAGTCGTGAGTACGACGCGGATCCAAAACTGCCCGCGGTGCTCGACGATGTCGATCGCCTTCCCCCCGAGCTCCCGCGTGTAGAGCAGCACGGGCACTTTCGCACCGGCCAGGTTTTCCTGGACACGAATGACCCACAGGCCGGATTCCCCGCACGCCAAGTAGTAGAGGTCACCCGCGCTTGCCCAGCCCCCCAGATCGCAGGGGACCGCCTGGCGCTCGAGCCACGAGCTCACTCCGGAGGGGAGGCGGTCGGGGGGCGGAAGCGGGGGTGTCGGCGCTTCGATTCGCCAGGACTGACCCTCTGCTCGGATCCGCGCTGAATCAGTCGGAGTCGAGGGAGACTCCGAGGACGGCTCCGCGGCCCTCGGAATGCTTTGTGGCGACCCGCCTTTTGGCGCCCCTGGCTCACCGGAGGTTTCGGGTGGAGTCTCGAATCGGGACGACTCCCAGGACGAACTCGTCGCGGGAGCTCGCGAGGGCTCGCTCGCGCCAGATGCACCTTTCGGGGGGGCCTCGTCGTCGCTCCGTGCTGGAGTCGATGGAGCACGCCCCCGCTGTGCGGACGTGGCGCCGGTGAATAGTAGCAGCGCCACTGCGAAACGGAGCCCCCGCATCGAAAGGCCTCATAGCTCAGGGGCGAGCTACGCGGCAAGCCGGTGCCCGCACCCGCACGGGCGCGCCGGATGACGCGATCAGGCCGATGGGTTCTCCTGATGGCGGCGTGCAGCGGGACCCCTTCGCAAGCGATGCTCGCTAGAGGAGCCCGTCGAATCGCCCCGCTCGAACGGCGTCCAAGACCGCCTCGATGTCCCCGTCCATCGGGCGATCGAAGCGATGCGGCTCGGCGAAGTTTCGCACGACGTCGACGAGCTCGCGGGTTTTCACTCGGAGCGCATTTCCGCCCCTGAGTTCGGCTGCCTGGGCAAGCGCCAGGGTGTGAATCGTCGCGACGGTTTCCGTCAGCTCCAAGATGCGCAGACAGTCGCGAACCGCGATCGTGCCCATGCTGACTTTGTCCTGGTTGTGGTTCTCCGTGCTTCGCGAAAACACGCTGGCGGGCATGGTGAGCTTCGCTGCTTCGGCAGTCAGTGCCGAGGCAGTTATCTGCATGGCCTTGAAACCGTGGTGCGCAACCGCCACCTCCGGTGACGACCCGACCAGATTCAAGGGGAGGCCACCACTGGTATCGGGATGGCAGAGCAGGACCAGCTGACGCTCGAGCAAGTCGGCGACGTTCGCCACCGACGGCTTCAAGAGGTCGGCGACCATGCACATGTGCCCGCCGTAGAAATTCCCTCCGTGCAGAACGTCGAAGGTGTCCGGGTCGACCAGGGGGTTGTCCGCTGCGCCGTTCACCTCCCGCTCGACGATCGGTTCGGAGAATGCAAGCGCCTCGAGCAGCACTCCAATGACGTGCGGAGCACAGCGCAAGGAATACCGATCTTGGACGCGCACTCCGGCAATCTGCGCATCCGGCGAGGACTCGAGGTGCTCGCGAATCCAGCGAGCCGCGAGCTCCTGTCCCGGATGGGGTTTGGCGCGAAAGATCCGAGCGTCGAAATGGGCGGCTTGGCCTCGAGTCACGTCACTCGCCGTGGCGGTGAGGGTGGAGGCCCATCGGGCGACCCGACGCGCGCGCTCGACCGCAATGCAGGCGAGCCCGCTCATGACCGCCGTCCCGTTCATCAGTGCCAGGCTCTCCTTGGGCCCCAGCGCGATGGGGCCGAGTCCGGCGCGCTCCAGCGCTTCCTTCGCCGGAAGCTCCTCTCCTCGGAACCGCGCCCGACGTTCACCCATCAAAACGGCGGCCACGTACGACAGCGGCGTGAGGTCCCCGCTGGCTCCTACGGACCCTTCCTGAGGGATGCACGGTCGCACGCCCGACGAGGTGAGTGCTGCCAGGCGATCGAGCAGTTCGGGGCGAACTGCCGAAAAACCCGTGGCGAGCGAGGCAATTCGAGCCACCAGGACGGCAGCCGTTTCGACGTCGCCGAACAAGCGACCCGTGCCAGCACCGTGAAAGCGCACGAGGTTCACCGGCAGCTGTTGGAGCAGCTCACCCGACACCGAAAATTCGCACGACCCTCCGAAGCCCGTGGTCACGCCGTAGACCACCGCACCTTCGCTGATGCGTCGCTCGAGGGCGTCAGCGGTCCTCGAAAGTCGCCCCCGAAAAACGGCGTCGTCCGACACCACGAGGGCTCGCTCCCCGCGGGCCACGTCGAGGACGTCATCGATCGTCAGCGGCTCGCGCCCCACGACCACGGGACTGTTTGCGGGAAGGTGGACGGACATCGGGGCCGATCTGCCGCTCCGGTGTGACGCAAGGCGCCACCCGGGTCAAGAGCCGGTCACGACCGCGCCGGTCCGCCCTCCACGGTACCGCTCGAACACACGTCCCCGCCCGAACGCAGAGTGAAGCGCACCCGAGTGTCGCGACGCTCGACCACGATCTCGATCGGAGCTCCCGGCGGTACGCTGCGCTGGAACTTCACACGCGAAACGCCCCGCCACGGCTCGAGCATTGGCCAGAGCTCGTCGATCACCGGACGCACGACGTCCACCAATTGGGACACCCCAGGGAGGGTGGGTCTGCCCGGAAAATGACCCGCGAACCGTGGTGAGTTTTCGGGCACGACGGCGACGGCTCGGCCCGCGTGGACGCCGACGAGGGCCGGCTCCTCCAGGAAGACGACGGGCGATGGAACGACAGATCGTGTTCGATCGTCCCACTTCGTTTCGGGAAACAGAAGCTTTAGCGCGTCGCGACGAAGCTTGCCCTGCTCGGTGCGCGGAAGTCGTTCCACGATGCGGATCCGGCGAGGAATCAGCGTCGGATCCAGCACCTGTCGGAGCTCGCGCCTCATTCGCTTCGGTTCCAGTCCCTCCCCTTCGACCGCGAGCCAGAGCTCCACGCCTCGAAGGCCTCCGACGTCGACCCCGAGTGCCGCTACGTCGCGCACTCCGTCGAGACGCCGCGCACGGCTCTCGAGGTGACCGAGGGAAACGCGCTTTCCTGCAACCTTCACGACGTCGTCCTCGCGCCCCAGGTATTCGAACCTTCCCCCGGGGAGCAGGCGCACTCGGTCGGCGGCGACGTAAGGCGTGTTTTCCTTTTCGAGGTGAGGCGAGCGCACGGTGAGGAGCCCCGCGTCGGTCGCGCCGATCTCGACCCCCGGCAGAGGCGTCCACTCACACGTCAGAGCAGACCGGCGCCACGCGATGCCCCCCGTCTCCGTGGAGCCGAGTACGTCGACGACCTCCGAACACCAAAGCTTCTCGATCGAGAGCGCGATGTCGGCCGCCAGGGGCGCACCTGAAGACACCACTTTTTTCACCTTCGAAGGCTCCGCCCGCGGCGTGTCGACGAGAACCCGCAGATGCGCCGGCACGCTCACGAGCCAAGACGCATCTCTTGCAGCCCAAGCAATCGATTTTCCGTGAAGCGGCGTCCCACGAAAGAAGGACGCTCCGGCCCGCAAGGGCAAGAGAACCCCGAACAAGAGCCCATAGATGTGTTGCGGCGCCACCGTCGCACACACGCGATCAGCAGAGCTGCACCCTAGGCTCCGCCTCAGCGTATCCGCCTCGACGAAAAGCTGCCGCGCGCGCTTGTGCCACGCCTGCGGCTCACCCGTCGTCCCCGAGGTGTGCACGCTGACGATGATTTGTTCGTCCTGCAAGACCAGCGGGTTCCACGGCGCCGACTCGCCCGCCTGAGCCGCACTCGCCTGATGAGCCGCACCCTGCGTTCCGAGCTCGAACTCCGAGACGCTTCCCACAACGGTGCCCGAGGCAAGCACCTCGGGCTGGGCGCCATCGTGAAGGACCACGCCCGATCGACGGGAGAGCTCTCGAACCACGTCCGCTCCCCGGCTCGGGGGCAGGACGACGCGGCAGCCAGTCATCCAAGCACCGAGAAGCGCCGCCGCAAAATAGTACCGATCGTCGCACAGCACGAGAACCGGCGGAGGGAGCCGGTCATCCACCGCTCGGAGCGGGTCGCCGGGAGCTCCGCCCTCAATCGCCGGAGGTTGCTCGCCCGCGCGGTCTGGTTTTTGGGCGCGCAGAAACCCTGCGACGCGCTCGGCGAGGCGCCTCAGATCTCCGTAGGAACGTGCGTCCTCGGCGCTGCTACCCCAGGCGACGGGCGCTCTGTCGGGAGCATCCACCGCTTTCGTCTCCCCGAGCTCCATGCTGCCCTCGATCATCGCGAGCGATGCTCACGCTAGGCGGATCGGTGAGCAAAAATGTGTTCGGCGAGGGTACGCACCGAGTGGAAGATCTTTCGATTGTCTTCGTCGTCGGCCTCGATGTTCACGCCGTACTGCTTGGAGATCACCATGGCGAGCTCCAGAGCATCGATGGAATCGAGGCCCAAGCCTTCGCGAAATAGCGGCTCTGTCGAGACGATGTCTTCTGGGGTGACATCTTCGAGCGCCAGCTCTTTCACAATCAGCTGTTTCAGTTCCTGCTCCAGTTCTTCCATCGTAGGCTCGCGGGTCATCCCCTCGACTTCTTTGCTCTCTCGGCTTCGGCGGACAGGCGCGCTTTGAGTCCGCTGGCGTAGTTCGGCTTCGTCGTCTGACGCGCACGCCCGATGGCGAAGCCGTCAGGAGGCACGTCTTCGGTGACGGTCGTGCCGGTGGCAACGTAAGCGCCGTCGCCCAACGTGATCGGTGCGATGAGCTGCGAGTCGCTGCCCACGAACACCCCCCGTCCGATCGTCGTGCGGTGCTTTCGAAAGCCGTCGTAATTGCAGAAGATCGTGCCGGCCCCGAGGTTCGCCCCTTCCCCCACGTCTCCGTCCCCGAGGTAGGCCAGGTGATTCGCTTTCGCGCCGCGCCGGACCCGGGTCTTCTTGGTCTCCACAAAGTTGCCGATGTGAGCTTCGTTTTCGATTTCGCTCCCCGGGCGGAGGTGCGCGAAGGGTCCGATCTGCGCGCCCGCACCCACACTGCTGTCCGAAATGACACAGTAGGGCTTCACCATCGCGTCCGGTCCGACAGAGGCATCCGTGACGACGGTGCCCACGTCGACCGTGGCTCGGGCAGAGATGCGAGTGCGTCCGCGCAGGCGGACCCCATCCTCGATGACGGCGTCGGGTTCGAGCACCACGGTCTCGTCGATCAGCGGGGTTCCCCGTACGGTCACTCCCGCACGCGCCCAGGACTCCCGGATGCGGCGGTGCAAGGCGCGCTCCGCGTCGGCAAGCTGCGCGCGATCGTTGACGCCGACCAGGCTCGCCGGATCCGAAACCACACCATTGACCGTTCCGCTCGTCGAGAGGATCGCCACGACATCGGTCAGGTAGTACTCGCCCTGTGCATTGTCGGGCGACAGTTCCCCCAGAGCGGCTTTCAGCGCGTCAGTCCGTCCGCAGTAAACGCCGGCGTTGATCTCACGAACCGACCGCTCCGCGTCACTCCTGAGATCTTTGTGTTCGCGGATCTCCTGGACCACCCCCGTCTCGTCCCGAAGCACGCGTCCGTAGCCGGTCGGGTCATCCACAAGGCAAGTCATGAACGACAGCTGGCATCCGGCAGACGCCGCCCCGATCAAGCTCTGGAGCTCGCTCTCCCGGAGCAGGGGGGTATCCCCCGACAGGATGAGCGCTCGCTCGGTGCGCACCGCCGCCATCCCCACCCGCGCGGCGTCCCCCGTGCCGCGGGGAACCTCTTGCACCACCGTTTCGATCGGAGCCTCGGGAAAGCACTCGGCCAGAGCGCTGGCAATCGCCCCGTGGGTCGCGGGATTCACGACCACGACCACACGCTCCGCACGAGCAGCGAGCGCCGCCTGCACCGGGTAGTAAACGAGCGGACGCCCCGCTGCTTCGTGGAGCACCTTCGGGAGGTCGCTCTTCATGCGGGTGCCATGCCCCGCAGCCATCACGATCGCCGTTAACTTCGCCATCTGCGCTGAATTGCCACGCCTACCGCGGGAACCACTTGTGTTGATTGAGCCTCCGCCGGTTTGGCCCACAAGAGGTGAGGGCCAAATCGGCTACGGGAGGCCACTCGTCTGCTCGTGCCGCTCATGTTTTCTTCGATCATCGCAAGCGATGCTCGCTGTAGCTCACCGGGGAGCCGTGGGGTTGGGGGACTATGGGCGGGACATGGAGGGCACGTCAACGCTCTGCCCGCGCGCCGGCTGACGGCAGGAGCTCCGGTCGCGGAGCCTTGACGTCGGGCAGAGGTTCGGCGCTCAAGCCCCCGAGAACCCCTGCAGCCTTCTGGCTGGTGTAGACGACCAAGCGTTCACCGGGCACCAGCTTCGTGTGCCTCGAACGGCGGTTCACTCGCTCCATCATGCCGACGCTCATGCCGTAGCGACGACCGATACCGTGCAAAGTGTCACCTTTCCGCACCAGCACCTCGATCCGATACTTCCCGTCCAGTCCTTCGAAGTGCTCGTGAAATTCCTTGCTCCCCGCGACCAGCACCTGAGCGCCGTCTTCGGCGATGTAGCGCACGTCGTCGAGGGGTCGCGTCTTGGGGACGATCAGTTGCAGCGTCATTCCGGAACGAAGGCGTGCGGCCGGATCGAGCGCGTTCCAACTCGCGATGTCCCGTAGAGACACCCCGAAGGCCACGGCGATCTCCTCCAGCTCGTCGCCAGTACGGACGCGATAAAACACGCGGTTGCTCTTGGCGCCTACGGCCAAGTCAGCCGGGACCACAACCACTTCGCGTTCGGGACGCCCGGGCGACTTCCCTCGCGGCACGAGGAGAACGGTCCCCTGTGCGAGGCGCTCGTCGGAGTCGATCGAATTCAGATCGCGAAGAACCGCTTCGGTCACGCCGCTCTCCCTCGCCAAGTCTTCGAGAGTCTCCCCGAAGCGCGTGCGGTGCACGACGAGGTCGTCCGGCCGCTCTTTGGCGAGAGCGCGCGTTGCCTTGGCGCCCGTGCCCGCAGGCAGCTTCACTCGGTAGCGTTTCTGCTCCTCGCCGGGGGCAATCGGTGGAGTGCGGTCAGCGAGGAGGTGACCGTTGAGCCTCTTCACCTCCTGAACAGCAACGCCAGCCGCCTTTGCCACGTCTTCGAGAGGCGTCGCCGGCTCGACCAACACCGTGTCGAAGCTGATCGGAGCGTCCGGTCGGATGCTCTGGAGACCAAAGGCCTGGCGGTTGTTCATCACGATGGCGATCGCGAAGATTTTGGGAACGTAGAGAGTCGTCTCCCAGGGAATGCCCGCTTCGAGGCGCGACAGCGCCCAGTAGTCGTTCGTGTTGTACTTGGCGATGGCGCGGGAAAGCCCGTTGTAGCCCATGTTGTAGGCTGCCATGGCGAGCTCCCAATTGCCGAAGCGCTGATAGAGGTCACCCAAGAAGCGGATGGCCGCCTGAGTCGCGCGCCCCGGATCGCGTCGCTCGTCGACCCAACGATCCACCATCAGGCCGTACATGCGACCCGAAGACGGCATGAACTGCCACAGACCGACCGCCCCGGCCGGAGAGCGAATCACCGGATCGTGTCCGCTCTCGATCAGGGAAAGCCACGCGAGGTCGGTGGGAAGTCCCGCTCGCTTGAGTTCGGCTTTCATGGCGGCCACGTAGCGACCACTCTTTCGCGCCCAAATGGCCGCGATGGTTCGTCCGCGATCGCTGTCGCGATAGAACTTCAAATAGGTCACGACCCGGCGGTCCAGGCGCACCGGAAGATCTGGCATCGTCAGCGAGCGGAGCCATTCGGCGTCGGGCCCCGTCGGCTCCCGATGCGGCACCTCCGCCTCCGGTGCGAGGGGCAGCCCCAAATTGCGGATCGACTCCGAGCGACCACTCGGTTCCGGCAGATCCCAAGACCAGCCCGTCTCGATGCCCCGAAGGCGCTTCGGAAAGAGTGCTTGCTCCGCGTCTCGCAAGATCTGGAGCTGCTCGTCCGCTGGACCGAAGGCGATCTGATCGGCGTTGGGGCCTTCGGCCACCAAACGCCGCGCCGTGTCCTTCGGCGTGGGAAGGGGCACGCCCTCGGGAAGCTGAGCGTTCGGACGCTTCGGCGCTGGACCACGACGATGGGTGGGAGGCGGTTTGTCCCGAGTGGCGGTCGCTTCCGGAAGCGAATCGGGGAGCGTGGGTTGAGCGGCCAGCCCGTTCGGCGGCGCGGGTTCGTCCTTCCGGGCTTCCCTGGGGTCGACCTTTCGCTGCCCCCCGCCGAGGCGCAGGGGCGTGCTTCCCTCCGCGGTCGAATCGGCAGGGCGAGCGCTTGAAGCGCTGCCGTCTTCAACCTTCTGAGCCCCCGCCGAAGCGGACAGGAGCGTGAGCGAGCCCAGGAGTGCGACGGACACGACGCCCCGACGCACCCTACGCCGAGTCGACGGCCCCCCGAGGGTCGGGACGCAAACCGGGTGGTTCGAACGGGTCTGTCCGCGCGAGAGCATTACCAGCTTAGGTAACGGTCGGCTTCGAACCGGTCAAATCTCCGGTCGAAAGTGCGACAATCTTGATTCCTCGCGCTGGATCGTGTGCTCAGGGAGCATGGATGACGCTACGCGTGAGGAGCGCGATACCCTCGGAATCGTTCGAGTCCCGGCCGATCGCCTGTGGGGCGCCCAGACCGAGCGCAGTCGGCAGAATTTCGCGATCTCCACCGAAAAGATGCCCGAGACCCTGATCGCGGCTCTCGCTCAGGTGAAGAAGGCGGCCGCCCGCACCAACGTGGAGCTCGGAACCTTGGACGAAAAACTCGGCGAGGCCATCGTCATCGCGGCGGACGAAGTCATCGCCGGGAAGCACCCAAGCGAGTTTCCGCTCGCCGTTTGGCAAACCGGCTCCGGCACCCAGACGAACATGAACATGAACGAGGTGCTCGCCAATCGAGCCAGCGAGCTGCTCGGCGGGCCGCGAGGGCAGGACCGCCTGGTGCACCCGAACGACCACGTGAACCGGGGGCAGTCCTCGAATGACGTGTTTCCCTCGGCGATGACCCTCGCCTGCACCATCGCGTTGCGCTCACGGGTGATTCCGGCGGTCACGACCCTTCGTGAAGTGCTTCGAGATAAGTCCGAGGCATTCGCCGACGTCGTGAAGATCGGCCGGACGCACTTGATGGACGCGACGCCCCTCACCTTGGGCCAGGAGATCAGCGGCTGGGCTTCCCAGCTCACCCACGGGATCGAGCACCTGGAGGCGGCCGTGCCGCACCTCTCCGAGATCGCTCTCGGAGGCACCGCCGTGGGCACCGGTCTCAACACCCACCCGGAATTCGCCGAGCGGGTGGCTGCTCGCATCTCCGAACAGACCGAGCAGCCCATCGTCACGGCCGCGAACAAGTTCGAAGCGCTCGCCGCCCACGACGCGGTGGTCTTCGCCCACGGCGCGCTGAAGACAGTCGCGTGCAGCCTGATGAAGATCGCCAATGACGTCCGCTGGCTCGCTTCGGGTCCTCGAAGCGGCATCGGAGAGATCACCATCCCCGCGAACGAGCCCGGTTCGAGCATCATGCCGGGCAAGGTCAACCCGACCCAGGCCGAGGCGATGACGATGCTCTGCGCGCAGGTGTTCGGCAACGACGTGGCCATCAATGTGGGAGCTGCCAGTGGCAACTTCGAGCTGAACGTCTTCAAGCCCCTGCTCGCACACAACTTTCTCCAGAGTGCGCGCCTGCTCGCCGACGGCTGCGACAGCTTCCGCGAGCACTGCGCGGTGGGCATCGAGCCGAATCACGAGCGGATCGCCCGACACGTCGAAAGCTCGCTCATGCTCGTCACCGCCCTCAACCCACACATCGGCTACGACAACGCCGCGCTCATCGCGAAGAAGGCACACGCCGACGGCACGACCCTACGCGAGGCCGCCCTCGAGTTGGGACTGCTCACGGCAGAGCAGTTCGACGAATGGGTGCGCGCCGAAGAGATGATAGGACCGCGCTAGTGCACGGCGGCTCAACGCGCGGCAGCCCAGCCCCTACTCAGCGACTCATCAGCGCCCAAGTCGGCACCCATCGCATCGCAATCACGCGATCCAGGGTGGTTCGATCGATGGTGTCGGGGCTTGTCGCTTGTGGGAGCGATGGATCCGGTCTTCTTTTCGGCCACGGCGGCGCCACTGAGGACGATGAGATTTCCCACATCCATGCGGCCTGGGCCGATTCCGTTGCCGACCATCTCGTTCAGAATCAAACCGTCCAATCCGTCCTGGTCGAGATCGCCGAAGGCCGCGCTGTATCCCAGCGTATCCCCGACGTCCTCTCCCACGAGGCTCCGACGACTGTCGGCGGGTCGAGGGCGCCGGCGGCCGGCGCAACGACCCCGCGAGCGCCCTCGCACTCCCTCAGCCGGACCGGAAAATTCCTCGTTCCACCAAGGCACAAGTCCTGCTCCGGGGTGCCAGCGCGGAGCTGAGAGCAACAATTTCGAGCAAAGAAAAAGGGCTGCGCCCGCCGCTTCGTGAAGCGGCGGATGCCCCGGACCGGGTGTTGACGCGGGAGCACATTGCCCCTGAAACTCCTACCCAGTCATCAGGGGGAGAAAGCACGCACCGACCGCGGTCCCCCGACCGATGAGTCCACCAGCCATGCACCCCGAACCATCGACCCCCGAAAGCTCCCCCGTCGATGGACCGCTGCGCCCGGGCCAGAAGTTCCTGGGCAAGTACGAAATCCGAGAACAAATCGGCAAGGGTGGCTTCTCGCGCGTGTACCACGCGCACTATCCGTGGGGCAGGCGAGACGTCGCGATTAAGGTCCTCTACCGCGACAGCGGTCTGACCGACGAGCTGCTCTACCGCGGGCAGACGGAAGCGCGCGTTCTGATGAACGAGCTCCGACACCCGAATATCGTCGAGGTCACCGACGCAGGGGTCGACGACGGACTCCTCTACATCATCATGGAGCTTCTGCGCGGTCGCACGTTGCGACACGCGCTGAACGCCCACCGTCGGCTGACTCTGGTCGAAGCGCTCGACCTGTTCGCCACGATTGCGTCCACTGTCTCGTTCGCTCACGACAAGGGTGTCATCCACCGGGATCTGAAGCCGGAGAATCTGTTCGTCACGGCAGGCAACGTCCCCAAAGTGCTGGATTTCGGCATCGCGAAGATCATGGGGCCCAACGCGTGGCAAACCCAAAAGAACATGGTGCTCGGCACCACGCTCTACATCAGCCCCGAGCAGGTGATGGGTCACGGAGCATCACCGCGCAGCGATATCTACGCGATCGGGACGATGCTGTTCGAGGCGCTGCTCGGCAGGCACCCGTGCCTCCTCGAAAACGATTCGCTCGATCCGCGCGTGCTTGCTCGAGTGCAGGTGAAGTATCAGCCGAAGCGACTCGACGAGCTCGATCCGGCTATTCCGAGCCATATCGCTCGAATCGTCCATCAAGCCATCAGCAAGCAGCCGAGCCAGCGCTTCGCGTCGATGAAGGAGCTCGAATGGGCCCTTCGCGAAGCACTCGGCCGACACCTTCGAGAAAGCGGGCTCGACCGCAGCGACGTGCGTGACCTGTCCCGGTCATCGAGCTTACCTGAGGCTCCCTCACTGGCGCATGCGATGGCTGCGGCGTCCGGCGCGCCCACACGCACGGCGGCCGCGAAGGCGACCGCCGGAGTTCCCGATACCGCGATCGATTCGCGACCGGCGTTCGAGAAGCAGGGCAAGCACACCCTTCCCGGAGTTGCGCCGGCACCACCAACCTCCGATCGGCCCCCGCCACCCGATCCGGACATGGTGCCCACGCGGTCCCAGAAAATCCCGGCAGCCCCGAGGGTCCCGCGCCTGGGGCCGGAGCCCACGCATCGAATTCAGGTTCCCACGACGAGCTCACCCACGACGACTCGCCTCCAGGCACCGTCGGCGCCCACGGAAGACCTCGGCTCGGCCCATGCCCGGCAGGCGTGGAAGGTCCCCTTGATCGTCGCGGCGACGGCCGCCTTTGGAGTCTTCACTGGGGCCGTCGTGGCGTACTTCTTCAGCCCCCAATCCCCGGAAGGCGACGCGGTCACTCAGCCGGTCGCTACCATCGACTCCCTCAGGGCCCAGGTGCCCCAAGCCGTGGTGCCCCAAGCCGCGCCGCCCACGCCCACTTCGGTAGCGCGCGCCGTCGCTCCCTCGTCCGAACCTCACGCGGAGGAGGAAACCGAAAAACGGGAGGAGACGGCCCCCGTGTCAGCGAACGAAAAGGCAGGTCGAAACGAGGACACCGCCGAAGCGGCTACAGCGAAAGCAGCCGATAGTGCAGCGGAAAAAAGGGCTCGCACTCCTTCGACGACCATGGCAGGGACGCAAAAGAGCACGCCGACGAAGCGCAGCGATTTTGTTGGCAACCCACCGCCTCGCCCGACCGAGAAGAGTACGAAACCATCATCCGAGAAGCACGCTTCCCCGACGCTCCCCGCGAGCGGGCTCGGCGAAGCGCCGAAGAGCACGGGCCTCAAGCCACGCTTCGAACCATGGATCACCGAGTGACCGCCTCCAAAGCCAGCGATCCCTCCTCGAACTCTCCCGCGCCCGACGATGCGGGTGCGTCCACGGGCAACCCGGCACCGATCGCCGACGACAGCTCCCGAGACTCCGCACCCGACAGCGACTCCGGTCACGATCCCTATCGCTTCGGGGTGATCCCCCTGGACGAAGACTTCCTGTCCGAGCTCAGGAGGCAAGGGCTGCCCCGCACACCCACCGCCGAATTCGACACTCATCCGCCGCCAGCGCGCGCGGGCAAGAGCGTGCCTCCCCCCGACGGACCTCGGGTGATCGTCCGATCTCAATCCGCCTCCCAGCCCACACCCCCGCCGACCGCAAGCGCCGCGGCATCCGCGGGTCGCTCCGCCGCAGCATCCGCGGGTCGCTCCGCCGCAGCATCCGCGGGTCGCTCCGCCAAGCCAACGCAGCCCGCCACCCGTCGCAACCAAAGTCCTTCGAAGCAAGTGCCCTCGAACAAGGAGCAGCAGGAAATGGCCCTGGCCGTCGGTGCGATCGGGCCGACGACGCAGCTCCGCCTGCAAGAGCGAGCCGACGCCAACGCACGCCAAGCCTTTCTCGAGTCGATCGGTGCTTCCAGCACCCCATCGACCAAGCGCTGGTGGGTTGCGGGTGCGCTCCTGCTCGTCGGAGCCACCGCCTTGACGTTTGCCCTACGGGGCGGCGAAAGCGAGGCCTCGAGCTCGGACGTCGTATCATCCGTTTCGGAGGCGGCTCCAGACAGCCCGACCGAGACGCCCACCGACGACACCGCTCGAACGACGGCCGAGCTCCCGCCGCCCGCCATGGCGGAGGACTCGGCTACCTCCGAGGTCGCGCGAGAGCCAGACGAGCCAGCTCCGACTGACTCATTGGATCCGCGTGAGGTGGACGCGGCGCTCGAAGCAATTGCGAAAGCGGAGGAGTCTCACCCCGCCAAGACATCGACTCCCGCCGAAGCCTCCGCCCAGAGTTCAGGTGCGGCTACGCCTCGTACGGCGAACTCCAAGAAGGCCAAAGCGCCTCCTGCGAAGGCGTCCGCAGCCGGCGAAGCGAGCCAGTCCGCGATGAAGCGATGGTTCGGCGCCGAGTGAGCATTTGAGAACGAAGACATGAGACGAAGGTTGATCATCGGATCGATGGCCGGGGCCCTACTGCTCGCGGCGCCAGCGATGGCTCAAGGCCCCGAGGCGGGCACCTCGAAGGAAGCCACGAACCCCCAGGCCGCCGAAGCCCGCACCCACTTCGAGCGAGGCACGAAGCTCTTCGACGAGCGACTGTTCGCCCAAGCGCGCGGCGAGTTCCTGAAGTCCTTCCAGCTCTGGCCCTCGTACGACACGGCAGGCCTACTCGGCCAAACCGAACTCGAAATGCGCTTCTATCGGGATGCCGCGGAGCACTTGGACTACTGCGTCCGCAACTTCCCGACTGGCGCCAATCGTGAGCTCTTCGAGAGCGTGACCGCGGCCCTCCGAGACGTAAAGCAGCACCTCGGCACCGTCACGATCACCTCGGACCAAGCAGGCCCAGAAATTCTCGTC
>JBNKGC010000094.1:0-21071 GCA_050289625.1 Polyangiaceae bacterium | reverse complement strand
ACAGCGAGCGCCGCCCTCATTCCTTTCGCAGCGCCTCGGGCCGCTCGAACACCACGACCTTCTGCCCAGCGACGCACGCGAGGCGGCGCCCTTCGTTCGCGGCGACACAGTCGCGCAGATTTTTGGGGTCGTCGACCTCCCAGAGCTCGGTGCGTCCTCGATGGACCACCGCGAGTCCCAGGCTCGTTCCGACGACGAAGGTCTGACCATCGGGAGAAAAGGCGCTCCCTAGGTGGGGTTTCTGTACCGTGACTTCGTCACTACCGACCAGCGTGCCGCCGACCCAAGCCTGAAGCTCGCTCTTCGACCAGTCGAGGGGAATCGCGGGTGGAAGCTTGGGTTCCTGCAGCGTTTGGCAGCTGCCCGGCCGCGGCGCCAAGACGGAGATTGGCACGGGGGGAGCGCTGCTCCCCTCGCGACCCAGAAAGCTCAGTTGAACTTCCGAGCGGTCGCAGGAAGGGATGACGCCATTCCACAACCGCCCGCCCGACGTGACCCGGAGGGGCCACGGCTCCACGCTTTTCGCCGGCGCACCGCCCGCGCCGAGAACGCCCGGACGTTGCCAGCCGAGCGTCGGTTCGGAGTTTCGCATGCCCCCGCCCGACGGCGAGAACGAAATGAACCGGGTCTCGCGCTCGTCGGTGCGGAGCCAAAGCCGACCTTCAGCGTCGAAGGTCAGCGGGCTCCAGCGTGGCATTGTACCGACCGGGGGCAAAGACGCCGCGAGCCGGCGCGGTGGGGCAGCTTGCCCGTGGGGGATGCGCGCCAGGAGTCGGTCCTTCAGCTTGCTTCGCGCTTTTTCGCCAAGAGCTCGCCCGTACCATCCGTCCCGACCGAAAGCCCCCAAGGCCGCGAGAGGGTGTTTCGCGGTCAGCGCCGCTTCCACTTCAGCGCCGAACGCCGTGGCCAGCGCCGCGTCCGCGCTGCCACAGCGCAGTCCGTCTCCATCCCATGCCCAGAGGCGAGTCGTGCCGCTTTCGACGCAAACCGAGGCATAAAGACGGCGTAGGTCGTCGACGCCGGCGGGCACCGCTTCGGCGCTCTTCGTGCGCCGGGCCGATGCCGCGAGCGATTGCGCTCGTTGCGTCATGCCCGCGGATGGCTCCGAGGCGTCCCGAGAGCGGCCCGCTGCCCGATCCAGCCACGCAAAGGTGGCTCTGGCACCGCCCTTCGAACGACCGTGCACCTTGACGGTTAGCTCGACGTCGTCCCGCCCGTCGTTGTCGCGATCGCGCGTCGAGAGGGACACGTCGAGCTCCTCGCCCGGAGCAGCATCGGCGAGTCGAAAACCCATCACGCGCGACTGGGTACGCGATGGCGCGATCACCAAGATGCCGCGCGTGGGAGCGCGCGCGACGAGTCGGGAGGCGCAACGCGCTGCGACGTCCAGAGTCACGGTCTCGCTGCCGGTCTGGTCGAGCTGTGCGGAAATCTGGCAGTCGGGACCCGTCGGGACGAAGCCGGGCAGTTTGGCGAGCTCCTTCGGCGCTGCGCCTTCCCCTGCGGGGAACGACCAGAGAACCCCCACTGGCTGTCTCGGGTCGTCGGAATCGCGGGTGGTCCAGGCGACGATCTGTTCTGATTCGCCGATCCGGACGGGGAGGGCGAGGCTGAAGATCTGGTTTGGTGGTGCCTCCAGCGCGCGACCCTCGATGGTCCAACGCTTGGCGCCGCGAGGAGCCCGAAGGGCGCGACGCTTGGCCGGTGGCTCCTCGGGCTGCTCGATTTCCTCTGCGGATGCCTCGGGAGGTGGATTCTCGGGAGGCAGTGTCGAGGCCACCTGGAACGGTGTGTACGGCTTCTCTTCTTCGCAGCGACAGCCACCGGCGACGAGGCCCAGCAGGGCCAGCATCGGGAGGGCAGGGGGCGTCGGTTGGAGCGAGGGGGATCGGGGGCTCGGCGCTCGCCTCATGAGTCTCGTCCGACCGTCGCAGAGCCGGGCTGTCCGGCATCGTCGTAAACGTAAAAACCGCGCCCCGTCTTCCGTCCGAGCCACCCGGCGGCGACCAGTCGTCGGAGCAGCGGCGACGGACGATACTTGCTATCCGCGAAGTCCCGATGGAGCACCTCCGCGATGGACAGCACGGTGTCGAGACCGATCAGGTCAGCCAGGGCCAGGGGGCCGAGGGGATGGTTCAGGCCCAGGGACACCCCGGTGTCGATGTCGGTCGCGGAGGCGACGCCCTCTTCCAGGGCCATGCAGGCCTCGTTCAGCATCGGAATCAACACCCGATTGACGATGAACCCGGGTCGGTCCTCGCTCAGGACCGTATGCTTGTCGAGACGCTCGGCAAGGGAAAGAAGGAGCTCGACGGTCGCCTGGGAGGTCTGGATCCCGCGCACTACCTCGACCAGCTGCATGACCGGAACGGGGTTCATGAAGTGCAGGCCGCCGACGAGCTCCGGGCGGGTCGTGGCCGCCGCGATCCGGCTGACGGAAATGCTCGAGGTGTTCGAAGCGAGGATCGTTCCTTCTGCACACGCGCGGTCGAGAGCTTCGAACAAGGTCAGCTTGAGCTCGACGTTTTCGGTGGCTGCCTCGATGACGATCTGAGCGGTTCCGTGACCATCCAACTCCACTGGGGTGATGCGTGCGAGTAGCGTCGCCTTGTCGCTTGCGTCCAGCTTGCCGCGTGCGACCCGCTTTTCGAGACGCTTCGCGAGTCCTTCGATGCGGCGCGCGGCATCGGTTTGGCTGAGGTCGGACACTGTGACCTGGTATCCGCGCGCCGCGCACACCTCGGCGATGCCGAGTCCCATCTGTCCTGCGCCCACCACACCGATCCGCTCGATGTCATCCAGTCTCATCGTGTCGCTCCATCCCTCGGGGGCGCTTTGCCGTACCGAGCCTCGGTGGCGAAGGCAACGTTGCCCGAGCCAGACCGCGTTGTACGCAATCTCGTCGGAAATCTACACCAAACGGGCGGACCGTTTCCTGAGAGGCAATCGCGGGCTCTGCCTTCAACCCGTTACTCTTTCCTTGTAGCGTCGCCCCCAATGCGGTTTCGGGCGCCCGTCTTCGGCTGTCTGCTGACGCTGGCCCTCGCCGCGGGCTGTACCCAGCAGCCAGGTGTCGACAGCCAAGCGGCCCTGCTCGTGGACGCTGGCCAACCCCGACAAGCCGAGGCGCTCCTGCGTGAACACCTGACGCGTCATCCCGAAGCCATCGCCGAGCGGCGCCAGTTGGTGCGTGTGCTCGGGGTCTTGGGGGACCTGGAGGCGGCAGCGGGTGAGGCTGCGGTCCTGTCGGAGCGGCTCGGCTCGGAGAGCCCGATCCCTTGGATCGAGCTCGGGCATGCTCACGAACTTGCTCATCGCTACGACGAAGCGCTCGCCCTTTACGATCGGGCTGCTGAACTCGCTCCCCGAGATCCTGCGGGACCGAGAGCAGGAGGCCTGCGCGCTGCGCGCTGGGGTGAGCTCGGTTGGGCGGAACCGCGCCTGAGCGAGGCGGCTCGTCGCGACCCGCGCGATCTCGAGGTGTGGCATGCGCTTGGTCTCGTGCGTGTACACCAAGGTAGGTTCGAGGACGCCATCCGCGCCTACCAAAGCGGTCTCGCCATCGATCCGCGCGCAGCGGAGTTTCACATCGGACTGGCGACCGTCGCGCTGCGGCGCGGAAAGCCTGCGGAAGCGCTGCACCACTACGATTCTCTCGCGGCCCTCAGGCCGGAAGATGGGGACGTGCAGCTCGGACGTGCGTACGCACTCCTCCTGCTCGGCCGCATCAGCGAGGCACGCCACGCGGTCGACGGGGCGCGCCGCCGAGGAGCTGATGGCGCCGTTATCGAGCGCCTGACCAACGCGATCGAACAGGGTGCTCATACATCGGCACCCGTGCCTGACGAGCAACGGTAAACGGAGCGGAATCATTGGCTTGCAAGGGTTGTGACGAGCACGGCCCGAGCGCTAATCTCCCCACCCGCCTGACATCGAAAGCACGCGTTGGTTGCTCTCCCGAAGGCACGGAAAAAGAATGGATTCACAGACGGTCCGAACGGCTCTTGGAACCCTGCAAACGAACCCTGACGCAGCGGAGGCTTGGACCGAGCTGAGAGAAACGCTGCAAAGCCCCGCAGGCGATTTGACGGTCGACGAGGTGCTCGACCTGCTGCGTTCGGCCGGGATGCGTCACGGGGAGCGTGGTGAGTGGAGTGCGGCGTCGAAGCTCCTCGGGGAAGCGGTGGAGGTGGCGCGGGGAACGGATCGCGAAGAGGCTCATCTCGCGGCTCACGCCAAAGTGCTCGTCGACCAGCTGTTCAATGACCAAGCTGCGGAGGCGGTTTATCGGCAGCTGCTGGAGCTCGCTCCGGGGCACGAGGTAGCGCAGGCCGCGCTCCTCGAAGCCGAGGACAAGAAAGCCAAGTGGGAAGAACTCGCAGCGAGTTACGCTGCGGAGGCAGAAGGAGCCACGGACGACGCCTACCAAAGCGCCATGCTGATGCGCGCGGCGGAGGTCGAGTTGCGGTTCGCCGACGAGCCACGCGTCGACTCCATCGCCGAGTCGCTCGAGCGAGCCGTCCGCCTCGATCCCGCCAACGCGATGGCGGGCAAGATGCTCGAGTTGGTCTACCGGCGCGGAGGACGTTTCGAGGAAGCCGCGAGGGTGCTCGAGCGACTCGCCGATCGCAGCGAGGATCCGGACCAGCGGACGGCTGCCGGTATCCGGTTGGCTCGCCTCTACCTCAACCAGCTTTCGGATCCAGAGCGCGCTGCCCGCGCGTACGACCGCGTGCTCTTGGTCGATCCGAGGCAGGCCGATGCGCTGTCCTACGTGACTGATTTCTACTCCCAGAACGAGCGCTGGGACGAGCTGGTACGTGTCTTCGAGAGGCAGCTCGAAGGGGCAACGGAGGACCCCGAGAAGCTCGGCGAGATGCTCCAGATCGCCATGTTGCAGTGGAAGATGCGTCAGGCTCACGCCGACGCGGAGATCTGGTTCGAGCGCATTCGCAAACTGGACCCGGCGAACGACGGGATGCTCGCCTTCTACCGTGAGTACAAGGCGAGCTTGGAAGACGATGCGGGCCTCGCCCAGGTCCTCCAGGGGGCGATGCGGTCCATGGCTGACGACGATCCGCGCAAGGCAGAGATCGCGTCCGAGCTCGAACGTCTCGCGGAGTCTCAGGTGAGCGCTCAGAAGAACGTCGAGTACTTCAAGGCACGTCTGCGTGAGAACCCCGACGACGTCGAGGCTCGAGACGAACTCAAGCACCTCTACAAGCAGACCCAAGGTCATAACGCTTTGGTGGAGCTTCTACGCCAACAGCTCGATCGCACTCCGGACGAGGAGTACGAGACGCGCCTCGAAATCCTCCGGGAGATTGCCGGTGTGTATCGCGAGTACGTGAAGAGCGACACGGCGCTCGTGAGCGTGCTCAATCAGATCGTCCAGCTCGACGGCAAACTCGACGAGCACGACATCGGTGAAGTGCGCGAGCTGGTGTCCCTCTACGAGAAGCTGGGCCGCTGGCGCGATCTCCTGACCAATCAGCAGCTCTTGGCGGAACTCGTTCCCGACGCCGACGAGAAGAAGAAGCTGTACCGGGAGGTGGCGCGGCGCTGGCTCGATCAGTTCTCGAACGTGCAGCATGCGATGGAGGCGTACGCAGCGCTCCACGCCCTCGACCCTTCGGATGAGGAAGCGATCGAGCGCTTGGAGGAGCTCTACCGAAAGCGCCGCGCTTGGGCGGAGCTCTACTCCTTGTACGAGCACCAGCTCGGATCGAAGGAAGGAGCCGAGCGTATCCCGGTGCTCCGCGAGATGGGGCAGCTCGCTGCCGAGCGGCTCCAGCGAGGCGACGACGCCGTGCGTCTGTACCGCGAGGTCCTCGACCTCGATCCTTCGCGAAGCGACGTTCTCGACAAACTCGAAAAGCACGCGGAGCGTTCGAAGGACTGGTCGACCCTCGCCGACGCCTTGGAGCGGCGCCTCCAGCTCCTGTCGCACGATACGGCGAAGCTCGGAGTGCTGACGAAGCTGGGCGCCGTCTATGCGGACCACCTGGAGGACCAGGAAAAATCCATCGGTGCTTGGCGCCGCATCCTCGACATCGAACCAAAGCAACCTCGCGCGATGCGCGTACTCCGGGACGCCTTCTTGCGCGATGGGGACTACGACGGTCTGGAGGAGCTCTACGCGTCTCAACAAGACTTGGAGGGGCTCGCGGAGGTTCTCAGCAATGCCGCGGATCGTTCGAAGGACGCCGCAACGCGCATCGATTTGAGCTACCGAGCTGCCCGGGTGTACGAAGAATCCCTGGGCCAACCGGATCGGGCGTTTCGTTCCTACGAACGGGTGCTGTCGACGGATCCGACGGACGCGCGTGCCGCAGGAAAGCTTCTCGCCCTCTACGAGGCCGACGAGAAGTGGGCCCGCATGCCCGCTCTCTACGAAGTCCTCTTGGAGAACGCCGACGACGAGGCGGCGAAGGTCGAGGTGCTCTCCAAGCTGGTCGAAGTGACTGGCCAGCGGCTGAACGATCGCCGAAGCGCGGCCGGGTATGCGCGACGTGCCTACGAGCTTTCGCCTGCCGATCCGAGAGCGCTTGAGCTCTTGGAGCAAACTTCCCGAGCGGCGGGGAACTTCGACGAGATGACGAGCGCGCTGGAAGCTCGACTCGTCGGCCTTCAGAAAGAGGCCGAAGCCCACACCAGTGAACCCCCGCCCTCGCCGGACAACGGCGGCGCCCCGACTCGCGGTCGTCGTCGCCGGCGGCGACGGCGTAAGTCGTCACCCGAGGCGTCCGCTCCTCCGCCGCTACCCGGCTCGGGAGAGGCACGGACTCTCACTCTGAAGCTCGCGAAAGTTTACTTCGATGAGCAGGGCCGGACCGACGACGCCGTCGAAAAGCTGAAGCTCCTGCTCGCTGAAGAGGCAGGAGACCGCGATGCGGCGAGTGCCCTCGACGCGATCTTGCGCCGCGAAAATCGCCGCGAAGACTTGGGTTGGTTGTTCGAGCTTCGCGCGTCACACGCCGAAGGCGAGGCGCGCGCAGAGATTTTGGACGAGTGGGCGGCGCTCGAAGAAGAAAAGTTCGGCTCTAGCGAGCAGGCGCTCATCATCTACCGGAAGGCGCTCGAGGCATTCCCCGAGGACCCGGTGGCCCTCGCGTCCGTGGCTCGCTTGTCACGAGGAGCCGAAGATTTCATTTCGACGGCGGCTGCGCTGGAAAAACAGCGAGACCTCGCCAGCGGTGTTGACCGGGGAGAGAAGGAGCTCGAGCTCGCGGAGCTCTACAAGGACCGGCTGAGTCGTCCGAACGATGCATTGCGTTCGGCTCGCGCGGCGCTCGAGTTGGGGGCCGATCGCATGCGGGCGATCGCTCTGCTCCAGCGTTTGCTGGATGACAGTGAGGTGCGCGCCGATTCGGCTCGCATTCTGTCTGAACAGTACGCGAGCACCGGCGACAGTCGACAAGAGGCGGCAGCGCTCCACGCCCTGGCGGGTGAGACGACTGACCCCGAGGAACAAGTCCCGCTCTACCACCGCCTGGTGTCGGTATTCGAAGAGAAGCTCGAAGAGTTCGGAGCTGCCCTCGGAGCCGCTCTCGAAGGCCTCACCAAACTCCCCGGGCAACTCGACCTTTGGGATCGTGCCGATGCCCTCGCGACTTTGAGTGGGCGACCCACGGATCTGGCCGATCGGTACCGCGAGGCTCTCCGCGGGGACTTGCCCGTGGAGGTCCGCAGAGAGCTGGCTCAGCGTGCGGCACGACTTCACGAGGAGGTCCTCGACGATCCCCTTGGCGCCGTTCCGCACTACGAGAAGCTTCTCGAGATCGACCCGGAGGACGGCGTTGCCTTCGCGCGCCTGAAGGAAATCCTGACCGCCGCCGAGAAGTGGAGCGAGCTCGAAGCGCTCTACAACCGGGAAACGGAGCGACTCGACGATCCGGTGCGTCGCGCGGAGCTCTTTTCAGAGGTCGCGATGATCGCCGACGAGATCATCGACGATCCCCAAAAGGCTGCGCGTTACTACGAGCAGATCTTGAGCTTGGACCCTGCTCACGTGGGGGCCCTCCAGGCTCTCGACCGCATTTATGGTCGGCTGGAGCGCTACGAGGAGCTCTCGGCGCTCCTCGAGAGACGTCTCGAAGTTGCCGCGGGTGACGAAGTCAACCCGCTCAAGGTTCGCTACGCGCGGCTCTCGCTCGATCTGCTGAAGCCCCAAGGCGCCATCGGTCCCATCGAGGACGTCCTTTCGGAGCAGCCCAACGACTACGACGCCCGAGAAGTGGCCGAGCAGTTGCTCGAGATCGGGAGTGTGCGACTTCGGGCCGCGCGCGCCCTCGAAGCCGTGTACGAAGCTCGTGACGAGACTCGTGACTTGGTTCGCGTGCTCAGCATTCGCATCGAGGAGCTGCGTCCGTCGGAAGACGAGAAGTTGAGCGACGCCGAGCGCCAGGAGCGCGAGGACGAGCGGCGCGACATCTTGCGACGCGTCGCCACTCTGCGAGACGACCGCCTCCACGACGACGAAGGATCGTTCGACGTGTTTGCCGAATTGGCACCGCTCGATCCGCTCGATGCGGAGCTCAGGGAGCGATTGGCTGACAGTGGTCGTCGCCTGGGGCGCAACCAAAAGGTCGCCGAGGTGCTCGTCCAGACGGCCGACGCCGCGGATACACCGCCGCTCAAGGCAGAGATTCTGATGGACGTCGCTCGCATCCATCAGGAGCTGCTCGGAGATTTGGAGAGCGCGGAACGCACCTACCAGACGGTTCTCGAACTCGACCCCGAAGATCCGGCCATCGTGCTTCCGGCGGCCAGAGCCCTCGAGGGGATCCTCGCCGCGGGGGATCGTCCCGAGCAGCTCGTGGAGGTTCTGCAGACGCAGGTCCCGCTCGAACAGGACGTCGCCCGTCGCCAGCTGCTCTTGGCCCGAGTCGGTGAGCTTTCGGCGGAAGTCCTCGGCGACGTCCCCAAGGCAATCGAAGCCTGGGAAATGCGCCTTCAGGAGGACCCGGACGACGTCGAAGCTCTTCGCGCCCTCGACGACCTCTATACGCGAGCCGAGCGATACGCCGATCTCGTCGGGGTCTTGGAGCGTCGCCGCGATCTCGCGACAGACGACGGGGCGCGCCGAGAGCTGTTGGCTCGCCAGGCGAGACTACAAAAAGAGGAGCTCGCTCAACCTGCGGCGGCTATCGACGCTTACCAAATGCTTCTCGACGAGTACGGACCCGAGGTATCGGCTTTCGTGGCTCTCGAAAAGCTGTTCCATGACGCCGAGCGGTGGGAGGAGCTGAACGACACGTACGAGCGGCACGCGGACATCGTGCCGAGCGACTCCGAGCGTCTCGAGCTTCTGGCGCTGATTGGCGATCTCAGGCGACAGCACCTGCTGGATTTCGCCGGGGCTTTCGACGCCTACCGGCAGTCGCTGACCATCGACTCTTCGCACGAGCCGAGCCGCAAGGCTCTCGAAGCACTGCTAGAACACGAAGATCCGATGGTGAAGTCGGATGCGGCGGAGATCCTCCATCCGATCTACGAAACCGAATCGGACCACGCCCGACTGCTTCGCGTCGTCGAACTGGAAGCCGAGGTGTCGGACGATCCCGTCCAGAAGCTCGAGAAACTCGATTTCGCGACCCGCCTGGCGGAGGATGCCTTGGAGGACGCCGAGCGGGCCTACGCCTACGCCGCTCGCGCGGTGCGGGCAGCGGCTGGCGTGAGTGATGCGACGCCGTACCTCGACACGCTGGATCGACTGGCGCGAACCACCTCGCGCCGCGCCGATCAGGTGGCTGTCCTGGAAGCGGTCGCGCCCGAGATCTTCGACGCGGATCTCCAACTCGCGGTGACTCGCCGTGTCGCCGAGATTGCTCGGCACGAACTGCAGGACGAGGAGAAAGCCAAGGAGTTTTACCAGAAAGCCCTGGAGCTCCGTTCGGACGACGTGCGGTCCCTCCAAGCGTTGGAGGAGCTTCACGCGGCAAGCGGGGACTCGCAGAGCCTACTTCAGATCCTCGAGCGCCGTGGCGAAGTCGCCGAGTCCGAAGACGAGCGCACCCATCTCGCTTACCGTCGCGCCGAGCTTTTGGCGGGGGAGCTCGCGGACCGACCCCGCGCGATTGAGGTCTACGAGTCCATCTTGGACGTGGGTTTGGAGGCTCGTGCCGTTGACGCCGTCGAGAGGCTCTATGCTGCGGAGGAGCGTTGGGACGACATCATCACGCTCACCGGGCGGCGGATCGACGACGGAAAAGGTGACGAGGCCTCTCTTCGCGTCAAGCTCGCTCAGATCGTTGCCGACAGGCAAGGCGATTACGACAGGGCGCTCGATGAGCTCGAGCAGGCACTCGAACGCGACACGCAGCACGACGGTGCGGTTGCTCTCTTGGAGAAGGTCACGGAAGCTGCGACGGAGCCGCATCAGAAAGCCCGAGCTGCAGGGCTCCTCGAGCCCGTGTACATGGTGCGGGCCGACTACGACCGAGTGATGGCGGCGCTGGAGACGCGTCTCGGTGCTTCGGAAGATCCGGAAGAGAGGCGGGAACTGATCACCCGCCTGGCGCAGATCCACGAAGAGCAGAAAGAAGACTACTCGGCGGCTCTCGAAATCTCTTCACAGCTCCTCTCCGACGATCTCGGTGACCAGGCGACAATCCACGAGCTCGAGCGCCTTGCGAAGGTGGCAGGTGAGGAGCTTCGTCTTGCGGAGATCTTCTCCGAACGTTTGGCAAAGGTGGACGTCGACGACGAGGCGAGCTCCGCTTTGGCGCGGCGTGCGGGAGAGTTGTTCGCTCAGCAGGGACACGACACGGAGGCTCTGGGTCAGTACAGGCGCGCAAGTGCGTTCACTCCCGAAGACGAGAACCTTTTCAACGCCATCGACGCGATTTTGGTGAAGAAGGAGTCTCACGCGGAGCGCGTCGAGCTGCACAGGAACGCTCTCGACCATCGCTTCGAGCCTGCCGACCGCATTCGGCTGCTTCACACCATCGCCGCGCTCCAGGAGAAAGAGCTCGGCGAAATCGACGAAGCGATCGAGACACACCGGGCGGTACTCGAGACCGACGAGTCCGACGTCAGTTCGCTCGACGCTCTGACGGCTTTGTTCGAAAAGACGGAGCGTTGGGACGATTTGGCGGAGCTCTACCAGCGTCGCGCGGAGAACGTGGGTCCGGAGCAGGGCGCGGAGTACCGACTGGCGCTGGCGGAGTTGTTCCTGACCCGTCTCGGAGCTCCGGAGCGGGGCGTCGATCAGCTCGAAGAGATTGTTCGAGACGTGCCGGAACAGTCGGCGGCGATCCGCAAGCTGGAAGAACTGAAGCAGAAGGAGTCCCTGAAGGCGCGGGTCGTGGACATTCTCAGGCCTCTGTACGAGTCCGCCGACGACTGGTCGCGGCTCATCAAGCTCAACGAGGACCGCTTCGTGCTCGCTGAGGATCCAGGGGACAAGGTTGTCGTCCTGCGCGAGACAGCCGAACTCTGGGAGTCACGCGGCGACGACCCGAAGCGTGCTCGCCGCGTGTTGGCGGAAGCACTGCGCCTGGAGCCGGACGAACCCGACTCGCGCGCCGAGTACGAGCGCCTCGTCGAGGTTACCGGACAATTCGACGAACTGGCGCGTGTCTACTCGGAGATCCTCGACAGTCACCCCGACCTTCTGAGTAAGCGCGACTATCTGTCCAAGCTCGCCAACGTCTACGACAAGCGGCTCGACGACCCTCGTTCGGCGCTCCGGGCGTTCCGCGGTCTGCACCAGCTCGAACAGAGCGAGCTGGAGCCCGTGCAAAGCATGGAGAACTTGGCGTTGCTCCTCAGCGATTGGCCAGCGCTCGTCGAGGCGCTCGTGGCCAAGGCGGATCTCGTCTTCGACGACGAGGAACGTGCCGCAGCGTGGCGTCGCGTGGGTGAAGTGCGGCGCTTCATGTTGGAGGACACGGACGGAGCCGTGGAGGCGTACGAACGTGCTTTCGAACTCGACCAGGCCGATGCCCCGACGTCTGATCGGTTGATCGAGCTGTACGAGCAAAAGGGCGATCCGGCCCGACTCGTCGACCTCTACATGCAGCGCGTCGACATTGCGACGGAGGACGAGAACGAGCTCAAGTTCCAGCTACTCCTGCGAGCAGCGACTCGATTCGAGGCGGATCTGTCGGATCGTCCCCGGGCCATCGAGTCCCTGAGCCAAGCCCTCGCGGTGCGCCCCGGCGACGGGGAGACTTTGACCCAGCTCAATCGCCTGTACCGGGCCGAGGAGATGTGGTCGGAGCTTCTCGACAACCTCAAGTTGGAAGCCAACACCACCGAAAGCGCGGACACTCGCATCCAGCTTCGCAAGGAAGTCGGAAGGATTCTCGCGGACAAGCTGCAGAGTCAGGAGGAAGCGATCGACGCCTACCGGCTCGTCCTGGAAGAGCGCCCCGGCGACAAGGAGAGTCTCGACGCCGTGGCTTCGATGGGTCGAGAGGAGGAACACCTCCGGCAGCTCGCGACCGACGTTTTGGTGCCGGTGCTGCGTCAGACGTCGTACCGGCGAGAGCTCGTGGACGCTCTAGAAATGAGGCTGTCCATCGAGATCGAACCCCGAGTGCGCGCGGAGACCCTTCGCACGATCGCCCAAGTCCAGGAGTCCGAACTCGAGAGTCCCCGCGAAGCGTTCTCGACACTGCTTCGAGTGCTCGGCGAGCGCCCCGACGCCCAGGACGTGCACGCGGACATCGAGCGTTTGGCGCGGGAGACGGGCGAGTGGGAAGAGTACGTCGACGCACTGGAGGAAAAGGGCGGCGAATCGTTCGATCCCGAGGTCGGGCGTGACCTTTTCGTGCGAGCGGGGCGACTCGCCGAGGAACAGCTCTCCGATCTCGACCGAGCCATCACCGCCTATTCGAAGGCGGCCGAGCACGCAGGGGATCGGCCGGAGCTCCTGGATGCTCTCGAACGGCTCCACCAAAAGAAGGGGAACCTCACGCGCGTTCGAGACATCTTGGAACGGCGGATGGCGATCGAGGACGCCGAGGACGTCCAAGCCGAACTTTCCTATCGGATCGGTCGTCTCCTCCTCGACGAGCTCGATCAGCCCGAGGAGGCCCTGGCCGCGCTCCGAGGGGCTCTCGAGCGAGACGTGCACCACCAAGGCGCCTCGGATGCGCTCGAATCTCTGCTCGGAAAGGAAGAGCTCTGGGGCGAGGTGTTCGGTCTCCTCGAGGACATCTACCGGGATCGTCCTCAAACGGATCGCCTCGCCTCGCTGTATGAGCGACGGGTCGAACGGGCGAGCTCTCCCGAAGAGCGGATCGACATGCGCCGCGAGCTCTCGCGCGTGCTCGAAGACGACTGCAACGACCCGAGCGCCGCACAGCGCGTGCTTCAACTGGGGCTGCTCGACGACGTGAGCGACACCGGTCTGCACGACGAAATCGAGCGTTTGGCGCGGTTGACCGGCGATTGGTCGGGTGCGGCTGCCGCTCTCACGAACGCGGTCGAAAGCGTCGAGGACATCTCGGCGGAAGCGGCGTTCGAGATGTGCGTGCGTGCTGGCACCTGGCAGCGGGATCGAGCGTCCGACCTCGAAGGTGCAGAACGCGCCTTCGCGAAGGCGTGGGAATTCAATCCCGACAGCGACGACGTCCTGGCAGATCTCGAACGGCTTCAGCAGGGTGAAGGGCGCGAAAGGGACCTCATCGCGACCCTGGGCAAGCGAGCCAAACTGGCGCTCGACGAGGATGCTCGCCTGGGCATGTATCGACGCTCGACGGAGCTTGCCGAACGCGTGGGCGACTCGGCGGTCGTCGAAGAGGTGCTTCGGGAGGTGCTGGACCTCGACGATGCGAACCTCTGGGCACTGGAACGTTTGACGGACGTGCGGCGCGCGGCGGGCGACCGGAAGGAGACACACGATCTCCTGCTTCGCCGAATCGAGCTCGAGATGTCGGGGGCAGCCCTCCGAGCAATGCGGCTCGAGGCGGCCGAGATCGCTCGGGATCACCTGGGTCAGGCAGACGAAGCGACCGCGCTGTTCGAGCGTCTGTTCGAAGACGATCCGACCGATCGCGCCGCAGCCGAAGCACTGACCGAGTCCTACACGCAAGCGGAGCGCTGGGACGAGCTGGGAGCACATCTCGAGCGACTCATTGATGTGTCGACCGATGGGGAAGAGCGCAACCGCCTGCGGGTCGAGCTCGCGCGGCTGTGTTCCTCGCAGCTCGGCGAAGAGGACCGGGCGATCGACTTGTTGAAGAGCGTTCTCGCCGACGACGTCACGCGGACTGACGCGGTCGTTGCGCTGAGCGAGCTGTACGAGGCGCTCGAGCGCAACCGCGATCTCGCTGAGCTCATCGACACCCAGATCGAGGCGGCCCGTGAACGGGGCGACACAGACGCCGAGCTCACGTACCTGGTGCGGCTCGGGGCGCTTTACGACACTCAGCTCGACGACACAGCGAAGGCCGTCGAAACGTACCGAGCGGTGCTCGAGCGTGATGCAGAGCACCGAGGCGCCCTCGATGCCTTGGTGCGCCTCCACGAGGCCGCCAACGAAACCACGGAAGCAGCGGCGGCGCTGGAACGGCTCCTACCGTTGCTTCCGGGTGACGAAGCTTTGACCCGCACGGTCGAACTTGCCGGCCTGTACCAGAAGATCGGCGATGGGGAGGCGGCCGCAGGTGCGTTCGAGCGCGCTCTCGCTTTGGATCCCCAAAGCGAGGAGGTGCGGGTGTCGCTTCGCGCGCAGTACGAGGAAAACGGACGCTGGGACAAGGTGGCGGAGCTCCTGGTGAGCGGCGTCGACCCAGCCGCGGACGCCAAGACGAAGGTGAAGGTGTTCCGAGAAGCGGCGAGCATCCAGGCGGAGAAAGCTGGGGACCACGGCGCTGCGGCAGACCTTCTCGCTCGTGCGAGCGAGCTCGTGCCGGACGACCGCGAGCTGCTGCTCGAGCTTTGCGACGAGTACAGCGCGTCGGGGCGCGGAGCGGAAGCCGCCGAGGTGCTCGAGAAGATCGTCGAAAGCTTCGGTGGTAAGCGCTCCAAGGAGCTCGGTGAGATCCACCGTCGGCTCGCGACGGCGTACCTTTCGCAAGACGAGAAGGACAAGGCTCTCGAACAGCTCGACAAGGCGTTCCGTATCGAACCCGGGAACGTATACGTGCTCAAGCAGCTTGGAGAAGTCGCTCTCGAACAACAGGACTACAAAAAGGCTCAGCAAATGTTCCGGGCGCTCTTGCTCCAACGGCTCGGGCCGAAGAGCCCGATTACGAAGGCGCAGGCGCTCCTGCGCCTTGGACAGGTGCATCAGGCGCAGGGGGAGAAGCCCAAAGCCAAGCAGATGTACGAACGCGCGCTTCAGGCCGATGCTTCTCTCGAGGAGGCGAAGGCGTTGCTCGAGTCGCTCTGAGGAGCAAAGGGAGTCGCTCCGCCCGCGAGCACGGTTGCTTCCGTGCTCGCAGCGCCCTAGCGGGGCGCTTCCTGCGGGGGGGCGGCGTAGCGAGCAGCGGCGGGTGTGCTGACGTTTGAGGTCGTGCCGCTGCGCCCCTTGGGGCGCGGCTGCGCGCGGAAGGAACCGAGCTCGGGGCTCCGCTGGTGTTGGGTTGAGTGGCGCCCGAGCGGGTCGCTTCGTGCGCGGGGCATTGTAGCGAGCATTGGCGGAGTGTTGGCGTGGTCGGTCGTTTCGCAGCTGCCCTTGGGGCGCCACTGCGCGCGGAAGGAAACGCCCCAGGGTCTCGCTCCGCCCTGAGCACGGTTGCTTCCGTGCTCGCGGCGCCCTAGCGGGTCGCTTCCTGCGCGGAGTTGCTTAGCGGACAGCGGTGGCGTGTTGACGTGGTAGGTCGTGCCGCTGCGCCCCTTGGGGCGCGGCTGCGCGCGGAAGGAACCGAGCTCGGGGCTCCGGTGCTGCTGGTTCGAGCGGCGCCCTAGCCCTATAGCCTAGCAGGTCGCTTCGTGCGCGGGGCGGAGGCGGCGTGCTGACGTTTGAGGTCGTGCCGTCGTGCCGCGGCTGCCCTTGGGGCGCGGCTGCGCGCGGAAGGAACCGAGCTCGGGGCTCCTCCCGCTAGGTTGAGTGGCGCCTTTGCGGGTCGCTTCCTGCGAGGGCGAGGATGAGCTGCGCCCTAGCGGGTCGAAGTGGGATTACGTTGTTAGGCCCGAGAGGGGGCCGGTGCAGAAGTCGGGGTGGCCGAAGGTTTGGTCTTCCACTCCGAATGCGTTTTGGACGGCCGCCAGAAGATCGCAGCTGCTGGCGCCGGCGTACTCGAGGTACCGCCCCGTCTTGATGGAGCTCCCGGCGTTTCCGAGCATCAAATACGGGATGTCGTCCAGCGAGTGGCTCTGGCCGTGCGAGATCTCGTTGCCCCACAAGATCATCGTACTTTCGAGCACGGTTCCGTCACCCTCGGGGATCTCGGCGAGAAGGCCCAGGAAGTAGGCCAGTTCTTGGGCGTGCCACTGGGCGCGGAGCGTCAGCTCTTCCATCTTGGCGGTGTTGCTCTCGCCCTGGTGGCTCAGACTGTGTCCGAGATCGGTGCTGCCGAGCCAGGGGTAGGGGATTCGGTTGAACCCCGTCGAGTACTGAACGCTGGCCACCCGCGTGAGATCGCATGCAAATGCAGCTGCCAAGAGGTCCCACTGGGCGCGGCTGACGCCGGGCATGTCGGTGTCCAGCGTGGGGTCCAGAGGTGGAGGGGACGTCGGCAGCATGCAGCTCGAGCCATCCGGATTCACGATGCCGAGCCGCCGTTCGAGGTCGCCCACGAGCTCCAGGTGCGCGTCGAACTTTTCTCGATCGACGGCACCCAGCTTGGGACGGACCAGGGAAAACTGTTCCTGCACCGCATCGAGCACGCTGCGACGCGCGTCGTCGGGGTTTTCGGGATCGATGGGCTCCCGTGAGGCCAGGCCGAAGAGCCGCTCGAACACCTGCGCCGGATCATTCGTAGGAGGCAAAGGCTGACCGGGGCCGGCGTAGCTGATTCGGCCCTGGACGTCGTTGTCGGCCGCTCGAACTCCGAGCTCGAGGCTGCGAAACGGCGTGTCGAGCCCGATCGCACCGGCGACCACTTGATCGATGCTGATGCCATCGGCCCATCCCGCCTGCGAACCGCAGCCATCGCGGAAGGTTCCGGTTTGGAGCATGCGGCCCGTGAACAGCGAGCCGATGCCTCGTTGGTGAGGACCACCGTTGTTCTCCGGCGCCTGCGCGACGGTGCTGTTGACGCCCTTGAACAGAATCATCCGGTCGCGGAACGGGGCGAGCGGGGTGAGGATTCGTCCGAGGGTGAAGTCCGTTTCCCCGTTCGGGTCCTGTGGAAACCATTCCGGCAGGTAGGTGCCGTTCGGTGTGTACATGAGGACGAGCCGCTTCGGCATGGGAGTGTCGGCGGCGCGCGCGCTGAGGGATTTCATGAGCGGTAGCGCGAGCGTTGCTCCGCCTGCAGCACACAGGAAGCTGCGTCGACCGATGCGCGTGCGTTGCGGAAGACCGGGAGCTCGGGGGCTCTTTCGGTTCGTCATCACTTTTCCCTGTGAGCTCGGCGGAAACGGAAGCTGTCGGAAAGGGCGATGCTCACGAGGACCTCCCGGAGGTCACCGCCGCTTGCTGCGACGGCGCTGGTCACCGTCGTGACGTTGCACTCATCGCTCTCCGTTTCGAGGCGCCCCATGGCAAAACGGTACCAGTGTCGCGTTAGGCACTCAGCGACGACGTCGCTCTCCGCCAAGCGACTCGAGAGCTCCGCGGCACCGACGAATGGGCCGTCGAGAGCCGGGTTGGGAGCAGCGATGACCTCTCCCGAAGTGTCGATCGGCTGGTCGTTTTCCTCGGTTCGAAAGCGTCCGAGATGGTCGAAGGCTTCGAAACCGAAGCCGACGGGGTCGATGAGAGAATGGCAGCTCGCGCAACCCGGATCTTCGGTGTGCACGGCAAAGCGCTCGCGGGTCGTGAGGTTCGGATCGGGATCCGGGGGGTTGTTGTTCACCGACGGAGGCGGCGCGGGCACCGGATCGCAGAGGATGCGTTCGCGGAGGAACACCCCTCGCTGGATGGGGGAGGACTGATCGGGGTGGGCGAGCATCGCCATCAGGCCGGGCTGCGTGAGGAGCCCAGACCTCTCCTCCCCCAGATCGATGGCGACGAATCCGTCGGCGTCGGCGACGGTCGCTCCGTAGAGCGGGGCGAGAGATGCATCGACGTACACCGTCGAACTCGTGAAGAGGTCGGCAACCGTACCGCCGGGGCTCCAAAACGTCTCGTCGATGAAGGAGAGGAGGGACGTTTCCCAGGCTTGGTTGGCTCCCTCGGGCGCGCCTTGTCGCGAAACGGTCTCGAAGCGGCCCAGGCCGAGCCATTTTCGGTGAAACTCGGTCACGCGTTTTGCTGCCTTCGGACTGTCCAGCATGCGGCGCACCTGATTTTCGATCTGCTCCAGGCTCGCAAGCTCTCCCGAGTCCGCCGCGTCGAACAGATCGTCATCAGGCAGTGAGCCCCACAAGAAATAGGAGAGCCGAGAGGCCATCTCGTAGGGACCGAGGGGGACGACTGTGTCCTTTTCGTCTTCCAAGAGCGGCGCTTCGACGCGATAGAGGAACTGGGGAGACTGAAGCATCGCTTCGAGCACGAGGCCAATGGCCTTCTCGTAGCCCATGCTGGCTTCTGCCCGATCGAACAGCCGGGTGAAGCTATCCGTTTCGGCGGCGTCGAGGGGGCGCCGGAACGCCCGTTTTCCAAATTCCGTGATGAAGCGAGTTCCGCACCCCGCCGCAGTTTCGGCCGAACTACAGGGCGCCAGAGTCTCCAAGCGTTCGTTGACGGTGCGGGTCGCCAGATCCCGTGCCGCGATGGAGTAGCTCTCCACGAGGAGCGGATTCGCGCGATGCGAGACGGCGTTGTTGTCGAATCCTCCGACCTCGGGCTCCGGGGGGAAGTTTCGCGCAGGCGCGGTCGTGTCTCCGAGGAGATCGGCCACCGTGTTGTCGTACTCGCTTCGGGTGAGTAGCCGTGCCGGCGGAACTTCGCCTGAGTGTGGCTCGCATGCCCGCGGTTCAGCTCCGCCACCCCCACCAAGATGCGTCTCGGGTGGCGCACTCCCACACCCGGCCGCGAGGAGCAGTGAAAAAGCCAGCGTCGTCGAACGATGCACGTCGAAGGGCCCGGGGGGAATGCGCTCCGCGGGTCTGGCCAGCGTGCAACGGGAGCTCCAGGTCGTCAATGTGAGCGGCCGGTGGGCCGGTTTGCCTAGTTCTGGGGGGTACTCCAAAGGTCACGAACTTTTGCACTCCTGCAGCTGGAGCCGTTGCGGATTGCCCTCAGCCGTTCGGGGCCCGGAGCGGATGGGGGCCGCGTCGTGTACCCTTCGGCCCGATGGCGCCTTCGCACACAAGCACGCCGCCGCGAGTGTCTGCGGAGAACACCGCGGTCTGGATTGACGGACGCCGTGTTGGCCCGGACGAGGCGACCGTGAGCGTTTTCGATCGAGGCTTTCTCTACGGAGACTCGGTGTTCGAAACGATCCGCACCTACGATGGCTTGCCCTACGCACTGACCGAGCACGTGCGTCGACTGGCGTGGAGTGCCGAGCGAGTGCACATCGGTCTCCCCATCACGCCGGCGATGCTCGAGCAGGAAATCCGCGACGCGGTGCGCGACGGCGGGTTCAGGGAAAGCTACATCCGCTTGATGCTGACGCGCGGAGTGGGCGCGATGGGGCTCGATCCGGGAGTCGCCGTGCATCCCCTTCGCGTGCTCATCGTGGCAAAGCTGGTCTCGCCACCTCCGGAGGCCTACGAAGCGGGCGTTTCCGTCATCACTTTTGCGACCCAACGTGTGGGTGACAGCACCGGGGCGGCGGGAGCGAAGGTCGGAAACTACTTGGTCGCCGTGCTTGCGATGAGAGAGGCCCGCGAAGTGGGCGCGACCGAAGCGCTGATCGTCGATCACGAAGGACGAGTGGTGGAGGGTTCGACGTCGAACGTGTTCGCGGTGATTGGACGTCGGCTGATCACTCCATCCGAAGCCGATGGCATTCTACCCGGGATCACCCGCGCGAGGATCCTCGAGGTAGCGGACGCGCTCGGCATCGCCGTCGATCTCAGACCGCTCACACCGGGCGAGCTTCATGGCGCGGACGAAGTGTTCATCTCGTCGAGCATTCGCGAGATCCTCCCGGTCGTGCGCATCGACGACACCTCGGTCGGAACGGGGGCACCCGGTGCGGTCACCCGGGAGATCCACGCTGCATTTCGGGCCCGCGTCAGGAGCGATCTGGCGAGCGAGCGAGGTTAGCGCACACTTCGCCACCCTCTCTGGCTCGAGGGCGTCTCGAAGCGGCCCGGGCGCCGAGCGGCCTCGAGAACTGCGGGCCCGCAACGGAACTGCGGCGTGGCGAGCCCGAGTTCGGACGACTGAGTGAGCGGGTGTCGCACCTTGGGGTCCTTCACACCGGCTTGGGCCGCCTTGGAGCCGGTGATAGGGAAGGGAGACCCTGCCCACCACGTAGGGACTCAGAGAACTCAGCCTACGCAGGTCTTTTGACCCGAGGCTCAGGAGCACTAGAAGAGGTAGCCATGAAACTTGCTTCCAACCGCATGACGACTGTTTTCCCGGGAGCCTTCGGGGCTCTTCTGCTCGGTGGCCTTCTGGTCGCATCGACGGGCTGCGAGGTTCGCGACTGTGACGAGACGCCCGGCCAGGTCGACGCCGACATGAGCATGGCAGGTGCCTCTGCGCAGGACGCGAGCGACGACGACGACGGAGCGTGCGCCGAGGCCGTCAGCTTGAAGACCTTCAAGGCGAGCCCGGTCGAAGACTCGGCCCCGTGGCAAAGCGGCGATGCGGTGGTCGTCCGTGGCTTCAACGGTGACATCCACGTCGTGCAAGGAAGCGCGGACGAGGTCGGCGTGACCTTCGAGGGCTTCGTGAGCCGCGCGTACGACACACCGCAGGACGTGATTGATGGCCACTTCGAGGATTTGAACCTCGATGTCACGGCGGAAGCAGGAACCATCACGATCGAAACGTCGCGGCGAAGTGGCGCGCCGGCCACTCTCGGGGCCGACCTTACGATCTCACTTCCTCCGGATTTTGATGGCTCCTTGAAGGTGATCCAAGGCAATGGCTTGACCGACGTCGATTT
>JBNKGC010000093.1:0-21133 GCA_050289625.1 Polyangiaceae bacterium | reverse complement strand
CCGGATTTTCCGGCGGACTGTGGGGTGAGGAGTCTCGGCTTCGCCGCGACGACGAGGGGGGCGGGGCCGCCCCCCTACAAATAAATGCGCAGCCGAAGAAACCTGCCATCGCCCGCGGGATTAGCACACAGCGTGTGAGGCCGCGACAGGGCGACCGACCCGATGCCCCGACGGGGAGGGGTGCCCTTTCAATCGCGCTCCTACCTCACCTTCCTAGACTCGCCGTGTCGACGTATTACTGTCGAAGGGATGCCTGCGTCGCACACTTCGACCACGCCGGAACGGATCGCGATTCTGCCGCTCCGCAACTCGGTGCTCTTCCCGATGTCGGTCGTTCCGATCAACGTCGGACGGCCGCGGAGCGTGCGTTTGGTGCAGGAACTCGACCGGGACAGCGCTCTGGTCGGGGTCGTTGCCCAACGCGACCCGAACATCGTGGAGCCGACCTTCGACGAGCTCTTCACGGTCGGCACCCTGGCGCGGGTGGTGAAGGTCATTCGCCTGAACGCCTCGAGCTACTCGGTGGTCCTGAACGGCCTGGGCCGCTTCCACATCGTCGAGCCCCTAGGGCTCGAGCCCTACATGCGGGCCGTCGTGGAGAGGGTGACCGAGGTCGACGATCCGTCGGAGGATCTACAGAAGCTCGGGACCAAGCTTCGTGAGAGCATGCGAGAGGTGCTCGCGCTCATGCCGAATCTCCCCAAGGAGACGGCGAGCATCCTGGACAACGTGCGGGAGCCCGGCGCCCTCGCCGATTTGGTCGCATCGAATTTTCCGGACGAACTCGCCGGCGTGCGCGTGCGGCAGCAGGTGCTCGAGGCCCTGAGCGTGCGCGAGCGAGTCACGCTGGTGTCCCGTATGGTCGAGCGACAGCTCGAAGCTCTCCGAGTCAAAGACGAGATCTCGAACATCGTGGCCGAAGAGATGACGCGTTCCCAACGAACGTACGTCCTTCGGCAGCAGATGCGGACGATCCGCGAGGAACTCGGCGAGAGTCCGGACGACGACGAGGTGGAGCAACTCCGCGAGCGCCTCGCGCTCACGGAGCTCCCGGAGGAACCCGCGAAGACGGCTCGCAAGCAGCTGACTCGTCTGAGCGGTATGCAGCCGCAGTCGGCCGAGTATCAGGTCACGCGCAACTACGTCGAGTGGTTGCTCGATTTGCCGTGGTCCCATGCGACGCCCGATCGTTTGGACGTGAGCGAGGTGCGCCGCTGCCTCGACGAGGACCACTACGGCCTCGAACGCGTGAAGAAGCGCATCGTCGAATACAGCGCGGTCAGGCAGCTACGGAAGGACAATCGCGGCCCGATCCTGCTTTTCCTCGGACCTCCCGGGGTGGGCAAGACGTCACTCGGGCGGTCGATCGCGCGAGCCATGGGCAGGCGTTACGGGCGCATCTCCCTCGGCGGAGTGCGGGACGAAGCGGAGATCCGCGGGCACCGGCGCACCTACGTCGGTGCTCTTCCCGGCCGGATCATCCAGGCGCTCAAGAAGGTGGGCACGAACAATCCGGTCCTCGTCCTGGACGAAGTGGACAAGATGGGCGCCGACGTGCGGGGTGATCCGGCGGCGGCGCTGCTCGAGGTTCTTGATCCAGCGCAGAACGACAGCTTCGTCGACCACTACCTCGGCGTGCCCTTCGACCTCAGCAAGGTCACGTTCTTGGCGACGGCGAACTATCGCTCGGGCATTCCGGAGGCGCTCGGTGATCGCATGGAGACCATCGAAGTGCCAGGCTACACGCTCACCGAAAAGCGGTCCATCGCCCAGAGCTTCTTGGTTCCGAAGCAACTTCGAGAGCACGGACTCGAGAAGAACCAGGTCACGTTCGAGCCCGCAGGGATCGAAGCACTGATCGATGCGTACACGCGCGAAGCAGGGGTCCGCGGCCTCGAGCGCGCAGTGGCTTCCGTCTGCCGTGACATGGCCGTACGCCTCGCCGAAGGCAAGACCGTGCAGGACGTTCACGTAGACAGCGAACTCGTGCGCGAGCTGATGGGACCGCCCCGCTACCGACCCGAATTGCCCGATCGCCAGCTTGCCCCGGGCGTGGCTGTGGGTCTCGGGGCATCGGGCGCCGGTGGGGAGCTTCTGATCGTCGAAGCGACGCGGATGCCCGGCAAAGGCGGCGTGCGCATCACCGGCAACCTCGGCCCGATCCTCACCGAGGCCGCGCACACGGCGGTGTCGTTCGTCCGCTCGAAGTCGGAGCGACTGCACCTCAATCCCGAGTGGATCAAGACCATCGATCTTCACATGCACGTGCCACGAGCACGCGCGGTTCAGGACAACGCTGACATCGGTCTCACGATGTTCTGCGCTGTGGCCTCGCTCCTCCTCGAGGTGCCCTGTCGTCCGGAAATCGCCGTGGTGGGCGAGTTGACGCTCCGCGGTAGCGTGCTGCCCGTGCGAGGGGTCAAGGCCATGCTCCTGGCCGCTCATCGGGCGGGCCTCAGCGAGGTCCTGTTGCCCGAACGCAACCGGGTCGATCTCGAGGAAGTGCCCTCGGAGGTCCTCGACGATCTTCACATTCACCTCGTCAGCCGGGTCGATCAGGTGCTCGCGCTGGTGCTCGCGCCGCCCGATCGCGATGGACCGACGCCGACCCACGCGAACTCCTCCCTCGGTGAAGCGCGGCCCTGACTGATAAACGGCCACCCGTGAACAATCGCCGGGAGCCACCGCCACGCGAGCCTTTGCGGGCTGGGGCCCGCATCCAGTGGATCGGCGGCGCCACGAGCGCTGCTCTGCTTCTAGCGATCGGGTTTCTCCCCCTGACCGGTGGGCCTCGGTATGAGGCGGCGCTCCTCGCCGGGCTCCTCGTTCCTTCGATTGCAGCTGTGGCGTGCGCGCTCGAGGTGAGTCTGCCGGAGCGCGCTGCCTTGCGGAGTCCGCTCACGTGGCTCGGGCACGGACTCGTCATCGGTCTGGCGCATGCGTTGATCATCGTTCTGGTCGCCCTCGTGCACGGGGCCCGTCAAGGCTTCTGTGAGCCGGGTCCGGGATTCGCGTTGCTTGCTCTAGGTCCAGGCGCCGGGGCGGCCCTCGGTGGACTGTGGGGGAGCGCGGTGGGGCTCCTCTTGGTGCACTTTCGCGGAGCGTCCGTCCGCCACCGACGCTTGCTCTCCGTGGTGGGAGGGCTTGCGGCACCGATTCTAGCCATCGTGGTGAGCTTCGTTCGCTTCCTCACCAGCCCGATGGTGTTCGCGTTCGATCCGTTTTTCGGATACTTCGCGGGTCCACTCTACGAAGTGGTGACGCCTCCGCTCCTTCGCCTCGCCACCTACCGCGCCGGATCCTTGGCGACGACCTTGGCCGTGTTGGGTCTCGGTCTGCACGTCACCTGGCGCAGCTCGTCGGCGAACTCGCCGCGCCTCAGCTTCGTGCTGCCTCCCCATTGGGGGGTCACACTCGCCACTGCGCTCTTTTTGACCACCAGTGCCGGCTTGGCCGCTGCTGGGCCGCTGCTCGGGCATTTCAGCACGAGTCAAAGCATCCGCGACACGCTGGGGCGGAGCCTGAGCTACGGACGCTGCGACGTCGTGTTCTCGAAGGAGCTTCCTCCGACGGGAGCGGGGCTCTTGGCGCGCGAATGTGACGCGCACATCGCCCAGCTCGAACGCTACTTCGAGACGCAGGGACCCGAACGCATCACCGTTTTCCTGTTCGCCGACAGCGCCCAGAAGGGGCTGCTGATGGGCGCAGCCAACACCTACATCGCCAAGCCCTGGCGGCGAGAGATCTACCTGCAGCCGAACGGCTTTCCTCACCGGGTGATCGGACACGAGCTGGCGCACGTGGTTGCGGGGTCGTTCGGGGAGGGACCTTTTCGCATCGCTGGCCCTTGGGGTGGTTGGATCCCGGATCCAGGCCGAATCGAGGGCGTCGCCGTAGCTGCTGCCCCCTGGGAGGACACTGACGTCGGTCTCCAAGAGTGGGCAGCGGCGATGCGGAAGATCGATCTGCTGCCGCCTCTTTCCAACGTCTTTCGCTTGAGCTTCCTCGGGGACAGTTCGACTCGAGCGTATACGGTCGCCGGGGCATTCATGAGCTTTTTGAGAGAGACCCACGGCAGCGCTGTCGTGCGGGGATGGTACGGCGGCGCCACGCTCGAAGCACTTACCGGCCAAAGCATCGAGGCTCTCGAAGCGTCGTGGCACGAAAGCCTCGATGCGATCGATCTTTCGCCGCAAGTGCTGCACATCGCCCGTGCGCGCTTCGAACGCCCATCGGTGTTCGGCCGCGCCTGTCCGCACGCGGTAGACCGCCTCTACGTCGAGGCCGAGCAACGCTTGCGGCTGGGCGACCCCCAGGGCGCCGACGAAATTCTCGCCGACGTGCTGCGGCTCGACGCGCTGCACGGGCGCGCACAGCTGCTCCGACCGGCGTGTGATCTCCGCCGCGGTGAAGTGCGGGACGCCATCGAGGGATACCGGGAAATCGCAAACGATCTCGAACGACCGACGACGGAGCGCGCTCAGGCCCTCGAAGCGATCGGCGACGCCGCGGCGGTCACGAACGCCGATCCCGAGGCCTTCGATACCTACACGGCGGCTCTCGATTTGACCGTGGACGAGCACGCCAGGCGAGCCATCGAGGTGAAACGCTGGGCGCTGCGGGCGTCTGAGCCCGCCCGCTCGGCGATCACCGCTTTGTTGATCGGGCCCCCGGAAAAGGGGCCGCGCTGGGACGTGGCCGCACCGCTGCTCGGGGCGTGGGCCGCCCTCGATCCGAAGAGCGGAATGCCCAAGTATCTCCTCGGGAAGAATCTCCTGGGGCGTGGTCATTTCGGTGAGGCCGCTGGCGCCCTGGAGGCCGCGCTTTCGAGGCAACTGCCCCTGGACAGCGTGCGTGTCGAGGCGCTGCGCTCCTTGCTGATCGCTTCCTGTGCGCTCTCCGACCCGCCCCGGGCCGAGCGAGCTTTCCGGCGGCTCGCGGACGAGAGCCTCTCCGCCGCACGCCGCGAAGGGATCGAGCGATTCGCCGAGCGCTGCGGCATCGACGTCGCGAAGCCGACGGCTCGCGGCCAGGCGAACTGACGAGAGCCGTTCAGCGCCGACTTTGCACGGCGCGAAGCAAATGCTTCTGGGTGAGGGCAAACACCAGGAGGGCGGGCAGGCTCAGGAGCACGTTTCCCGCCATCACGATGTGCCAGCGCACACCCGTGCCTTGTTCGCGTAAAAGGGCCACGCCGAGGGGAAGGGTACGAACGGCATCGTCCGTCGTCATCACCAGAGGCCAGAAGTAGTCGTTCCAGTGATAGACGAACGAGAACAGGAAGAACGCCGCGAGGGTGGGCCGGACGATGGGCGGCAGCAGTCGGTAAATGATGGCCGCTTCGCTCGCTCCGTCGAGGCGAGCCGCTTCGATGAGGGGATCGGGGACGGAAAGGAGCGCCTGACGAAGCAGGAAGGTTCCGAACGCACTGACACCGAAGGGCAAAACCAGCGCGGTCATGGTGTTCACCAAGCCGAGGTCGGCCAGCATCACGAACACCGGAACGAAGCGTACTTGTGCCGGGACGATCAGGGTGGCTACGACCAGACCGAACGCAATCGCCCGGTAGCGAAAGTCGAGCTTCGCCAAGGCATAGGCAGCCGGAAGAGCCACCAAGACCTGCACGAGAGCGATCAAAAGCGCCATCAGGGTCGTGTTCCAGAGATAGGCCCCGAACGGCATGGCTCGGAGCGCCTCCTGGTAAGCCTCGAACGAAAGTCCGCTGGGGAGCGGAGCGGCAGGAGCTGCCACGATCTGCGGCAAGGTCTTCAGGCTCGTGGAGACCATCCAGGCATACGGCAGGAGCCACACGAGGCCCACCCCGGCCAGGAGCAGAGGGGAAAGTCGGGAGAGCCCGAGCGCAGGTCTTCGGACGGAAACACCCTGGCGAGTCGGGGTCATCGGGCGGACCGCTCCCGCCGAAAAGCCCACAGCTGGAGAAGGGTGAGCACCACGAGCACGCAGCAGAACACGACCACGAGAGCGCTTGCTCGTCCGACCCGGAGGTTCATGAAGATCTGCTCGTAGATCGCGTAGACGAAAACGCTGGTCGAGTGCACCGGCCCGCCCTGAGTCATGACCCGCACCACGTCGAACACCTGAAAGCTGGCGATCACCGAGGTGATGATCACGAACGCAGTGGTCGGACGAAGGAGGGGCCAGATCACCCTCGAGAAGCGCCGAACGCTTCCGGCGCCGTCCAGTGCAGCGGCTTCGAGAAGCGACGGCGGTACGTCTTGGAGTCCAGCGAGGAACAGGACCATCGCATAGCCAGCGATCTTCCAGATCGTGACCCCGGCAACGGCATAGAGCGCGAGGCTCGGATCCCCGAGCCACGCGGGCTCGGGTCCTCCGAGGGCTCCGAGCACGTGATTCAAGATGCCAGCGTCCGCGTCGAGGACCCACAGCCAGAGCAACGCAACACTCACCCACGAGACGACGTAGGCACTGAAGACGGCCGCACGAACGAGGGCCGCGAGACTTCCTGGCCGATTCAGGGCCACGGCCAGGGCGAGACCTACCGCCGTGGCTCCGACGACGACGACCGCACTGAACAGCAGAGTCGTTCCGAGCGCCCGCGCGAGCTCGCCCGATTCCCACGAGTCGACGTAATTGGTCAGGCCGACGTAGGTGGGTTCCGTCAGCAGATCGGACCGGTAGAGGCTCATCTTCAGAGCGAAGGCGAGCGGATAGAAGAAGAACACCCCGAGGAGCACCGCGGTGGGCGCGAGCATCCAGAGCGGGTCGAAGCGGTGTCGAGGTCGAAGTCCCATCGTGTCCTCGGTCAGCGAGCGCGCGCTCCCTCGCTCCCAGCCCATCGGCGAGCGTCGTCGAGCACCTCACGAGCGCTCGCCCTCGAAAGCACGGCGCGCTCGAGACGAGGCTGCACCACTTCGCGTTGGATCCGAAATAGCTCCGGTGACCAGGGCCAGGGCATGGCCACGGCGAGTTGATCGTAGGACGTTCGGTCGTTGGGGTGTCTTTCGTAGTAGCCGCGGGCTTCGAGGTGGCTCACCGCCTCGTGGGTCACGGGCATGTAACCCGTGTTCGTGGACCAGTGGATCACTTGCTCGGGTTCGTGCATGAATCGGAGGAACGCCCATGCGACCTCTTTTTCTTCGTCGGGCGCGCTTTTCGGGATCACCCAATGCGTCCCTCCCGTCGGCACCGCATGGCGGACGTCGCGGGGGAGTGCGGCGGCTCGCACGGGAAACCGCGCGTTGTCCTCCAGGTAGCGAAGGAACGCCGTCGAGGTCCAAATCATCGCGGTGCGACCAGCAAGAAAGTCCTGATTGGTCTGTTCCCACGCGTTGTAGTCACGGCCTGCCGGAGGCTTCATCACCTTCGCGTCGCCCGTCAGATCTTTCCACAACTCGAGGGCGCGCACGCCGGCCTCACCTCCGAGAGACACCGTGCCGTCGCGTTCGATGACATTTCCCCCCGCCTGACCGACGAGCGCCACCCAGAACCACCAGGCGATGGGGCACCCGAATCCGTAGCGCGTCGTGCGCGACCCGGAACGACGCGTGAGGGTCCGTGCGATGGACCGCAACTCGCCCCAGGTGCGCGGTGCCTCCAGCCCTTCCGCCTCGAAGAGCTCTGCGTTCAGGTAGGCGATCGGCGTCGAACGATTGAAGGGGAGGGTCACGAGTGGGTGGTCGGCACCCCCGATCCAAGTGCCTTTCTGCCCGAGGGCAGGGATGACGTCGAGGTCACGAGCCCCCGGGTAGGTGTCGAACGCCTGGAGTACCCCGGCTTCAGCCAAGTACGGCACGATCTCCCCGACCACGTGGCTGAGAGCGGGCGCAACTCCGGCAGCGAGCGCGGTGCGAAGCTTGGCCAGGCCTTCGAAGTAGTCCCCCTGATAGACCGCACGAAGGAAAAAGGCGCTCTGCGACTCGTTGAATCGATCGACGAGTTGTTCGAGCACCTTGCGATTGCGGCCTCCGTAGGTGAACCACAGCGAGGCTTCGCGGGAGCCGCCCCGACCCGAGCGTCGACGGCAACCGGACGACAAGGAGCCCGCGATACCCATCATGAGGACGCTCCGGCGCTCGACGAGCCTCGCCCGAGGCGTCGCATGCGGAGTTGGTATGCGATTGGGGACCGCGGTGCGTTTTCGGGCCATGGAGCGTCCGGAAAGCTGGCCTTCAGGCCTCGATGGCTCGGCCGGTGGTCGAGTCGAAGAAGCGGAGCTCCTCCGGGAGGATCCGCACCCCGACCCTGTCGCCGGGACCGTGACTCGAAAAACCCGGCGCCCGCGCGCGCACCGAGGTCCCGTCGAGGGAAAGCTCGAGATGGGTTTCCGCTCCGAAGGTCTCAACGGCTCCGACCTCGAGCGTCGGACCGCCCGTGTCGGCTGGTCCGATCTGGAGGGACTCGGGTCGGAAGCCCACGGTCACCGCGTCAGGGGAACTGGGGGGGGCCGGCACCTCGAGTGGGCCGACCTGCAAGCGATCCCCAGCGCGGCGTCCGCGCACGAGGTTCATCGGAGGCGTTCCGAAGAAGGAGGCGACGAAGGTGGTGGCCGGACGCTCGTAGATGTTTCGCGGCGTATCGACTTGCTCCAGCCTGCCGGCGTTCATCACGGCGATCCGATCGCTCAGGGTCATGGCTTCCGCCTGATCGTGGGTCACGTAGAGGGCCGTAGCCTCGAGCCGACTGAGAAGCTTGCCCAGTTCCACGCGCAGCTGGTGCCGCAGGGCCGCGTCCAGGTTCGACAGCGGTTCGTCGAAAAGGAACACCTGCGGACGCCGGACGATCGCGCGGCCCATGGCGACGCGCTGTTGCTCGCCGCCGCTGAGTTCGGTGGGGCGTCGATCGAGCAGGGGAGTGAGCCCGAGCATTTGCGCCACCTCTTCGACGGCCCGCGCTCGCTCGGGTTTGGGCACTTTCCGCATCTCCAGAGGAAACGCCAAGATCTCCCGCACTCGCATGTGGGGATAAAGAGCAAACCCCTGAAAGACCATCGCGACGTCACGGGCTTGTGGAGCCACCCCGAGCATCGAACGACCCCCGATGAGCACGTCTCCGGCGTCCGGCCGTTCGAGCCCAGCCACGATGCGCAAGGTGGTGCTCTTTCCGCATCCTGACGGACCAACCAGGCTCACGACTTCACCTGACTCGACGTGAAGATCGATCCCCCCCACCGCGGGCCGCTCGGCACCGACAAAGGAACGCTCGAGGCCTCGAAGCTCGACGGATGACGCCATGATCGTTTTCTCTCGTCCCTCCGAGCGGGCCTCGTGACGCCCGCGTATAGAAAGCATCGCTTGCGACGATCGGTGGGCCAAAACGGCAGAGGTCAATCAACGCAAGTGGTCCCCGCTCTAGCACAGCTCCCGGATGGAAAGTGCTCAGCGAGGCCGTCACCCCGAGCGGGTGCGCCGCCGCCCTCGCTGGACCGAGGTTTTTCGTCCGAAACTGGCGTTTCGCGTTATCTGGAACGCGGTGTCCTCCGGGTACGGTGACGCGCTCGGGGAGCGCCGAAAGGCTGGTTGCAATGCGGAGTAGGTTCATTTTGCGCAAGCGTCGTGTGAGCGCGCGGGGAGTCGCGGTGGCGTTCGTCCTCGCCATGACGGGCTGCGGGCGAGATTCCCCTGAGACCGATCTGCGACTCGGTGATGAGGGTGAGTCGTGTCGAACGACGTCCGACTGCAAGGCCGGGGTCGTTTGCATCGCGAACGTCTGCGTCACCGACCCGGGCGACTCCGCCGACGGCGACGTACGTCACAGACCGGCTGCGCAACCGATCGCGAATGCGTCGAGGCGTTCGGCGTGAACGACGCCAGCTGCGTCGACGGAGCGTGGCCGCGTGCCCTGCGCCACCGATGCCGAGTGCAATCCGGAAGGCACGTACGCGGGCTTCCTGTGCCAAGAGGGGTACTGCGCCGAAGCGGGTTGCGAGACCGATGCCGACTGCAACGCGCGGAACGGATTTTCGAACCAGGTGCAGGTTTGCGTCGAGCGCGGGTCGCGATGAACGGGTTGAATGAGCGTCGGGCAGTCGAGTTCAGTCATTCCCTGCCAGTGTTCGATTGCTATACCGCCCGGCGTCGCGAACGCTGAGCGATCCCCCCCCTCTCGATGCGTACTCGTTGGTTCGTCCTTTCCGGTTTCGGTCTCCTCGCATTCGTTTCGACCACGGCTTGCGACGAGAAGGCATCGAGCGCCCCGTCGCCATCCGCCTCGATCCGCCTGTCTCCCGCCCGGTCGAGCGCCGACGTGCCGTCGAGCCCGCCCTCGGGACGCCAACTACCCCAAAGCTCCGAGGAGAAGCAGAAAGCACCCGAGGAAAAAGCGAAGAAGCTCGAGTGTCCCGAAGGAATGGTGCTGCTCCCGGGTGGCCCCTTTTGGGTCGGCGCCACCCACGAGAGCTATGATCGTGAGGAAAATCCGCGGTTCCTTACCCGTTTGGCACCGTACTGCCTGGACGTGACCGAAGTCACCACGAAGGCATACGAAGCGTGCGTCGATGCGGGAGGCTGCAGCGACGCGCACCAGACCTACAAGACGTGCAACTTCCGCCGAGAGGGGCGAGGGGATCACCCAATCAACTGCATCGACTTCGATCAGGCGAAGACGGTCTGCGAGCACTCCGGGAAGCGCCTTCCAACGGAAGTCGAGTGGGAGTACGCCGCTCGGGGAGGCGACAAGCAACTCAAGTACCCCTGGGGTGACGCCGATCCCGATGGGCGCACCTGCTGGAAGCACCACCAGACCTGCCCGGTCGGTTCTTTCGAGGCTGGCGCGTTTGGGCTCCACGATGTGGTCGGCAACGTTTGGGAGTGGACGAGCGACTGGTTCGGTCGCTATCCGTGGCCCGCAGCCGAGGGGCGCCATCGCGTTTACCGCGGGGGCAGTTGGAGTCGCCGCTTCGAGAAGTGGCTCCGACCGACCCTTCGCAATCGCTTTGCTCCCGACAAGCACGGATCGCACCTGGGCGTGCGCTGCGCGCTGACGCCACGCGGGGCGGAATGCCCTTACGGAAGCGCGGACGACGGCACCTGTCGTCGAGGGGTGGATGATGCGCAGTGCCTCGATGGCGAGCTCTGGAACGGCGTGCGGTGCGCCAAGAAGGACGCCGCTCGGTGTCCGGCGGGCTCCCACGAGGAGGCCGGCTACGGCTGCGTACGGGAGCGCGTGAGCGGCTCTGCGAACACGGAGCTCGACACCGCGAGCGTAACTCGATCGCGCTCGCCCGAGTTCGATTCGGACTGCGTCGCGAACGCGCCAGGTCGCCCGCGAGCGTACCGCTACGAGGGTGGCGGGCACCTCGCTCGGAATGCTGTGGGTAAACGGGATGGGTGCAAGAATCGGGACGTCGGGGTTGGTTGGAACTCCGCCTGCTGTCCTTGAAGCGCCCAACGTCAGCGACCCTCAGCGTAAACCACTTGCGTTGGTTGCCCTCCGGCGTCTTGGCCCCCTTCGAGTGAGGGCCAAAACGGCCGCGGAAGGCCACCCTACTGCACGTGCGGCTCATGTTTCCTAGATCGTCGCAAGCGATGATCGCTGTAGGCTAGCTCCTGTAGCCGTTTCGGCCCACTTGCGCCGGGGGGGGCTGACGCGCACTCATCGTTTGCTCCGTAAGATCGCTCGCTTTCTCGCCCACGATCCCCGGCGACCGCGCTCCGCCCGGAAGATGGCGCGACAAACCGTGGGCCGCAACCATGGGGTCGCAACCGTGGCCCGCAAACGGCGTTTCCGAAGAGTGCGCTTCCGAAGGTCACGTGTTCGCTGTGGGGACGGCCGGAAGCGCTTTCGCAACCACATGTGTGTGTGTGAGCCATACCACGTGTGTCATCACACACCTTTCAACCACTCCGATCAGTCAGCGCAGACGACGAACGATTCCCCGCGACTGGGTCATCTCATTCTCGCCGAGTCGGCCGCTAGTTCGGAAAAACTAGTTCAGAAAAATCTCAAACTAAAGTCGTAACGGCCCGATGCCATTCGCTAAACTGTCGGCGCCCATGCCTCGTTCTCTCCCCCCGAAAGCGCGTCGTAAGTCACAAGCTCCCAGCCTTCCGCCCGAGCTTTCCGAAGCCCTGTCGGCGGCGAGAAGCCAACCCGAAAACAGCGATGTTTGGGACGTGTTAGACGACGTCTGTCGCTCCCTGGACCGCCCTGAAGAGGCGGCGGGGCTGTACGGTGAGGTGTTGGACGGGGGGGCTCCGATTGAGATTCGTCTCGAGGTCGGCAAACGTGCCGCGGACTTTTTCGAGGAATGGTTCGAGGACCCCGAGTACGTCCTCGAAGTGTTGCGCCGCGTCCTGCAGATCGACCCTCGGCAGAAATGGGCATTCGAACGGCTCAGCCTCCTTCTCACGGTCGCATCACGGTGGGAAGATCTGCTGGGAGAGTACGACACTGCCCTCAAGGCGTGCGAAAATCCCGAGGAGCGGGTCGAACTGCTCGAGGAAGTTGCCCGAGTAGCGCGCGACTTCGCGGGTGAATCCCATCGTGCCAACGATTACTTGAAGGAGCTTCTACTGCTCAAGCCGAGCGACGACCAACTCGCGGCGAGCTTGGAGCGGCGCTTGGAGCAGCAGCAGCGCCACACCGATCTGATCGAGATCTGGACGGCCCGGCTGGCCGTGCTCGGGGAAGAGGGCGCGCTCCGAGTCCGAGTCCAAATCGCGGAGCGCTATCTCGGTGCGCTCCGCGACGCCGGACGCGCGCTCGAAGCGATCGACGCTCTCCTGGCGACGGGGCAGGGCCACGGCGAGGCGACCAGCCTGCTCGAGCGACTGGCCGCGAACACCACGGCTCCGGAAGACGCTCGGCGGAGCAGCCTCGTCACTCTCGAGGGCCTTCACACGAAGGCGAACCGTCCGGCGGAAGTGGTCCGCGTCCTGGAGGCGGCGCTCGAACTGGCGCCCTCGAACGAGGACCGTCTGTCACTCCACGCCAAGGCGATCGATCTTCTGGTGGGGATCGACCGGCCGAACGAGGCGCTCGAACATTGCGCGGCCATCCTGAAGCTCGAGCCGAACGCTGCCAGGTTCCACGATCGGGCCCGCGAGCTCGCGACTCAAACGGGGGAATTCGCACGGTACGCGGCAGCGCTCGTGGCGGCGGCGGATCTGACCGAACCCGACGCACTTCGGGTCGAGTTGGTGAGCGAGGCAGCTCAGGTCCTCAAGGAATCGGTCGGGGACGCCGCTGGCGCTGTCGCGCTCTACTCCCGAGTGCTGGCCGATCCGGGTGCAGAGGACCAGGCGAAACTCACGGCCACCCGTGAGCTTTGCGTCCTCTTGGTGGACGAATCCCAGCGCACGCAGCGGCTCGACGTCCTCGAGCTGCGCGCGAAACTCGAAACCCAAGCGGACAGGCAGGAGCTCCTCGGAGAGGCGGCCCGCATTGCCGACGCACTGGGCGATGCCGACCGGGCCCTCGCGGACTGGGCGCTTCGCCTCGAGATGGACGCCGCCGATCTCGAAGCGCTCGGAGCGCGCATCGACATCCTCGAGCGGGAAGGGCGCGCCGGCGCCTTGGTCGCAGATCTCGAAAAGCGCTCGGCGGTGACGCCGAGCCCCGACGACAGCCGCGCCGATCTGGTGCGGGTTGCGGCTGTCCAAGACGAGCGCCTCGATGACCTCGCGAGCGCCATCGCCACTTGGAAGGCCGTCGAGGAACGTTTCGGACGGAACCCCGAGACCCTGGACAGTCTGGTCGCGCTGTCGGAAAGGGCGGAGCGCTTCGACGACGTGGTCGCCTTGCTCGAAGCCGGCATCGCCGTGGAGCCGGACGAAGAACGCAAGCTCGTTCAGTTGGGGCACCTGGGTGACGTCCTTCGCACGCGCAAGAGCCAGCCCGCCGAGGCGATCGCCCGCTACCGCGAAGCTCTTGTCCTCGCAGCGACCGATGCGCGGTCGCGAACCGGTCTCACGGCGCTCCTAGCGGACGAGGATCACGGCGAGACCGCCGTTGAGACGCTGGCCGATGCGCTCGTGCGCTCCGACGAATGGCAGGGCCTTCTCGATCTGGTCGAGACTCGCGTCGAACTGGCTCGCTCGCAAGAGAGCCGGAAGGCCATCTTGCTCGAGGCGGCTCGCCTGAAGGAGCAGCGCGCGGAAGCGCCAGCCGAAGCTCTCGGGTTCGTCAAGCGAGCGTTCGCTCTGTCGGGCGATGCGTCCATCGAGGAGGAGCTTCTCCGACTGGCCCGCGAAGTCGACGGATATGCCGTCGCCGTCGAAGGGTATCGCGAGGCGCTCGAAGCGACCGAAGAGTCGAACCACCTGCAGCGCCTGCACTTTGCACGCGGCGCGCTGGAAGAAGAGCAGCTCGGGCGGTTGGAAGACGCCATCCGCTCGTTCCGGAGTGTGCTCAGCTTGGACTCGACCCGCGCCGACGCCGCGTCAGCGCTGTTGCGGGTTTCCGTACGCGGGGGCCAGCTCGAAGATGCGGCCTGGGCTTTCGTGGAGCACGCCCGCTCCGTCGAGGGAGCCCTCCCGGATCTCGTGGAGCAGATCCAGGGTCTGATGATCGAGCAGGATCGCTGGGACGGTTGGGCCGATGCCTTGGCCGATCGGATCGCGTCGGCTGGTGAGCTCGAGCCCAGGATCGCCCATGATCTCAAACGGCAGCTGGCGATTTGGCACCGCGATTTCCGCCAGGACGCGGATTCCGCGGAGTTCGTCCTCAGGCGCGCGGTGATGGATTTTCCGAGCGCCGACACCCTCGAGATGCTTGCCGAGCTGCAGCGGCGCGCACCAGGACGCCCCCTGGTCCAGACGCTCCTGGCCCTAGCGGATGTCACCGGTGACGCGCTTTCACCCCTCCGGGAAGCTGCCGAAACCGCCCTGACGGCGGAGAAAGACCCGGAACTCGCCACGCCGATCCTCGAGCGCGCCTTGGCCGGTGCTTCACAGCGCCTCGAGGCCGCGCGCGAAGCCGTTCCCGACGAGATTCAAGGCAGCGAAGCGGATGAGGTCGCCACCTGGTCACGCGAGCAGCTCGTATCTCTCGCCATGGGGCGAGGGGCCGTGGCTCGAGCCATCGAGCTCCTTTTGGCAGGCGCTGCGCTTCCGTTCGATCGGGAGCGGTGCATCACTCTGCGGTTCCGCGCCGCTGAAGCGGCTGCCACGACCGACGACGACCTGGCCGTCAAGCTGTGTCGTGAAATCTTGGAAGATGCCCCCGACGAAGCACGCGCGATCGCGCTGCTCGGCGCTCTCTACGAAAAGGCCGGGCGTTCGCGCGAGCTACTCGAACTGCGCCGGGCCGAGCTCGCCCTCGATCCCGAGCTCGAGCGGCGGACCTTCCTGCGTCTCGATCAGGCGCGGATCCTCGGTGAGCTCGGGGAAGCCACGGACGAACGCGTCACGGCGCTTCAGCAGAATCTCGGTGAGGCTCCCGGTCACGCCGCTTCCGTCACCGCCCTCGCGGAGATCCTCGAGAAGGAAGAGCGATTTTCCGACTTGGCCGACGTGCTCACCGAGCAGGCCGATGCGGTGGCCCGGTCCGGTGAAAGCTCTCGGGCAGCTGCGCTGTGGGCCCGCGCCGGTCGAACCGCGGAAGAGCGGCTCTCCGAGGTGGAACGCGCGCTCGTCGCCTACCGGAGCTCCGTCAAGTTGGAGCCGTCGGTGGAGGTACTTGACCGCCTGGCGGCCCTCTGCCGCGCTCGGGAGGAATTCGCTGCGGAGGTCGGTTGGCTCGAGCAGCGTCTCCGCCTCACTTCCCTCGACGAGGAGCGCGACACGCGTCGCACGGTCCTTGTCTCCCTCGCGCACGCCCTCCTGAACAGCGACGAAGAGGTGCGGGCTCGCGACTATCTCGAGCAAGGTCTCGCGGAAGACCCTGCGGCCGACGAAGTGCGGCGACTTTTGGCCCGCTTGTACCGCGCAGCGGAGGACTGGTCGCTCCTCGCACCGCTCCTCGCCGACGGCGTGCAGTACGCGACCGAGGTCAAGAGTCAGCTTCGGTATCTCCGCACGGCAGCTCAGGTCGAGCGGCGGCGCTTGGGCAATCTCGACGCGGCGATCCCGCTTTTGGAGCGGGCCGTGACGATCGCTCCGGAAGATCGCCCGCTGCGCTTGCTTCTCGCGGATGGCTTGCGGGTGGCGGGTCGGTACGACGAGGCCCGCGAGCTTCTGACAAGGCTTCTGGACGAGTTCGGCCGTCGCCGCACGAAGGAGCGCGCCGAGGTGCATCACCACCTCGCCAAGATCGCGCAGGCGACGGGTGATCTCGACGAAGCGCTGTCGCAGAGTGAGGCGGCCGCGAACATCGAGCGGACCGATCCGGAAATCCTGATGTTGCTCGGCCAAGTGGCTCGCCAGAAGGGCCAGCTGCCGCGGGCCGAACAGGCGTACCGCACGCTGCTGCTGATCGTCAGCCGCAAGACCCCCGAGCCGAAGGACGAAGACGCGGAGGTCGTGGGGGAGAGCTCGATCCTCTTCGAGCTCTACGGCATTGCCCGCGAGATGAACCAGAACGACCGCGCCCAAGATCTTCTGGACTCGGCACTGGAAGTGGCCACGCGCTCTCCGAGCGAAGCTGCGATCCTCGAGGAGGCCTTGCGAGCGTCAGGGCAGTCCCAACTCCTCCTCGACGCCCTCGAACAACGCCTCGAGTCGACGGCGGACGACGGGGCCGCAGCACAAATTCTGGTCACTCGAGCTCAGGTCCTCGCCAAGGTCGAACGATTCGACGAGGCATTGGATGCCCGTCTTTCGGCGCTCACCCGCACCCCTGCCGATGGTCGTTTGATTGACTCGACCAAGAAGCTCGCCGACGAGATCGGCCAAATTCATCAGCTCATCGCGCACATGCGCGCCTTGGCAGAAGGTAGCGCCGACATGCGAGCGGCCGGGGAACTTTGGCTCCGTCTGGGGGGGTACGCCGAGCAGTCTGGCGATCTGCACGAGGTCGCGGAGCTCTACGAGCGTGCCCAGGCCACCGGTCACAAACCCCTGCAGACCTTTGCTGCTCTCGACCGCGTTCTCACTGAGCTCGGTGACGCGGCGCGTTCGCGCCGGGCGCTCGAAACGTTCGTTTCGCATGAGGTCGCCAAGTCGAACCCGGAGGCCCTCACCGACGCGCTCTACCGACTCGCGGAGGTCGAGTTGTCTGAGGGCAGCTCGGAAGCGGCCGCTCAGCGCCTCGAACGAGCGCTCGAGTACGACGCGTCGCTCGATCGCACCTTCGAATTGCTCTCGCCGATCGCGCAAACCCCAGCCGGTGAGCACCCCACGGTAGTTCGGTTGTTTGCCCGCGCCGCACGGGCGGCTGGAGATCAGCCGACGCTTCTGGTCGCGCTCACGAACGCCGCCAATCTGCAGGATGCAGGCCTCGACCTGTTGGAAGAAGCGATTGCTCTGGCCCGAGACCTGGGTGACGACGATCGCCGAGCGGCGCTCCTCCGGCGCATCCTCGACATCGGGGAGGCCGAGGGTTCTCAGGGCGAGCTCCGCTGGGCCGCGATCGAGCTCGGACACATGCGCGCCGCCACGGGCGCCCACGAACAAGCGGCCGATCTGTACGCGCAAGCGATTCGCCTGAGCGAAGATCCGAGCGATCCGGAAGTGATCGATCTGGAGCTCCTTCGCGCGGAGCTTTTGATGGGCCCGTTGGGCGAGAAGGAACGTGCGATCGCCGCACTCGAGTATCTCCAGCGGCGTGTCCCGGAAGATCCGCGGGTTTGGCAGCCTCTCTTGCAGCTGTATCGCGAAACGAGTCAGCCCGAAAAGCAGGCGGCTTGCATCGAAGCCACCGCCGATCTTGTCACCGATCCTGAAGCCCTGTCGTCTCTGCAGATGGAGCGAATCCGCCTGATGATCGAGAGCGATCGTCTGGACGATGCCGAAGCGCAACTCCGCAGCATCCTGGACGACAACCCTGGGCACGACGTGGCGAGCTCCGTCCTCGCCGATCTCCTGGACAAAGCGGGACGAAGCGACGAGCTGCGCGAGCTCCTCGAAACCCTCTTCGAGGACGCGCGAAGCCGCGCCGATTCGAAGGACGTGGCCAAACGGGCCCTCCAGCTCGCGGCGCTGGTCGTGGAAAACGACCGACGCGAGGCGATCAGCGTACTGACGGCTTCGCTCGGTTTCGCCAGCGACAATCGCGAGGTCCTTTCGACCCTGCTCTCGCTCTACGGCGAGGATGACGACCCCGCAGATCGCGCAGACGTGATGGAAAACCTCCTGGCCCTGGAGCACGGAGAGCAGGCTCTGAAGCTGTGCTTCGAGCTGGTCGCGGTGCGGGAGTCTCTCGAAGACGTTTACGGCGTCGGACGAGCACTCGAAACCGGCTTCAAGGCGTGTCCCGAAAGCCAGGAGCTCGCTCAGCGGCTCACGACGTGGTTGCGCGCTCAGGAGGACTTCACTCGTCTCGGCGAAATCCTGCTCTTCGATGCGGAGCACCGCAGCGATCCCACGGTCGCCGGCGCAAAGCTCGAGGAAGCCGCCCTCCTGTACGACACAGACCTCGGCGATCCCATGCAGGCCGCCAGGCTCATGGAAGCTGCCTACGAGAAAGATCCCACCCAGGTTGGGCGGCTCGAGCGTGCCGCTGCCTACTACGTGACCGTGGGTGAGATCGATCGGGCCGTCGAACTCGTTTCGAAAGCCATCGGGGAGGCCAACGACGAGTCGCTGGTCCGCCTGCTTCGTTTCCGAGCGGCTACCGTGGCGAGGGAACGGGGCGATGAACCCGCTTCGCTGAAGAGCGCCGCTGCGGACTTCGAGCGGGCGGCGGCCTTGGCCGACGAAACGCTCCAAGGTGACTTGATCCGCGAGCAGGTCGAGCTTCTCGGTCGCCTCCGCCTCGCCGCAAGCGACGTGATGGACGAGGAGGGTGAGCGGGAAGCCGTGATGCAGCTGGCTCGACTCCTGCCGCAAGTCGACGACGCCTTCGAAGCACTCGAGACGCTCGCCGGGTGGCTTCGAGAACATCCGTCGGACGCTGCTGCCGCCGAGCTCCTCGGTGAGCAGGCCACCGCTTCCGAAGACTGGGGGAGCGCTGCGTTTGCCTACGCGCGGCTGTTCGATGCAACCGACGGCACGCGTCGACGCGACGCCGCCATTCAGTTCGCCGACGCCGCCGAGAACGCCGGCACGGCGATGGCCGCACGCAGCGCAGTCGAAACGGCTCACAGGGAAAACCCCGACGACGAAGTCCTCCGAAAGCGTCTGCGCCAGCTGTACGAGTCAGCGGGCGCGTATGGCGATCTCGCCGTTCTGTTGCTCGGCGAGGTCGAGGACAACGAGGATCCCGAGATGGTCTTCGAATTGCTCTGCGACGCCGGAGACATGCTGCTCAAGGCCGACGACGGCAGACAGGCGACCGAAGTCTTCCAACGGGCCCTGGGAATGAAGCCCGAGGAGCACGGGCTCACTGCCAAGCTCGCCGACAGCTACATCGCGGAAGGCAACGTCGAACTGGCGGAACGGATTCTCAACGAGGCAATCGACGTTCATGGCAAGCGTCGCTCGCCGTCCCTCGCGCAGCTCCAGCACGGGCTGGCGCGCGTGGCACGCGCTCGGGGTGACATGGAAGGGGTCGGGAATTGGCTCGAAACGGCGCTGCTCACCGATCGTCAGAACGGCGAGGTAGCATCGGAGCTCGCGCTCTTCGCCCAGGGCCGAGGCGACTTCGACACGGCGATCAAGGCACTCCAGTTGGTCACGTTGCTGAAGACCCCCGGTCCCATGAGCAAGGGCGAGGCCTACCTCCGCCAGGCGATGATCGCGAACCAGCAAGGGGACGCCAAAAAGGCGCTCATGCTGGCGCGGCGCGCTGTCTCGGCAGATCCGATGAGCCCGGAGGCGAAAGGCTTCCTCGAGCAACTGGGCGCCTGAAGCAACGCCGCTGCGACCGCGTCGGTCGCGACCTCGAAGGAGACGGACCCGCCGCGCTGGGCCTGTCTCCGTCGGGTGCCGACGTGCGCGGGCTCATTGGGGGACGAGCTTCGCCTTGGGCGAGCTCCCCGGCGAACCTGACGGGCGTCATATGAAATTGAATTTCATTTTCATATGACGCCCGCATGCGAACGACAAGCCGGGCTCGCAAAGCCCCCTATTTCACCTTCGTCTTGTTTTGCGCGGGCGTCGGGCTCGCGCCTCCGGCCCACGCCAACGACCGCCACTTCACCTACGCGTATGAGACCGCGGTGCTCGCTCCCGGTGGTCGCGAACTCGAGATCTGGACCACCTGGCGCACGGGGCGGGACCGCTACTTTTCTCGCTTCGACCACCGGCTGGAATTCGAGGTAGGCCTCACGGAGCGCCTCCAGACGGCCCTGTACCTGAACTTCGATGCCAGCACCGCAGAGGACGAATTCGGAGCTCGGGTATCGAGCTTCGACTACGGTGGCGTCTCATCGGAGTGGAAATACAAGCTCACCGATCCGGTGGCGGATCCTCTGGGCCTCGCTGTCTACGGCGAAGCATCCGCCACCCCCGACGAGTACGAACTCGAGGCGAAGCTCCTCGCAGACGAGCAACTCGGTGCGATGCTGTTTGCCTTCAACCTGGTCGGTGAGATCGAGTGGGAGCTCGAAGCCGATGAAACGGAGCGCGAGTTCGTATTGTCGCCGGTTTTCGGGGCGAGCTACCTCCTGAGTGCCAGCGCGTCGATTGGCATCGAAGTGCGCAACCACAATGAGTTCGTATCGGGCGAGTGGGAACACTCAGCACTCCACGCTGGACCCGTGGCGAGCTATGCCACCGAAACCTGGTGGGCAGCGATGACCTTCCTACCCCAGATTGCTGACCTCAAGAACGGCGGCGTGGACACGGAAGAGCACGAGCGCTTCGAGACGCGACTTCTGTTCGGGGTGCACCTGTGATGCCCTGGATCCGGAGCGCCCTTTTCGCAGGGTTGAGCGTCACCGCGAGTGCAAGTGCTGCGTGCTCTAGCGCCGTTCCTCACCCGACCCCACTGGACGCAGAAACTGCTGCCAAGCGCTGGCCCGGCGTGACGCTGGCTGACCTCGAGCGAGGCCGTAGCCTGTTCGTGTCGCGGTGCTCCGGCTGCCACCCGTTACCGCTTCCCGAGTCCCTGAAGGCCTCGCGCTGGCCCGAGGTCGTGGACGACATGACGAAGCCCGCACAGCTCGACTCCGAAGCTGCGCGACTCATCACACGATACCTGGTCGTGACGGCCGCTCGCGGCCGCAGCCTGGAGG
>JBNKGC010000092.1:0-21406 GCA_050289625.1 Polyangiaceae bacterium | reverse complement strand
AGCCCGTGCGCACGAAAGGTTGGGCCCGCTGAGCGAGCTCGGCGAGCTCGTCCGTCGTCACCTCGAGCACCGCCACGGAAGCACCGCGGGGCCCATCTGCGGCCACTCCGCCATACTCACGGAAATCTTCCGCCTCGAAGCGGTGGGCCCGAATGCGGCTTTCCGGCTGCCCCATCGCGGTGGCGAGTTCGGCACATCGTTCGAACGGGCGGGACTCGGCCTGCGAGGCAACCAAACGTCGGCGCAAGGTGTGCGCGTATTCTCGCGGATTGTCCCGCAAGAGAACGGGGCCCGTGGGTCCCACCATGCACGCCGCGTAGTTGGCGTATTGGTTCGCCAGGTTGTGAAGCTTCCACGCCGCGGTGACTCGAGGTTCGAGCCAGAATGCCGCTGCGGCGACCAAGCCCACCAAGAGCACGGTGCGAATGCGGATGAATGGTCGAGCGGGAGTGGGAGCGGCGGCTACGTCTACGGCAGCTGCGGGCATGTTCCTCTACTACGGAGCGGAACGGCGGTCGGCCAAGTTCCCGACGATGCGGAAGACTCGTCGGGCCGATGACGGCGCAACAAACGCAATCGACGCCGCGGGTCGAAACCAACGGCGTCTGGGCTCGGATTTCGCTCGCCCGCGTGGGCGCGCGATCCGGAGCGGGCGACTTAGATTCGCTCGTTGTCCATCCGGACGCGCTTGCGGCGACGACGAGCGGCCTCGCTCATCTTCTTACGGCGCTTGACGGACGGCTTCATGAAGTGACGGCGACGCTTGAGTTCGCGAAGGATGCCCTCACCCGCCATCTTGCGCTTGAGATGCTTGATCGCTCGTTCGATGCCCTTGTCACCGACCTGGACCTCGAGCGGCTTGCACTGAACTGATTCACTGGGATTCGGCACGGGCGCCCTGTTTGTCAGAGGCCGCCCCGCAATGCAACCGGAAAGGGCGCTTGTGACCGGCCAGACGCGTGTTTTTCTGACTCTCCAGTGTGGTCTCGGGTGGACTCGGGCGCCAACGGCGCCGGCCAAAGAGGGCGTCGCCCCGTTCAAGCTGCCGACATCGCACGACCTTCTACTCGCGCCGCGACGAAGCATCTGATGGAATGGCCCCTGGACAGGCAAGCCCGTCTGCAGCAGATCGCCACCATGGCGGACAATCCCCGACAGCGCCCCCAAGGAGTCAAGGCACCCCACGGTGCGCGAGAGCTCGAGATCCGCTGGGCCGACGGCCACACGAGTCGTTATCCGCATGAGCTCTTGCGAGGCTATTGCCCGTGCGCCGGCTGTCAGGGGCATTCAGGGGAAATTCGATTCCAAACCGGGGGAGATCTCGAGCTCCGCAACTTGAGCCAGGTGGGAAACTACGCGCTCGGTCTCACGTGGGGTGACGGCCACGACACGGGCATTTACACCTACGCGTTCTTGCGAAAGCTCGGTGATCTCATCGACGAGCACGGCGCCCCCGGAGTTCGCGAACTCGGAAAGCTCCCCCGCTGAGCGGCGGCCCAAGGCAGTGCATGAAGCGCACTCGCGAGAGAATAGCCATCGTCACGACGTCGTTCCCGCGCACCAAAGGTGATGCGGCTGGACACTTCGTGGCAGCTGAAGCCGCCGAGCTCGCGAGGGGTGGAGCCGAGGTGGTCGTCTTGGCCGCTGGTCGCGGGGACTGGGTGCCGCCGACACACGAAGTTCATTTTCTCGGGGGCGAAGACCTTTTCGACTGGCCTGGCGCCCTACATCGTTTGCGACAGCGCCCTTCGCGCCTGGGAAGCGGCGCGGTGTTCGTCCATCGGGCGCGGAGAGCGCTCGCGGAGCTCGGCCCTTTCGATCGGGTGATCGCGCACTGGCTGCTCCCCTCCGCGTGGCCCATCGCCACCACGCTGCACCCGGCTCGCAAGGGTACCGTGGAAGCCGTCGCCCATGGCAGCGACGTGCGGCTCCTGCTTTCGATGCCGGCGTGGCTGAGGAACGCGATCCTTCTGCACCTAGCCCACGGAGCGGTCCGCCTTCGCTTCGTGTCCGAGGCTCTCCGCAGTGAACTTCTCGATGCCCCCGGGCTCTACCCGAAAATCCGCGCCTACTTGAGGACAATGAGCTACGTGCACCCTGCAACCATCGATATGCCCCACGTGCCAACTCGCCTCGAAGCGCGGGGCAGACTTGGCGTTCGCGACACGGTCGACTTGGTCGTGGTTGCCGGAAGGCTCGTGGAGGGCAAACGCATCGACGTCGCCGTTTCCGCAGGGCTCCTCCTCCCACGAGCCCGCGTCGTCGTTCTTGGCGACGGGCCCCTCCACGACGAACTGGTCGAGCGATTCCCCGAGGCTGAATTCTTGGGGCGCGTTCCCCGGGAAAATGCCCTCGAATGGATCGCCGCAGCGGACGTTCTCGTGTCTTGCTCGAAACAAGAGGGCGCCCCGACGGTCATCCGGGAAGCGCGCGCTATCGACGTGCCCGTCGTAGCTTCCGCATGTGGGGATCTCGAAGGCTGGGCGCAGATCGACAGCGACTTGTGGGTCGTCTGAATCCCCTGAAACCGGACCCGACCTCACCCACTCCGCGCAGTTGGTTCCCGCAAGGCAACCGCCGTCGGTGGTCAGCCCTCGAAGCTATCGGGAAAGAGATAGACGGCCCCAAACACTGCGCCGAGGATCAAAACTACTGCGAATAGCAGACCCACGAGGGTGATCTTGATCGCCGCACCGTTGGCCACGTGGCGCAGGCGGCTTCCCGATTCGATCTGATGGGCCCAGGCCAGCTTGGCCCATTGATGCATCCCGAAGCCAATCCCCCCCGACAGAGCGACACTGGGCACGTTTTCGGGGAGGACGAAGCCGAGCGCGATTGCGACCGCAAAGGTTCCGATCCCGATCCAGAGGGCCTGCACCGCACCTCTCGGATCTCCGGCAGCGAGGGCATTTTGGCGCATCATGTAGCCGCCGACCAAGCTCGTCCCCCAAAACGATCCCCAACCGACTTGCTTCGGGGAGAACCAAACCAGGTCGCCTGCCTCAGGTTGTGCTGACACCTCCAAATCGGCCGTTGGAGCGGAATACGGGTTCTGGGAACTCATGCGCAGGCCTCCTTTCCGGTTTCAGCCTGAACACGGAGGCAAGTCAACCTGCGGTTCGCCGCGCCTTGTGGCGTGCGAAATCGAATGCAGGATTTGCTCACCGACTCAGGGAGTCTCCGAACCTCGTACGATGGTTCGAAGCGGGACCAGCCAGGTGGTCGTTCCGAGAACCGTTGTCTGCGGAACGCTGATGAAGCCGCTTTCGGCATCTCCGCAGTCGGAGGTGAACGCATTCAGGTACACCTCGTAGGTACTTGGACCCGAAAAGTCGATCTCCCCGGCAGCGGAGTACCCCACCGGAAGACCAGGTTCGACGGGGAGCGCGGTGCCCTGGGCGATGTCGCACAGCTTGGTTTCCATTGCTTCTGTCTCGTAGACGCTGACGTCTGCGAACGCGGCGATGTACTTCTCGGCTGCGTCCAGATCGCAACTCGGCGTGATGGGAAGCTCTCCCGTCTCTTCGAGGGGCGTCACATCGAAGTCGTACGGGCCGGCGTTCGTCAGGTAGAGCAAGTCGACACGATCTTCCCCGAAGCCGCCCGTGTGGTCGGAGATCAGATACTGGTCGCCGCTCTTGGCATTGAAAATCACGTCGCCGAAGACATCGGTCACCGCGTGATCCCGGTTGAAGGTGCCGACGCAGTAGTCGCTCCAAGGCTCGGGGACGAAGCCATCGGCGCTGGGGCCGCCCTCGCTACCGGTGTCCGATCCGCCGCTGCATGCGGCGAGTGAGAGCATCGACAGAAGGAGACCGGCGTTTGGGAGAAAAGAATGAAGCCGTGACATGGTAGGACCATGGTACGTCGACCGCAGAGGGGATGTTCCCAACGGACACTCTCTCGCGCCGGCAGCTCACGTCTGAGCACCGGTGTAAAAGACCAGTTGCTGGTGGCGAAGCAGGACCATGCGCTCCCCGCGAAAGCGGTGAGCGACATCGACCAGGCCGGCCCGACGCCGCTCAGTTGCAGCCGATTCGCTCGGTGCCGAGGGCGAGGTCGTCGTACCAGAGGTTCTTGCTGTCCCCGTGGTACTTTTCGAAACCGAATTTGAAGACCTGGTAGTCGTAAGGGCCCCAATCCGTTGCGTGCAGCTCCGTTACCTCGTTGCCGTCGACGAAGACGCGCACCTCGCTCCCGGGGCCGTCGTAGTAAAACTCGAGGCAATACCACTGGTTGGCATCCATGTGGATGCCGCCGCTGCACTGGTAGGTGCCCCCATTCGAGAGCAACTCCGCGTCGTCCGAGCGGCGGTTCAACTCGAGCTGGCACTGGTGCTCGCCGATGCGAATCGCCTCGCCCGAGTTCGGATCCCCCGTGCCCTCGATCGCCGCCACGTACGTGTTGTGACCCGACTGGATGTCCGTATCACTCATGATCTGCACGCGACCCCAGAAGGTCGAGGCAGGCACGGGAACAGCATACATCTGTGTGAAGTCCGTTCCGGTGACCTTCAGAGACTGAGAGCCGCTCACCGAGGCGCTCGTATCGAGCGAAAAGAAAGTCGAGTCCATCAGGTAGTCCGGCCAAAAAGTGAACTCTGAAGGGATCGCTTGGTCCTCGAAGTCCGTGCAGAACGTGATCCCCGCTGCTCCGCAGGGTCCGTTGCCCGTCGTGCTTCCACCCGTCCCACCCGTGGCGACGACTCCACCGGTGCCCGCAGCCGAGCCCGACCCCTGGGCTCCGGTTCCGGTTGCTCCGGTTCCGAGCTCGCCACCCACGCCCGTCACTCCACCGCTACCGCCTGCGCCAACGGTTCCACCATCGCCCACATTGCCTCCCGTCGAGGCACCACCGACGCCACTGTTGTTGCCACCGGTGTCGCGACCGCTCCCTTCGTCGCCGCTGCAGGCGACCAACGGGAAGGTGAAAAGCAAGCAGGGAATCAAAGCAGCAAAGCGAGTCATGGCTCGTTGGTAGCACGCAAAAGGGGGTCATTGGCAGGGCCCTAGCGTCGAGACCTCAGCGTTGCAATGCTGCCTGATTATTCCTTTCCAGACGTAATTCGGAGTCGGGTTTGCCGGGCCCGCCCGGAACGTGCGAACCCTTCGGTCGCCCGGGTCACTCCGCGCGGATGCGCGGCATCAACTCGGCGAAGTTGCACGGGCGAGTCCGCGCATCGAGCTGCGGCAGGATGATCCGATCGAGGGCCAGTCGAACGGCTCCGGTCGAACCAGGGAGCAGAAAAACGAGCGTCGAATCGCACAGCGCGGCGCTCGCCCGCGACTGAATCGTCGCGGCTCCGATGTCCTCGTAGCTCAGCAGACGGAACAGCTCGCCGAAACCGGGGATGGGCTTCGTCACGAGAGGATCGACTGCCTCGGGCGTGACGTCCCGACGCGTGAGGCCGGTGCCTCCCGTGGCGCAAACGACGTCGACGTCGGGAGTAGCGATCCACGACGCGATTTTGCCCCGGATGGCTTCGACCGTGTCGGCGACGATGGCGCGCGCCGCGAGGCGATGCCCAGCAGCAGCCAAAGCTTCGACGAGAGCACCGCCGCTCTTGTCGGTCTCGAGGGTCCGCGTGTCGCTGACCGTGAGGACCGCCACACCGAGGGGAACAAAGGAGCGCTTTTCTTCCGACATCGCGGCCGAGTCTACAGCGATCTGGGAAGCACTGTAGGGCTCTCACTCATCTCGCGCCTGGAGTGCGCCGTTGTGCGCGAGCGGGAGCGTCTCTCGCGCGCCCCCAGCGGCCCCGCCTGGCCTCGCAGGCGCGCCGCGTTAGGATGAGCGAGCCTCGGTGAAAAGCCGAATCCGAAACACCGTGAGCAACTCCCCACCAAAGACGCGCCTGGAAAATCCCTGCTGGAGGAGCATGCGGAGCGCGTGGCTCCTTCTCTTCCTCCTCGCCTGTAGTCGCCATTCGGAGACGGGAGCCAAAACTGCCGATCCCGGAAGCGCTCCGAACCCTGTCGCGACGGGGTCACCAACGACGCCCGTGCCTGCTCCCCAAACTCCGGCCGCGGCGACCCCTCCGTCCTCGACGACCTCGCAGCCCTCCCCCTCTCCTCCGCCCGAGCCGGAGACTCCTCTGACGGCGGGAGGGAAAAAAGTCGTCCAGGGCAAGTTCGGACTAGTGACCAGCGTGGAAGACCAGGCGACGAAGGTCGGCGTCGCGATCTTGGAGCAGGGAGGCAACGCAGTCGACGCCGCGGTCGCCGTCGGCTTCGCCCTGGCCGTGACGCACCCCAGCGCTGGAAACATCGGAGGCGGAGGCTTCCTGCTCGTGCGGTTCGGCGGCGAGACAGCCGCACTCGACTTTCGGGAGGTCGCGCCGCGCTTACTCACCCGCCCCGACTTCGATGCGATGATCGGCCGAAAGGCAAAGGATGGAGCTGCGGTCGGTGTCCCGGGGAGTGTCGCCGGCCTATTTGCTGCCCACGAACGCTACGGAAGGCTCCCGTGGAAATCCGTCGTCCTCCCCGCTGCACGCCTGGCAAAAGACGGCTACCTGCTCGGCAAGCGCCAAGCACAAACCCTGCGTTGGGCGTGGCGCGATCTGAAGAAGGACCCGGTGGCGAAGGCGGCCTTCGGAAACCCCCAGAACGGGTTACCCGCGGGGGCCGGAACTCGCATCCGGCGGCCTCGCCTCGCCGTCGCTCTCGAGCGCATCGCCGACTCGGGAGCGAAAGGCTTCTACGAAGGCCCCACGGCGAGTGATCTCGTCGCGGCGGTTCAACCCCACGGGTCGATGACCGAAAAGGACCTCGCCGACTACGAGGCCCGCTGGAGAGAACCGCTTCGCTTCGTGTACCGGGGGTACGAAGTCGAGACGATGCCGCCTCCGTCGGCCGGTGGCGTCGCCCTCACCCAAACGCTCCTCATGCTGCAAGAGCTCGAAGTGTGGAAGGAGCAGCAAGGCTCCGCCGCATCCTTGCACCTGCTCGCCGAAGCAGCCCGACGCGCTCACGCCGAACGCCGCTTTCGCGTCTCCGACCCGGATCTCCTGAGCGAGGAGGCCCGATCGGAGGACCGAAAGCGTTGGCTCGATGCGCACCGAGCGCTCGTCAGCCACCCCATCGACCGCGCCCGGGCCACTCCCTCCGCTGACATCGACCCTTTGTACGCCACCGCTAAGAAGGAACTCGAGAACACGACACACTTTTCCGTGGTCGACGGGGCCGGCGGCATCGTGAGCTGCACCATGACTCTGTCGGCCAGCTTCGGAGCCAAGCGGTTCAGTCGCGAAACCGGAATCGTTCTCAACAACTCGGTCGCCTCTTTTTCTTCGGCAGGCGAGAACCAACCCGCCGGAGGTAAACGCACCGTGAGCTCGATGGCTCCCACTCTTGTGCTGAGCCGTGGAAGGCCCGTCGCGGCCCTGGGAACCCCCGGGGGAGACACCATTCCGAACACGGTCGCACAGGTGCTCATGAACCTGGTCGATCATGGTATGCCTCTGGACGAAGCCATCGATGCGCCGCGGATTCATCACGGCCTCGCCCCCGACGAGATCGGCTACGAGACACTCCGTCCCCCTCCGCCCGCGGTTCGAGCGCGGCTTCGCGCCCTGGGACATCGGGTCGTAGGTAGCCGCGCCACCATCGGTGACGCGAACGACCTGCTGCTCATCGACGGAACCGCTTACGGTTACGCCGACCCTCGTGAAGGTGGGTTGGCTGAGGCTGCCGCCCCACCGAGCGAGGACAAGGAGTCGGTCGAGGTCGCCCGGTAAGGCAGCGTCAGGGTCGCACCGCCTTCAGTCGAGCATGCGCCGACGACGTCGACCGAGGCGTGGCGCTCGTCCCTCGAGGCGCGCCCGGATGCGTTGCAGGGCTTCGGCGTGGAGCTGACAAACCCGTGACTCGGTCACCCCCAAGATCTCGCCGATTTCCCGTAGGCTGCACTCCTGCTGGTAGTGCAGGCCCAGCACGATCTGCAGGCGCTCCGGCAAGCCTTCGACTGCCGTCGCCACGTTGCCCACCAGCTCACTCTTCGTGGCTAGGGTCTCTGGACTTGGATCCTTGGCTTGAGGCTCCATCGGCCCCACGCCCTCCACGCGGTCGAATCCCGCGTCCTGAATGTCACTCACCGTTCGCTGATACTGCTCGAGGGAGACCCCCATCTCGGTGGCGATCTCTTCCTCGGTAGGCCCTCTCCCCAGGCGCTGGGTCAAGTTGCGCGTCGCCAGAGCGATCTTCCGCGCTGCGTTGCGCAGTTTCCGAGACAGGGGATCGAGAGCACGCAGGTAGTCGAGGATGGCGCCACGAATCCGATACGAAGCGTAGGCCTCGAACTGTTCCTCAGGCATGTCTTCGGGACGCCGCCGCATCGCCTCGGACATCCCCACCCAGCCTGCTGAAACGATGTCATCCACCGTGAGCGTTCGCGGCAACGAGCGAACCGTACGCAAAGCGATTCGGCGAACGAGCGGGCCATAGCGCTCGAACACCTCATGGTCGGCTCGAATCGCGCGGAGCCTGACCTCGGTACCATCGATTTCCTTCGAGGTGCCCGCGAGCTCCGTGGTCGACGGGATGCGGGAGGAAGCGGGCGGACTTTCGATGCCGTCCGGTGTCGAACCGGGCAAAGACTCCGCTCCCGGCTCAGCGAGAAGCCCAGGAGGCATCGAACGCACGCCCGAGTTGTCACTGCGAGCATTCTCCGAAACGACCTCGAAGTCGTTGGCGGGACGACTCCGGGCCGGCGGTGACTCTTCGCGATGTGTCTGCTGGTGTACAGGGACGTTCATGATGTTGACGGTCCCAAGAGCACTCCCCCATTGACCCCTTCCCCCCGGATCCCCCACGGATCCAGCCCGAGCCACGCTCTCGATCAGAGACATGACTCATTGCGAGGTGGGATGGGTCGTTCCCCTCCAAGTGCGAGAGCACGCAGGACCCCTCCTTCCGGCGACTTCTGTTTTGTCGACCGCATCACCCCTCGGTGCACAACGAATGCCAACGGGCCGGCGGGCGTCCCGACACCCCTCCCGGAGCCGCCTCCGCACGAACGATTCAGGCGCAAACTCGCGCGCTTGAGGTCGTTCGAGTTCCCCTCGAGAAATGCAATCCCGACTGTCTCTTTGCGAGTCCCATCCGTCCGGTTGACTCTGCGGGAGACGCTGGCGTTCCACCGGGGGACGTTCGTCCCGGGAGCGAACACAATTCGGCCGGGTGACGGCCCACCCCCTGGGTAACACGAAGAGCTCACATTCAGTTCTGGTGTTCCCGCAGCGATGAGCGTTCCGACGTGCGCTTGGACTCTTTGCATGACGACAATGCGCGGGTCGGTGCCTACCCGGCCATCACGCAAAGGCTGCACGAAGCCGTCCGATCGCTTCGTTTCGTTTCACGCGCGTGTCGTCGCGACGTACCGCAGTGGGTAGCTCTGAGACAGCAGACTCGGCGCTTTCGCCGCCTTTGCCGTTCACGGCTCGTGAAGACGCAACAGAACGCGGGTCGCACCGCCGAGGAGGCTCGATTGTCCCAGCCAAGCCCCAGTCTCTCGAACAACCTGCCGCGCAGCATGGGCGGCGTCATCGGACATTCGAAGGCGCTGACTCACGTGTTCGAGACCCTGGAACGCATCGTCGACGTTTTTTGTCCTGTTCTCGTGACCGGAGAAGCGGGGGTCGGCAAGAGTACGATGGCTCGGGCTCTTCATCGAAACGGGATCACTGCCTCAGGCCCGTTCGTCATCGTTCGGGAGGACCAAGGCGCACACCTCGCAGATGCTCATCCCGTGGACCCGATGGAGCACGCGGCGCTCGATCGTAGTCACGAAAACGACACGTCGGACCTCGCGGCGAGCGACCGTTCGTCCCCCAAGGCGGAGCACCGAACCTCTGGATTCCTCGACCGCCGGGACGCGTCCTTCTCGGCATTGCCTCCTCCAGAGGAGGTATCCACCGCACACTCCGGGGAGCTCGTACTCGATGGCTTCGAGAACCCGCGCGAGTGGATCGAGGCGGCGGCCGGCGGAACCCTCTATATCGAGGACCTGACCACGTTGCCGCAGCACGCGCAGGTCGAGCTGTGCGACGCGCTCCAGAACGAAGGCGAAGACAAGGTCGAGTTCCGGCTCGTCGCGGCGTCACGAATGTCTCCCGACGAACTCCTGGCGTCGGGACGGGTCCGGGAGGATTTCTTCTACCGCGCGAGTGTCGTTCGCGCGCACGTACCGCCTCTTCGCGACCGGCGGGAAGACCTCGACCCGTTACTCCGACATCTCTGCGCGGAGAGCTCGAGCCACCCTGCGGTCGAACTCAGTCCGGCCGCACGACGGCTGATCGACAGCTACGCCTTCCCCGGAAACGTGGCTGAGCTCAAAGCAGCCATTACGGAAGCGGCTCGAACTTCGTCGACCGGACGCATCGAACCCGGAGACCTGCCGGCGCCGCTCCGCCGGGTGGGTACGTGGGACGTACCCGCGGTCGAACTGCCTGAAGACGGCCTCAATCTCCGAAACACCCTCGAAGCAGTGGAAAACCACCTGATTCAGCAGGCGCTGGAACGCACCGGTTGGAACAAGCAACGTGCGGCCACTCTACTGGGGCTGAACCGAACGACCCTGGTCGAGATGCTCAAACGCAAGCGGATGTCGCGGCCTGCGGCCTGACGCTCGCCGACGCCCCCCAGCGGCGATGCTTGCTGCAGGTGGCAAGGCAAGAGACCATCCCGTATCTTCCGGCGCGATGCCCCGCTGGAATTTCAGCCGCCCGGAGAGGACGTTCGCCGGGTACATCTTCGACTGCGATGGGACCCTCGCAGACACGATGCCGATCCACCACCGCGCTTGGTGCGATGCGCTTCGCGCGAGTGGGGCCGCCTTCGAATTCGACTGGCCCCTCTTCGTCAGCCGCGCGGGGATGAGCCTCGAGCAAACGGTCGTCGAACTCGGCGAGCAGTTCCAGCTCGCCCTCGATCCGCAGCAGGTAGCAGCACAACAGCGCAGGCGCTACGCCGAGCTCGAAGGCGGAGTTCAACCGATTTTCGAGGTACTGGAGTTCGCGCGCCAGATCGCGCGCACCCATCCGGTGAGTGTCGCCTCGGGGAGCCGGCGCGACAACGTGGAGCGGACACTTCGCTTGATCGGTGCGGAAGATCTGTTCTCCGTGATCGTGACCCCGGAGGACGTCGATCGAGGCAAGCCCCATCCCGACATGTTCCTCCTAGCAGCGGAGAAAATGGGGGTTGCCCCCGAAAGCTGCGTGGTCTTCGAAGACGCCGAGCTTGGCTTCGAGGCAGCACGGCGAGCGCGGATGGCCCTCGTTCGCATCGAATCGGCGGAGACATGACGACCGCTGCGGACCTGTTCTCGCATCGCCCGTATTGGGCGAAGCGCTTCGGCATCGCGCCCGTCTTGCCGACGAGTCGTGCCGAAATAGATGCACTCGGCTGGGACAGCTGCGACGTCGTGCTGGTCACGGGCGACGCCTACGTCGATCACCCTAGCTTCGGAATGGCCCTCGTGGGGCGACTCCTCGAAGCACACGGTTTTCGCGTGGGTATCCTGCCTCAACCCGACTGGAAGGACGTCGACGCATTCCGCGCCCTGGGTCAGCCGAACCTCTTCTTCGGGGTCACCGCGGGAAACATGGATTCCCTCGTGAACCACTACACGAGCGACAAGAAGGCGCGGAACGACGACGCCTACACCCCGGATGGTGAGGCCGGCAAACGCCCCGACCGCGCGGCGCTCGTCTACGCGCAGCGCTGCAGGGAAGCGTTCTTGGATACACCGATCGTGCTCGGGGGAATCGAAGCCAGCCTCCGACGCATCGCTCACTACGATTACTGGTCGGGCAAGGTTCGACGCTCCGTCCTGGTCGACTCGGCCGCGGACCTCCTCGTGTACGGTAACGGCGAACGCGCGGTCGTCGACATCGCGCACCGCCTCGCTCGTGGTGAACCGATCTCCACCATCACCGATCTTCGCGGAACTGCGTTTCGTCGCGCGGAGCTCCCCGAAGGATTCGTCGAGCTGAGCTCGGAGTCCATCGACACTCCGGGGCCCGTTTCGGCCCTCCCCGATCCCTACGCCGACACCACCCAACCGACGCGGGATGGATCGCCTTCTACCGGGACTGACTCTCCCACCATCCCGGCCTCGGTCCTTTCACGAAGGCGGGCGGCCACAGCCTCGTTGAAGCATCCCCGAGACCGCACGGTGATCCGCCTGCCCGCCTGGCAGGCAGTCCGCAGCGATCCCGTCCTCTACGCTCATGCTTCGCGGACCCTGCACCTCGAATCCAATCCGGGAAACGCGAGGTGTCTGGTCCAAAACAACGGCGACCACGACGTCTGGATTAACCCGCCGCCCCTACCCCTCACCACGCGCGAGATGGATCGGCTCTACGAGCTTCCGTACACGCGCACCCCTCACCCGAAATACGGCAGCGCTCGCGTCCCCGCGTACCAGATGATTCGGTTCTCGGTGACGATCCAGAGAGGCTGCTTCGGGGGCTGCTCCTTCTGTTCCATCACCGAGCACGAGGGGCGCATCATTCAGAACCGCTCCGAAGACTCCATCGTGCGAGAGGTGGAGACCATCCGGGACGCGGTGCCCGGATTCACCGGCGTCATCAGCGATCTCGGTGGACCGACGGCGAACATGTACCGCCTCGCGTGCAAGAGCCGCGAAATCGAGGCCAGTTGTCGCCGACTCTCGTGCGTCTATCCCGGCATCTGCAAGAACCTGAACACCGACCACTCGTCCTTGATCCGCTTGTACAAGCGCGCACGGAGCCTGCCTGGCATCAAGAAGATCCTCATCGCTTCGGGTCTTCGCTACGACCTGGCCGTCGAGTCGCCCGAGTACGTGAAGGAGCTCGCCACGCACCACGTCGGTGGGTACCTGAAGATCGCTCCGGAGCACGTCGCCGAGGGGCCGCTCTCGAAGATGATGAAGCCAGGAGTTGGGACCTACTACCGGTTTCGCGAACTGTTCGAGCAAGCGTCCAAGGCCGCCGGCAAGAAACAGTACCTCATCCCCTATTTCATCGCGGCGCACCCGGGCACGCGCGACGAGGACATGGTCGAACTCGCCGTTTGGCTCAAAAAGAACGGCTTCAAGGCGGACCAGGTCCAGGCGTTCTTGCCCTCACCCATGGCGTCGGCGACCGCCATGTACCACAGCGGAAAAAACCCGCTTCGCGGCGTCCGGCGCGAGGGAGAAGACGTCGCAGTTCCCAAGACCCCGGAGGAGCGCAAGTTGCACAAAGCACTGCTCCGCTATCACGACCCGGCGAACTGGCCCCTCATCCGCGCTGCGCTGCGTCGTCTCGGACGACACGATCTGGTCGGGAGCGGCCCCGAGCATTTGATCCCCAAAAAGCAGCCCCCCATGTACATGCTGAAAAGCAATGGATCAGGGCGAAGCAGCGCCGAACATCCCCGCCGTGGCAGCCGTGGTGGTGCGGGACGGACGCTGCGCACCCAGCACACGGGTGTGGAATCCGGGCGGCGCCCTGAGGGAGACGGACCTACGAAATCAACCGAGCCGCGAAAGCTGGCGGGCCGAAAATCAAGAGCCCGGCGACGCCGCTGAGCGCGCCCTTCGAAAACCCATCGCCCACGAGTCCCCGGAGCGCGTCGCAAGCGAGCGGGCGAAACGGGCCTCCTCGCTGCGATCACCGGCTTGGCGAGCTCATCGGCGCTCTCGGGACGGTCGGTCCACACTGAAGTGTGATCGACATCGTTCCGACCGAGGGCCCCCCGAGCCTCGACGACTACGCGAGCTATGCGTCGCTCGCCCCCCACGTCCAAGAGTTGCGCACCGAAGCCCTAGCACTCGTCCCCAAACTGCACGGTCGACGCGTCTGGATGCTCAGCGCCACCCGTCAGGGCGGTGGGATCGCCGAAATGATGCCCCGCTTGGTGTCGCTCCTGCAGGAACTCGGCGTCGACACCCGATGGGTGGTGCTTCGCCCGGGCGGCGCCGAGTTCTTTCGCCTCACGAAACGCATTCACAACCTGATCCACGGAACCGGCGCTCCCGTCTTCGGACCGCAGGATCGCGAACTGTACGACGCGGTCAGTACGGAAGGCGCAGAAGCGATGTCGGCTCTCGTTCGCGAGGACGACGTGATCATTGCTCACGATCCGCAGCCGGCAGGAGTGGCGAGTCTCGTCCAGAGAAACACCGGGGCCTTCGCACTTTGGCGCTGCCACATTGGCGTCGACGAACACACCCGAGAAACGCGCGCAGCCTGGCACTTCCTCGAGCCGTGGCTGCGCGGCTTCGACCACGCGGTGTTCACGGCGCCGGAGTACATTCCCGAGTACCTGTCGAGTCGAGCATCGATCATCCATCCCGCCATCGACCCCCTCGGCCCCAAGAACGAGTCTCTCTCGCCCCATCGGGTGCTGAACCTCCTCTGCGCGAGCGGGCTGCACCAAAACATTCACCCCATCGTTCCGCCGAAGTTCCGGCGCCGGGTGATGCGCCTGCAACCGGACGGAAGTTGGGGTCCAGCAACCGAACCGGAAGAGATCGGCCTCTTGTACCGCACGTCGATCGTGCAGGTCTCGCGCTGGGACCGACTCAAGGGATTTTCCGGTTTGCTGCAGGCCTTCTCGCTCCTCAAGCAGCTCGCCCGGTCGGGAAAGCTGTCGCTCACCCGAGAGCCAGCGCGCCGTATCGAAGTTGCGCGCTTGGTCCTGGCAGGGCCAGCTCCGAGCGACGTCGACGACGATCCGGAAGCCGAAGACGTGCTCCGGGAAATGGCTGACCTTTACCAGAAACTGAATCCCGCGACGCAGCGCGACATCATCCTGCTTTCGGTGCCTCTAGCGTCACGCACCGAAAACGCCCACGTCATCAATGCGCTCCAGCGCTCCGCAAGTGTCGTGGTTCAAAACTCGCTCCGGGAAGGCTTCGGGCTCACCGTGACGGAAGCGATGTTCAAGCGCGTGCCCGTTCTGACGTCGAATGCCTGTGGCCTCAGGCAGCAGGTGCGCGACGGTGTGGACGGCCGCACCCTTCACGCCGGCGATCCGGATACCCTCGCCCTGACCCTCATGGAAATGCTGAACGACCCCTACTGCAGACACCTCTGGGGGCGAAACGCCGAACACAACGTCGTGGAGAACTTCTTGGTCTTCACCCAGGTCCGCCGTTGGCTCGAAGTGCTCACGCAGGTGGTGGAGCGGCGCCTCCACCACGCATGAAAGGAGCGCCCGCGGACATTTCATCGAGCCTCAGCCTACCGGTCCATCCACCTCCCGGTGCACCGCCCGAGCGCCACACGACGAAGGCCCTCACCCGCGACGGGTGAAGGCCTTCTGCGTCGGCAGGTCCCCCCGTTCACGAGTCGTGAACGCGGGGCCTTTCGAAGAGCACGTGGCTCACTGAGCCTGCTCGACGGCGATCTCCTCCCAGAACACACCTGCCTTGGGGCCACCGTTGCACTCGCCGTCGGACTCGCCAGGGCGCTTCAACCACAGATATCCGTCGATCAGGGGATCACCCGTGTTCGTGGTGGGGGCCCGGCCGATCTTCCGACCGCGCGGGTTGCACCAAGCCGCTTCGCCCTCCGCGCCTTCGAGGGGCCCGTTGCCGTTGCGGCTGGTGTCGATCACGAAGTGCGCGCCGCCCACCAGCTCGGAAAGCTTGTGGCCGTACTCGGTGTTCTCCTCCGTCGACACGTAGTTCGAGGTGTTGAGAGAGAAACCGTGGGCGTACTCGATGCCGGCCTTCAGGAGGCGCTTCGACATCTCCTCGGCGGGGACCCAGCGTGCGTGGCCCGCATCGAGGTAGACGGCGGTGTTGGGGTTCATGCGCAGGACGCGGACCGCATCGTTCAGAAGGAACATGCGTTCTTCGGACAGCTCCGGAGTCAGATGGTCCTGGAAATGACCGAGAGCATCCGGCTCGAGCACGACCACCGCATGGTCGTCGCCGATTCCGGCAGCCACGTCACGGATCCAGCGTTGGTAGGCTTCCTTCGAGGAGAGACCACCCTTGGAGTACTGACCGGCGTCACGATGGGGAATGTTGTACGCGATCACGATCGGAACCGCGCCGTCCGCCTTCGCGCGCTCCACGAAGTACTCCACGGCGCGGAAGATGTCCGTGTTCCATTCTCCCATCCAGAGGCCCTGGGGCTGCAGGGCAATCCGGTCGAGGATCGCGGCCTTCGCCGGGTCGCTCTGACGGTACTTGTTCGCACGACCCATGGCGTTCGAGGTCGGGTCCACGAAGAGCTTGGCACCGACCAAAGGATTGCCAGTCGGCTTGGCTGGAACCGGCGGATTCGGGTTGACCATGGGGCCGTTCGGATCAGGTCGGACCTTGCCAGTGGTCTGACGCGCCATCATCGGCGCGTCACCCGCTTCGCCATTGGGGCTTGCGTTCTTCTTGACGCAACCGGCGATGGAGAAGCTGAGAGCCGCGGCGCCAGCGACCGCCAGCCAGCGGCCAGCGCGACGGGCAGACTTGTGACGAGAAGTTGTGAAAATCATGGTGGTGAGTTTTCCCTTTGGGTTTGAGAGTGTGCAACCCAGCACTTGGAAGCGGCGGAAATACGCCACATTTGCCGATGCCCCGGAGGGGGCGGGACGCTCACTCGAAGAGGTTCTGACCGTTCGACTCGATGACGCTGCGATACCAATGCGCTGAGTCTTTCAGGGTCCTTTCCTGGGTTTCGTAGTCGACGTGGATCAGTCCGAAGCGTTCGCGGTAGCCCGCAGCCCACTCGAAATTGTCCAGGATCGACCAATGAAAGTAGCCCCGCACATCGACACCGTCGGCCACGGCGCGTGAAAGCGCGCGCAGATACCGAGTGGTGAAGTCGATCCGTGCAGGGTCATGCACTCGTCCATCGAGGGAAACCCAGTCACGGCAAGACAAACCGTTTTCCGTGACCACGATGGGTTTTTGGTACCGCTCGTGGAAGAAGCGGGGGCCCCAGTAGATGGCCTCGGGCGTGATCGGCCAGTTGAACGCCGTGAGAGGTCGAACGCCCGGGTACTCGAGAACTTCGAAGCCCAGGGGAGCTTCGTCCGACGCCCTCGTTCGCGCGCCCTGGTAGATGTTCACCCCCAAGAAATCGAGCGGCTGGCAGATGATTCCCAGGTCGCTCCCGGGAAATGCTGGCATGTCCGCGCCGAAGAATTCCAGCCCCTGCTCGGGGTATTTGCCGAGCAGCACTGGGTCCATCCACCAGGCGTTGTTCCAGGTGTTCTTTTCGTAGATGGAGAACGTCGAGCGACGCGCCGCATCGATGTCCCGATCCGTATCCGGAATCTTGGGCATCCCGACGGGGGCACATCCGATCGAAAGCGGCTGCTTCGCGGCCGCGCGCATCGCCTGCACTGACTTCCCATGACCGAGTAGGCTGTGATGACCGGCGAGCAGGACTTCCCGCAGGGGCAAGGTCTCCCCGGGGGCGTGACGTCCCTCGAGCTGGCCGAAGCCGATGTAGACTTGCGGCTCGTTCTGCGTGATGAAGTTCGTGACGCGGTCCGACAGGCGCTCGGTGACGACACGTGCGTAGTCGGCGAACCAATCGGCGCTATCCCGATTGAGCCATCCCCCACGGCGGTAGAGGCTGAGCGGGTAGTCCCAGTGGAAGAGCGTGATCCACGGTGTGATGCTCGCGGCGCACAGGGCATCGACGAGGCGATCGTAGAAGTCGAGGCCTTTTTCGTTCGGGCGCCCCACCCCTTCCGGCAAGATCCGCGGCCAGCAAATGCTCAGCCGATAGGCCCGGATCCCCACCTCCTGCATGAGCCCGACGTCTTCGCGGTACCGATGGTAGTGGTCGCACGCGACAGCGCCGGAATGACCCGACCACACGGCGCCGGGCTTCTGGCAGAACATGTCCCAGATGCTTTCGCCCTTCCCATCTTCGTCGACGGCCCCTTCGATCTGATACGAGGCGGCGGCCGCCCCCCACACGAAGCCCTCGGGGAAGGCACTTTTCGAACTGGGGGTCGGAATCATCACGGCTCGGGGTTATGGCGCCCGGGCGAGCTTCTGAAAATGCCTTTCGGCGGCTCGAAACGCCAATTCCCCCGAAAAGCTGGTGGGGCGACGAGCGCCCCGATGTGCGGGGGAAGAGTGGGTGAATGCCGTTCGGAGGGCCTCCACCCGCTCAGACATGTCGCGACCCTGGTCGCGGCTTCGAAATTTCCGCACGGCTCAGTAACTTCGGGCGGGGGAGCCCGGCACGGCGCGCTTCGGCACGGGGTCGAAAAGGCTACTTTCGCCGGAGCCCCCTGCCCAAGGTCGAGCCGCACCAGCACCTCGAGCGGAAAAACGATTGACGCCTTTGTGTAGGAGCAGCGGGATCTCGAACCGCGGGTGCGCGAGACACGGGAGCCTCACGCCAGGGTCCCGCGCTACGATCGCGCCGCGCATGAATGAAGAGGGAGCGAGCGTAGCTCACCTCCAAGTCGATACGGTCGACACACGGAAGTCCTCACTCGTCGCACCGTTTCGAGACGACGGCGTCGCCCGACTCTCGAAGTGAGCCTCCAATGACCCGTGTCGACGTCAGAAGCGCTCGGTGGCGAGGCTTGTGGCGACACGCAGAAGCGGCGTTTCTTGCAATGAGAGGTTCGCTGCGGCGTCAGCGGGAGGTGAGTCGTTACACAGTCGACTTGCGGCATGCGGCTTGCAGTTCGCCTGTCGCCATGCATTCACGCAAGCTCCTCACTCTGTTGGTTCCGGCCGGTGTGCTGCTTACGGCGTCCGCCCACGCCGCCGAACCCTGTGAATCCGAAGCCTGGTTCTGCGAAGAATCCGAGGCCGAGGAAGCCGCGGAGGAAACGACGCGGGTCACGGTCACGGAGTCGAAAGACTCCGAAGGCGACGCCAAGGAAACCCCGCCGGATGTGGTGAAGATCGACACCCGGAAGGAAAAACCCAAGAAGGCCGCGAGCGCGCGCTCGGTGGTCGTCTACGAGTCCAAATCCTCGAGCGCGAGCGGATATGATGGACCCTCCAAGAGATCGCCCTCCAGCCGACGGGACCACGCTCCCCACTTCGGTTTCAACGTTCGCCTCGCGAGCGTCCTCATGGAGCACAACGACTCCACGCACCCGGATGCTGGAATGGGCGGCGTCGGTGTGGGCTTCCGCTTCATGCCGACGCCGTACTTCGCCCTCGAGCCGGGCATCGACGGGTACGGCGGAATCGACACCGAGGGCAACGAGCGCACGGAGACCACCCTTAGCTTCAACGCGATGTTTTTCCTCAATCCGGACGATCCCGTGCAGATCTACGGACTGATCGGCGCCTTCTCGACGGCCGCCGAGTTGAAAGAAGATGGCTACATGGGCTCCGAACCCACGCGTTACAGCTACGTCGGCGGGCAGGTGGGTGCTGGTCTCGAGCTTCGGCTCGGTCCCGCGCTCGCATTCAACGTCGATCTGATCGGGTACGCCCGCCAGCGCAACGAGCTGGAAGAGCCCGACGAGAATCCGGACGCCCTGCGCCGCGACAGCGGAGGTGGCCTCTTCCGCGGCGGGATGTCACTCTACTTCTGAGCAGCTTTGTCGAAGCGGAGGCTTCGCCTCCGCTTCGTACGAGCAAATTCAATCCTCTCCATTCCGGCGAGGTTCAAGGCTCCTACGGTTCTCATGGCCCGATTGTCCTCACCGGGACTGTTTCAGACCCAGCAAGAAGCACCCCGTTCACGCCCCTCGCGGCTGCCCCTTCCACCATCACCGGAAGAACGAGAGCCTCTGACGGCTTCACTCGGTCGAGAAGGAATCACGGTCGAGCGGATCTATCGGAACGCCGGCCCTCCGATTCTTTACGAACAGGCTCTCCGCTACGAGCCGGGAACCGCCGTGAGCAGCACCGGCGCCCTCATCGCCCTCTCCGGCGAGAAAACGGGGCGCAGCCCTGCGGACAAACGAATCGTGGAGGAACCGGAGAACCGGGACCACGTGTTTTGGGGGGACGTCAACATTCAGATGTCCGAGCACCCGTTCAACATCAATCGCATGCGAGCGATCGATTACTTGAACACGCGCCCCCATCTGTACGTGGTCGACGGATTCGCTGGTTGGGATCCGGCGTACCGAATTCGAGTCCGAGTCATTTGCGCTCGCGCCTATCACGCGCTGTTCATGCGGAACATGTTGGTGCGACCCACCGGTGCGGAGCTCGCTCGATTCGAGCCCCAATGCGTCATCTACAACGCAGGCGAATTCCCTGCGAACCGGTACACGATGGGCATGACGTCGACCACGAGTGTAGCCCTGTCGCTGGGACGGCGAGAGCTCGTCATTTTGGGTACGCAGTACGCCGGCGAGATGAAGAAGGGCGTGTTCACCTTGATGAACTACCTGATGCCGGAGCAAGGCATTCTCAGCATGCACTGTTCGGCCACCGAGGGAGCGGATGGTGACGTATCCATTCTTTTCGGCCTTTCTGGCACCGGAAAGACCACGTTGTCGGCAGATCCGCATCGTCGCCTCATCGGGGACGACGAGCACTGCTGGAGCGACGCCGGGATCTTCAACATCGAGGGCGGCTGCTATGCGAAGGTCGTCAACCTGAGTGCAGAAGCCGAGCCGGAAATCTTCCGCTCGATTGGTTTCGGCTCCGTCCTCGAGAACGTGACGTTCGACCCGGCAACTCGAGAGGTGGACTACACGGACGCTCGACTGACCCAGAACACGCGCGGCTGCTATCCGATCGAGTACATGGACACAGCCAAGCTCCCCTGCCTGGGTGGACACCCGAGCCACGTGATCTTCCTCACTTGCGATGCATTCGGCGTGCTTCCGCCCGTGGCCCGACTCTCGCCCGAACAGGCAATGTACCACTTCATCAGCGGGTATACCGCGAAGGTGGCGGGCACGGAGGTTGGGGTGAGCGAACCTCAAGCCACTTTCTCACCCTGCTTCGGCGGCCCCTTCATGGTGTGGCATCCCACGAAGTACGCCGAGCTCTTGGCCGAGCGTCTCGAAAAGCACGGAGCTCGCACGTGGCTCGTGAACACTGGGTGGACCGGGGGCACCTACGGGGCGGGACACCGAATGGCTCTGGTGCACACGCGGGCCATCATCGACGCCATCCATTCGGGCGCTCTGAACGACGTCGAAACGAAGACGGACCCAGTGTTCGGTTTCGAAATACCGACCAGCTGTCCCAACGTACCGAGCAAGCTCCTCGACCCGAGAAACACCTGGCGCGATCCGACCGCCTACGACCAGCAGGCGCGTCAGCTTGCTCAGACCTTCATGCGAAACTTCGGAAAGTATGCCGGGATGGCGGACGAGCGGCTCCGCGACGCAGGTCCCAAGACCTGACGCTCGCGCGGAGCACCGCTTGTGAGCCCAGAGCGCCGATCAGTTTGCCTTCCTGACGCCTGCAAAAACCGCCCCCACCTCTTGTCGAGGGGGCGGTTTTCGCCTGCTCGGCTTCGGCGCGCTGCACGAAT
>JBNKGC010000091.1:0-21436 GCA_050289625.1 Polyangiaceae bacterium | reverse complement strand
TGATTGCCTCAGCTCCTCGCGGGTGCGGCGGTAGGTTCACAGCTGCCCGCCTGGGCCCGGTGGTCCGCGGCGGTGGGCGGCGTCATCGCGACCGTCGGCGATGTCATCGCCTACTGGCTGAGCTCCGACGTCGGCCCGTGGCTGCGTCGCATCGGCTTCTGGTACATGGAGCTGCCCGCGCTCGGCCTCGTGATCCTCGCCCTCACCGCGGTGGGGGTAGCTGCCTTCCGACGAAGGCGCGCCGGTGCCGCCCTTGCGCTCGCCTTGCCGGCAGCGACCGCCGGCACGCTGGCACTGCACTACCTTCCCCACGGCCTTCTCGTGGGTCTTGGCGTTACCTTGCTCTTTTCGCGCCCGCTCCGTCCACCCCCGGTGTCAAAAGGCTCGCCGCGCGCGAAGCTGACCCCGGATGAGGCGCAGCGAAGCGCACGCGCGCGATGGATCTCGCTCGGTTCGACGATGCCGATCGTCTGAGTGTCTACGGACCCGTTAGTGGCCGTTCAGGAGTGAGCTCCGCCCGAGGTGTGGGTCAAGGTAGCAGCGCCTGACACGAAGGCGGAGGGATTTCCATCGCGCATGAAAACCCGGGCGTTCACCCGAACGAAGTGACCACGCAGACGCCGCATCGCCCATTGCGTTGCACCGTCGGCGCACCGTTATGATGAGTTCAGTATGGCATTACATCGACTCGGGCGCGCCCTGTGGGGGATTGGAGCGCTAACCATGACCTTCGCATCCTCGGTCTCGGCGCAAACGTGGGTGGGACCACGGCAAGCGCCGAGTCTGACGGAGATTTCGGCGATTGATGAAACCGGCGAAGACGGGTGGCCCTATGGCCCGGAAGACGTCGCGGGCGACGGCATCGACGTGTTCGACCCGCCCGAGCAATCCATCGACGTGCGGACGGCGTACGCGGCCGCCTTCAACAACGACCTCTGGGTGCGGGCCTACTTCTCGACCACGATGGCGCTCGATGATGACGTCTCGCTCTTCGTCTTCATCGATTCGGACGAAAACGAAAACACGGGGGGCACAGCCGTTGCCCCCGAAATCGACCCGCGCTTCGATGCCGATCCCACGCCGGGCGGCTACGAGTACGTCGTCGGAGTCCGCAGTGACGAGACCGTGCTCGGCGTTTGGATGTGGTCCGAAACCAACGGCGAGTACGAGCTTCTCCCCGCCATGGCACAGGCCCAAGTGACGCCAGAAACCGGCGTCGAACTCGATCCGATCGTGATCGGAACGGCGGACCGCGGATACCTCCAGGTCTCCGTGCCGTTGAGCACGGTGGGCCTCGACTCGGACTGCAACGCGCTCCTCTTCTACCGCTCTCTCACGGAGACGATGACCCTCGGCGCGGGCGATCTCGACGTCGGCCTGCCGGGCGAGTGTCGCCCCGAAAGCGGAGCCCCCATGGGCACGCCACCCGTCGTCGTTCCTCCGCCCGGTTGCACGAGTGACGACCAATGCCCGGGCCGGGGCATTTGCATCGACGGGGACTGCTACGTGCCCCCCGCATGCATCGATGACGGCGACTGCGCGGCGGGAGAGGAATGCAGTCCCGACGGGATCTGCGTCGTCGTACCGGACCCCGCTGCCACCTGCACTGACGACGCGGACTGCAACGGCCTCGTCTGCGACATGGGCATGTGCGTCGCCTGCACGGGTGACGCCAGTTGTTCGGGGGGAGCGCGTTGCGCGCCCACCGGCATCTGCATCGTCGATGCCACGGGGCCAGGCACCGGGGGCAGCCCCGGAACAGGCGGGGGCGCGGCTACCGGGGGCACCGGAACCGGCGGGAGCCTCCCCCCGGGTGAGAAAGTGCAAGGTGGAGCATTCACCTGTGGGGTGGCGGAGCGTCCTGGACCTTCCGGTTGGCCCGCAGCGCTCCTCGCTCTGTGTGCCGGGATCGGGCTCTCGCTCGGTCGACGCCGCCATCGCACCCGGGCTCTCGGCTCGATCACGAACGGGGAGTCGTCGAAGTGAGCGTGCAACGAGTTCTCGCGGCCTTCGCAACAGCGCTGGTCTGCTCGACGCTCGTCCCGAGGGCCTCAGCCCAGGTGGACGTGGAGCGCTTCAAGCCGGCAGTCACCCACGACGGCATCGTAACGGCAGAAGGCTCGGCCGTGCGCGATACGGGCGACCGCTGGGAGTTCGCTGCGTACATGAACTACCAGCGCAACTCTCTGGTCGCGACCGACGACAGCGGCGACGTCACGACCACCTTCGTGGACGGGCGTGCCGGTTTCGACCTGATCGGATCGGCTACCCTGTTCGGACCCGTCGCGCTGGGTCTCGGGATGCCGTTCTACTTCGCTCAAACGGGTGACGGCGATCCCGAGTGGTCCGGCCTGGGAGACCTGCGCATCGTGCCAAAAGTGCGCATCCTCGATCACCGCGACAGTTTCGGCCTGGCCCTCGCAGCTGAAGTTCGGGTACCCACCAACACGGGTGACTTCGCGGGAAGCGACAAAGTCACCGTGTATCCCAAAGCCATCGTCGACAACTACTTCCGCAATGGCATTCACATCGGGTTCAACCTGGGTGTGCTCCTCAAGGAAACGGACAACTTCCAGAATCTCGCGGCGGGCAGCGAGATCGGATACGCGGCGGCGCTCGGCTACCGCTTCGGTGGCCTCACCGGGAAGACCGAGATCGGTGCCGAGGCCGTCGGCGGGATCGGACTCCAGCAGACGGACGAAGAGGAAGTTCCCCTGGAGCTCTTGGGGTACGTCCGGCACCATTTCAACGAGGACTGGCAGGTGCTCGGCGGTCCCGGCATGGGCTTGATCGCCGGCTACGGCGTGCCCACCTGGCGAGTCTGGGCAGGCGTCCGTTTCACGCCCACCTCGAATGACTCGGACGGCGACGGCATCAGCGACTCGAACGATCAGTGCCCGAACGAGCCGGAGGACCGCGACGGGCAAATGGATTCGGACGGCTGCCCCGAAGAAGATCCGGACGGCGACCAGGACGGCGTGCCCGATTGGAGCGACGACTGTCCCAATGCGAAAGAAACCATCAACGGCGTCGACGACGAAGATGGCTGTCCGGACACCGGCGATCCGAGGGTGATCTACGAAGACGGCGAGTTCCAAGTCCTCGATGCCGTGCACTTCGAGCATGGCTCGTCGGAAATCAGTCCCGAGTCCTACGGTCTGCTCGACCAGGTGGCCCTGATGATCAAAGCAAACCCCGATCTCGAGCGGGTTCGTGTGGAAGGCCACACCGACGCCACGGGGCCGGAAGAAGTGAATCAGCGTCTGAGTCAGTCGCGCGCCGAGTCCGTGCGTCGCTACATGATCAACAAGGGCGTCGCACCACAACGTCTCCGCGCCGTGGGCTACGGTGAGTCGAAGCTCTTGGTCGAAGGCGATTCACCGGAAGCAAACGCGAAGAACCGACGGGTCCAGTTCTTCGTCGAATGACGGGGGCGCCTTCCGCGGTTCACTCGAACCGGCTGGGAGGCGCCCGCGGACCAGGTCGGGATGTCTGCCTGCGCGAGGGGTGCGCCGCGTGATCACGAACGCGCGCACCCCTCGTCGCGCGGTGCCTCCGCGCTTCACGTGGCCCGCGGCGCGCAGGCCCCCTTTCAACGGACTTCCACCGAAAGTAGCCTTCTGCGCATGAGGCTTCGTCACCTCTGCGCCTTCGTTTGCACCTTCAGCGCCATCGGCTCCGGGTGTTCGGCCACCTACACCACCGCCGGAGCCGGCGCCCGAAGGGCTTCCGACGCGTCCCGGAACGCAGCACGACAGCCCGTGGAAAAGACACGGTGGTCCCATCTGTTTCTCTTTGCGATGGTCGGGGCCGCCGACGTAGACGTGCGCGACGTCTGCGATGGGAACGTCGCGACCCGCATCGAAAACGAAGGATCGTTTTTGACGACTTCGCTCACCATCCTGAGCCTCGGCCTGTACGCCCCGATCGAGCACCGCATCACTTGCGCGGCGCCCATCACCGACGCCAAGCGCCAATGAAGCGAGGCATGCTGGTTTGTTTGGTCGCAATCGTCGCGACGGGGTCCTCCGGTTGCTATCGCGTGCACGTGCGCTCGGGCTTGCCTCCGGGAGAAGCCGCTGAGGGCTACGACTACCGATGGCACCACGGATTGCTTTGGGGTCTCGTGAGCCCGGGCGGCACCTACGACCTCGCTCGAATCTGCCCGGCCGGATGGGCGGAGATCGACGAACAGAGCGACCTTCTGACCGTGGGAACGACCGCCGTCACGCTCGGAGTCTACGCCCCGCACCGGGTCACGCTGATTTGCGCTCGAGAGACGCACACGGAGCTCCCCCCGACCCACGGCTACCCTCCGAGCTCGCCGGGCCGGGCCACCTACCCCTCCGAGAGCGCCGGGGATCTGCCTCCGCCTCCCCTCCCCCTGCGCCCCTTCGACTAGAGCACCGATCGGTTTGCCTCCTGGACGCCTGCAAAAACCGCCCCCACGTCTTCTCGAGGGGGCGGTTTTCGCCCGCTCGGCTTCGGCGCGCTGCACGAATCGGCGCTCTAGTTGCTTGTTTGGTCGCGACAAACGGCAAACCGTTTGTCGCTCTAGGCGTGGAGCGTCCGACGCGGCGCCGGACCATCGCCTTCAGCAGGGTCCCCACGACTGCGCTATCGTCGCGCCGTGAGATATTTCGTGACTCTGGGAAGCGAAATCATTGAGGCGGAGCTCCACGATGACGGAGAGGGTCGCTACCGAATCACATGCAACGGTCGCGCCCACGAGGTTCGCATCGAGGGACCGCCTCCAAGCGACACGGCTCGCCCGAGCGTCGTCGTCGACGGAAAAGTAGTCGACCTGAGTCCCGACGTCGGAACCGGTCACATTCACCTGCGCGGCACGACTCAGCCGTTCGCCGTGTCGCGGCAGGATCCACGACTCGACGCGACGAGCGCCCAGCGGGCCCACGCGTCCGAGGTGCGTTCACCGATGCCCGGCAAAGTCGTGGAAGTGCGGTTCGGTGCGGGGGCGCCCGTCGAAAAGGGACAGTGCGTCGTCGTCGTCGAAGCGATGAAAATGCAGAACGAGCTCGTCGCCCCCTGCGACGGCGCGATTCGCAGAGTCCACGTCCGTGAGGGTCAAGCGGTCGAGAGAGGCACCTTGCTCGTCGAGCTAGAAGCCTCGAGCTGAACCCGTCGGGCGATGGCCCCACCGAAGGGCCGGTCAGCGCGGTTCCACCTTCTTCAGAGTTCGCTCGAACGCCTTTTCGCGGTCGAAGATCTTCTGCACGAGCGCCTTGTTCTCCTGCAGGTTCTTTTTTTCGCCAGGGTCCGCTTCCAGGTCGTACAGGCCGAGAACGAGCCCTTGGCTCACCACCAGCTTGTAGCGCCCCTCGATGAAGGCCAGCCGCTCCTGGTTGTTCGGGCCTTTGGGCATGTCGACGAAGACGATGCGTTCGTCGGGCACGTGACCGGGCGGACCGAGCACGTCGGGCAGGAGCGAGTGACCGCGCACGAAGTCGTTGGCGTCCTCTTTCGGGAGGGGGATTCGCATCACGTCCAAGACCGTCGGAACGACGTCGATGATGCTGCGGCGTGCTTCGATGCGATGGGGTTCGGCCCCGGGCACGTGCACCACGAGCGGCACCCGAACGAGCTCTTCCCACACGTGGAAGCCGTGACGGATCATCCCGTGTTCGCCGAATGCTTCCCCATGATCGCTGGTGATGACAATCACGGTGCGGTCGGCGAAGGGCTGCTTCGCGATCGAGTCGAGCACTCGCCCTACCTGCGCATCCACGAACGCGATTTCCCCATCGTAGCGCGCGCGGCTGTCGCTGCCGAAGTCGAACTCTTCGTGCGGAACGTATTCGGCGTGAGGATCGATCCAGTGCGCCCAGAGGTAGAATTGGCGCTCTGCGTTGTCCGGCTTTTCGAGCTGCGCGATGGCAGCGTCGGCCACCTTGTCGCCGTTGACGCTGTTGTCCCCCTCGATCTTGATCGCCTTGGGTGCGGCAGAACTGTCGAGGACGTCGAACCCCCGCTCGTAGCCGTACCCTTTGAGGAAGAAGTACCAGTATCCCTGCACACTGATCGTGTGGATCCCAGCATCTCGTACGCGCTCCTGGAGGAAGCGCTCACCTTGCCCGAAGCGATCGAAATGAGAGAAGTCCCGAGCGATTTCACTCGGGTATTTGCCGATCAGCATCGGACCGAGGCTCTTGCTCGTGTAAGAAGCGAGCGAGTACGCACGCTCGAACACCGTCGAGCGCCGAGCCAACGCATCGATGTTTTTCGAGACGGGCCGCTCGTACCCCGCATACCCGAGATCGGCGCGCAGGGTGTCGATGGTCAGAAGCACGACATTCGGCCGTTTGGGGAGTCGCTCGGCCATCCACTCCTGGGCACTCTTCGGAGGCTCGGGAGCCGGGGCTTCGAGTTCGACCCGTTCGGCGTCTCGTCCGCTGCAATCCTCGTCGACCCCGTTTTCAGGAACGTCGTCCGCACCCGGATTGATGCTCGCGTTTGCATCGTCGCAGTCCCCGCCAGCAAACGCGCGCCCGTAGCCGTCTCCGTCGCGGTCGGTGAGCGCGCGAAACGCCGGAATCAATCGAGCGGATAGTCCCGGCCCTCGCTGGACCGAAACGCCCTGCAAAGGACTCATGGGCGCAGCGAATGCCAGGGTGGCCCCGAGGCACGCCGCAGCCACCAAAGCCGCGATCCAGGCCTTTGCTCGAACCAGCGTGGCTCCGACGTAGGCGCCCAGTGCGAGCAGCAACAGCGTGAGAACGGGCCTGAGATCGAGCTCGTCCCGGCGAAGGACCCCGAAGATCTGCCCAGAGCGGCCCGCTCCGCTGGTGTCGCCAAGGGCCACGAGGAGAGCAAACCCGCCCACGAAAAGGGCCAACGACGTGAAGAGCGCTACCGACAGCTTGGGCGCCGAAAGGCGCACCGCAAGGAGACCCGCGGATGCGCTCGTGAGCTGCGCCACCAAGAAGACGACGAGCGCAGCCGATGCGGCGAGCGCCGTTCCCACCACCGCAGGGGCGAGATCGGTCGCTAAAAGAGCAAGCGCGGCGCGCGCGAGGAGGTAGGTCCCGACGACGGCGGCCGGTCCCGCGAGGACGACGGTCCATCGCGCCATGCGGCGCATCGTGTGCCCGTCGGCGTTCGTCCCCTCTCCGGTCGCGCTTCGGAGGGCTTCGCCAGGACCTCTTGGATGGATGAGCACCCAGAGCACACCGACGAGCGCGCCGAAGAAGATACCGACGGGAGCGAGGAGGCCAAACGTCGGCCCCCAGAGCGCGCCCCGCGACACCTCGCCTGCAGCCAACCCCGCCTCGAAGAAGGCGACGAGTGCCGAGGATACCGCACCTCCGAGGGCGCCACCGCAAATCCGCGCCAGTGTGCTTGCCTGGGCCGGCGTCCCGCTCGGTCTCTGCGTCTTCGATTCAGGCATCTGGACGTGGGCTTGTAACACGCGCTGCTACGGCGGAAACCACGTCTGCCCTCCGCTTCCGGTCCGTTTTCGGGGACCTTCGCGGGGACTGGGCCTCATTCGCCCGTCGTGGGGTCGAAATCGCCCCCGGCGAGGGGGTGTGCGCGGTCGTAGACCTCCATCAGCTTCTGCAACGACAGGTGCGTGTAACGCTGCGTGGTTGCGACACTGGAGTGGCCGAGCATGTCTTGAATGGCGCGTAGATCAGCGCCTCCCTCCAACATGTGAGTGGCGCAGGAGTGACGCAGCGCATGGGGGTGGAGATCGCTGCGACCCGAGCCCAGCGCGCCATAGCGCTTCACCAACTCTTGGACGCGACGCACCCCGAGGCGGCGCCCCCGGCGACTCAAGAGCAGGGCCTGCGGATCTTGCTCACCCGTTTTCGCGTTCCGAAGCTCCGGTCGGTACGGCAGGTAGGCCTCGACGGCGCGGCGTGCCACCGAACCCAACGGGACGATTCGTTCCTTTCGTCCCTTGCCGAGTGCCCGGACGGTGCCGTCGGACAGACGAACGTCCACGAGGTCGAGTGCAACCAGCTCGCTGACTCGAAGCCCGGAGCCGTACAAAAGCTCGAGTGCCACGGCGTCGCGGAGGCGTTCGGGCTCGGACAGGGCGCTATCTTGGAGGGGCGCGTCCATCACTTGGGCCGCGGCTTCTGCCGTGAGGAACACGGGCATCTTTCGCCGCACTTTGGGCGACTTCATGAGCTGGACCGCGTTGTCCCGAAGTACCCCTTGGCGCTCCCAATGGCGACAGAAGGCGCGCACACTCGAAAGCTTCCGCGCCAAGGTGGTGGGAGAGGCATCTTCGGCGAGTTCGGCGAGCCACGAGCGCAGGCTCAGCTTGTCGACGTCGGTCAGGAGGGCTTCGCGCTCGAATCGCCGTTCGAGAAAGTCCCGAAGCTGGTTCAAGTCACGCTGGTAGGCGCGCACGGTGTGGGGTGACGCTCGCCGTTCGTGAAGCAAATGCTGCGCGAAACGCTCGATGAGGGGCGAAAGGGACGTCGAACTTCGAGTCACCACGACGGGGCACTTTACAGCGCGCATCGCATGCGATGAGAAAAAACATGCGCGGCACGCGCAGAGTTTTCCCGGCGAGATGTGCGCTGGGAACCCCTCACCCCGTCAGGATCCCGCAACGGCGGTAGCCCATTTCTCGCCGGAACTTAGGCTCGAATCACCGCCAAAACCCATGAGGCAACCCCCACGAGCCCGACGATCACTCCGGTCACGAGGCCACGCACCTGGATCCCCCCTGCCCGGTCCACACCACGAAACGCCACGACGGCCACTCCCCCGACGGAAAGTCCGAGACCGAGGGCCAAGAGACCGAGGGCAAGCCCTCCTCCCTGGGGCGTGGACATCGGGGGACCCGCGGCACGCCCGGCGCTCCCCGATTGTGCCGCGTCGAGCCGAGCCAATGCGCGCTCCGCTTCCTCGATCTTTTGACTTTGGGACGATAACGCATGGCGAGTTTCGAGCGCCGCCTGCCGGGTCGCTCCCCATGCTAGTCGCGCGATGTCGAGCTTTCCCTCGCCTTCGGCGCCGCGCGCAACGGCTTCGAGTCGTGCGTAGGCGGAGCCTACGTGGGGGGCGCCCGGCACGTAGGCGAGCGCGGCGGCGCGGGCATGAAGCACCGCTCCCTGCAGATCGCCCTCGTCGAATGCCGCGTCACTCTCACGTAGTTCGGCTTCGCCGCGCATCACCGCGCGTGCTGTGACGAGACTCACAGCCCCCAGCAAGACCAGGAGGACGAGCGCGAGACGACGCAGCCAAGTGCCGGGCATCAGAGGAAGTCTCTACGCTTGAACACGACGCTGGCCAGGGCGAGCAGCCCCACGGTCCAAGCGAGGGCCTGCAACGCAGCGAGCGCTGCATAAGGCGCGTAGCTGACATCCGCCGCCTCGCCTGTCAGCAGTGGTCGGGGCGGAACGTAGACCATCAAGTTCGGAACGACGCGGCTGACGGCTTCACCGATCCCCTTGATGGTGGACCCGAACATGTATTCCGGTAGGCGAGCCAGGGTGTCGGCGCTGCGCCCGACGATGAAGACGCCGAGGGTGAGGACGGCCGTGAGAAACGGTGAGGAGAACGACGCAAAAAGCGTTGCCACTGCCGAGATGATGCAGACCTCGAGGAACGTGAGCAGTGCAGAGCCGATGACCACGCGCCGATCGTCCGGCGCATCGCTCGCCAGGAAGAAGCCAATCAGAATCAGCGCGAAAGCTGCCGGAATGGGGAGCCAGGTGCGCAGACGGGGCATCCGCCAGCCCAAGACGAAAAGGACAGCGATCCCGACGAGAGGCCCCAGCACCGTCGCGAAGAGACGACTCCCCGAGAGAGCACCAAGGGCCAAGAGAAGCGCCCCCGAGTTCGCCGCGATGAACACGGCGAGCGTGAACACCGTGCCGAAGAACTTGCCGACCAGATACTCCCCACGGCGGATCGGTCGGGCCAGGACGGGAAACACCGTCTTCAGTTCGAGCTCGCGGTAAAGGGACGTCGCTCCAAGGACGACCGCGACGACGACGGCATACAGGGAGACGGAAGCGGCCCCCAGATCCGACACCACGCGAGGTTGGTTCTGGAGTGTGTACGCGCCGACGACGAGCGAGTAGCCCCCGGTCGCCAAGGCCAGACCGAACAGCCCGTGCAGGATCCGAGCTCGTACGGCTTCTCGGTACGTGTTCAGAGCGATCACCAGGATGCGGCTCAGCATGGGCTTCTCATACTACAGTGTCCCCCGCTTGCGGTCGCCCCACTGAGGACTGCGGCGCTGAGCACCCGGGCTCTACCGGTAGCCCCTTTGCCCCTGGTTCGACAAGTAGTTGGAGCGACTTCGACGCTCGACGGGTGGCCGCGCGACGTGCGCCGAAGCAGCTGGCCTGCCGTAGACCACTCACTGAACGCGCGGAGGCGTCGCTTGGCGCTCGACCGCCGCCGGACTCGACGTGGCGGTGCCTCGGTCCCGGAGGAAGCGCCGCACGTAGCGATCGATGTCCCGTGGCGTACGAAGCGCCATGCGTTGCACCGTGTCTTCGAACAGAGCTCCGACCAGACCGGAGCCCAGATCGAAAGCAACCCCGAAAGTGACCAGAGTGCGCCCCGGCGCAATTTCGCGGACCCGGAAGAAACCCCAGATGTCCTCGAGATCATGAGGGCGTCGTGGGTCGAGCCAAAAGCGCGCCACCTGCTCCCCAGGACGCCAATGGATGGCCACCGTGTAGCGCCCCACGAAGGGACCGTGGCCCTGCTCGAGCGCGACGCGAGTCACGCCGTTCTTCTCGCTCAGGATGCGCGCGCTCTTCGTATAGGGCAGCGACTCGCGCAGTCCTCCGGGTTGGCGCAGAGCCGAAAGCACCTCCATGGGTGTTGCCGGAACCAGCCGGTAGGCGATGCCCCCGGCAAGGGAGCGCCGACCCGCGTCGATTTTCATCGGACGGGTGATCAGCTTTCCTTCGAGTAGCTGTCGCCGCTCCGCGCTGGTGAGAGGCGACAATGGTTCGCGAGCGCTCGATTCGTTCGCGTCCTCCTGTGCACGCGTCGCTCGCGCAGCCGGGGAGGTCGCACCTGCCGACGGTGCAGTCGTCGATTGCGCCCATACGGCGTTCGACGTGAACGCGATCAGGGCAGCGCACGCCGCACGGACTCGTCCTCGACCAGCCCTCGCCACTCGATGCGCCGTTCGCGAGCGCTGCGCACGTTCTCCCATGCCCGTCAGTATATGCATTCCCTACCCTGGGGTCCGAAGCCCTGGCGATCGCCACGTCGTGACGCTCCCATCGATAGTCGCGGGAGCAGACCGCGCCCCCGAGGAGTCGCTGTATAGCCGGGGCGCGACGCGCACACACTGCCGGATGCGACGGCACGACTGATGCGACGGCACGATCGCCGAAGACGAAACCCCGGGCACGCGCGATTTGAGCCCTTTTCTGGCCCCCGCAGACCCCTGGAAGAGCCCGGGAGAGGGCCGCGAGCGCGAGGCAGGTCGCGGCGACCCCACTCCATGTTTCCGCGATCACCGCAGCCGGTCATCGTTCGAGGACTCGAAACCGGCGCCCCTCCGTCGAGGAAGATGAAACTCGTCGGCGCCTCAGCAGCGTCCATGGCATGATGCTCACCGAGTGACTCAAGATCGCCTGACCCGACAGGAAATCAGCTGGCTTCTCGCACAGGAAGCGCGCGGTGCGGCTCGCGCCCTGCGCGAAGGTCTCTCCCAACCGCCACCGGCACTCGACACTCACGCCGCCCCGGTGGAGTCAGGTCCCGTCGTGTCGGGTCTGGACACCCTGACGGGCGCCATGAGCCTGCTGAGCGATCTCCAGACGGGGAGCACCAGCGGCCGACGCGGACGCATCGACTTGGCCAGCCTTCTCTACGACCTCGCGCCGCACGCGCGAATCGCCATCGAGCCGGGCGGCGGCACCGAAGTGTTTGGCGACGAGGACGAACTCCGGCGCATGCTTCACCTCTTGGTGACCCAAAGCGTGGGAGAAATCACCATCGGAACTGCGGCGCCGGAAATCCGAATCGAGCGCGACGGGGAGTTCGTCCGGGTCGGAGTCGAGCTCGGTCCCGACAGCTCCGCCAACGCCGACTTGGAGCGGCGATGGTTGAGTCGGATGGCCGTCCACCACGGTGGCCGCCTGGAGCTCGCACGGGGTCGGCAGACCATCGTCCTCCCGGCGGACGGTGCCACGGAACGCCGCGAAGTGGAGGAGCTCCGCAAGGAGCTCGTCGAGGCGCAGCAGCTCGGCGAGGCCTACGCCCGCGAGCTCGCCTCGGTGTTCAACGAAGCTCGCGAGCGCCAAAGCAGTCTGCCGCACCCGCGGTCTCTGGGCGATTCCGAGAGCTTCGATCGAGTTGCCATGCTCGCCCGCGCGAGCGGACGCAAGCTTCGCGAGTGGCTCGAGGAGTTGCGGCAAGACATCGACTCGGCGACGCAAGTCTTGGAAGGTGAAGCCGCGGAGGCACTCACGAAGAGGCTGACCGGGGGGGCAGAGCTGCTCGCCGATCTCACGAGTCTAGGAGAGTGCCCGACGACCGAGCAACCCGTCGCTGTGAAGCTCTCCGAGCTCGCCGAGCGGATCGCCGGCGGGCTCGACGCGCGAGCGGCACGCCGCGGTGTTCGGATCGAAGTGGAAGCATCCGACACCGCGAGCGCCGTCATCGCTCGAGGCGCTGTCGGTACGCTCCTGCGCGCACTCCTGGTGAACGCAATCGCATCAACGCCCGCGGGCGACGCCGTTCGCGCGACCCTCGAAATGGAGAGCGCTCGCCTTTCGATCGTCGTGAGCGACGGAGGACCGGCCGTCGCGACATCCTCGCTTCAGGCCCTACTCGAACAACGCTCCGATCCCCAGACCATGGGACGCGGGGGCGGCCCCTCCCTGGTCACCGCGCACACCGTCGTCACGCGCCTGGGCGGGCGCCTGGGGGTGCGGACGGGCGCGGACGGGCGGACGGAGTTCTGGGCGGAAATTCCGACGAGCGCACCGGCGCTCTAACGTGCGAGCCAGGCTTCTTTGCCTGGTCCCGATCACCGTCGAGACATCCCCGCGATATTTTCTGTATGCTTGCGTCTCATGCGGATTCTCGTTTGTGAGGATCAAGACGCCATTCGGCGAATGATCGAAGCCCTCGTCCAAGCCCGCGGCTTCGACGTAGTCGCCGTCGCCTCCAGCGCCAAAACAATCGACGTGGCGACGACGTCCCCACCGGACCTCGTGCTGTTCGATCTGATGCTACCGGGCGAATTCGACGGTTTCGAAGTGTGTCGGCGCTTGAAGAACGATCCGTCGACGAAGGCCATTCCCATCGTCGTGATCAGCGCCCTCGATGACGAAGGCTCGCGCTCCCGAGCCAACGAAGCCGGCGCGACGGCGTACTACACAAAACCCTTCAGCCCGATCGCTCTGCTCGCCGAGATCGATCGGCTGCGAGTGGGTTGAGTCAGAGCTCAGGAAACGCCGAGCTGGTCCCGAGCGCGGCGCCCCGCATCATCGATGAGTACCCGTGCTTCGCCGGGTGGGATCCGGAGCTTCAAGCTGAGCTTCTGAAGCACTTCTCGTTCGAGATCGTGCTGCTCACCATCGACGTAGGTGATGGTCACCGCATGCCCCAGAAGGACGCGACGGTCGTCCCCGCTCAGGTCGTGAATCGGAATGTCCTCGATCGTTCGTGGGGTCCGGGAGTACGCAATGATCTCGGCTTTTTCGCTCGGCGAGGCTCCGTACGCGTCGAGCAAAGCGTCGATGACTTCGTGCTCCGATTCGGTCACTTTTCCGTCGGCCCAGGCGACACTCACCAAGCCCTTGATCACCGCGAGATCCTGTACGTGCATCCTGGCGGCAGCATACCACTCGCGAAGAGGAGCAGGGCCCGCTCTCCATCGGGGGCAACGCCTGCGAAGTCGCGCCCCCTCACCCTCTTGAGGGAAAGCGACGTCCGGAGCCCATTTCGCGCCGTAATCTAGCCCAGGGCCACGAGGGGGCTCGTCGCGGCGGGTTCCGAGGGCTCGTCCTCCGCTCGCTCTTCGACAGAAGGAGGCGCGGGCGAGTCCACGCCTGCCAGGTTCTTGAGACCGTCGAGCAGCGAAGACGGGCCATCCGTCAGTGGCGCCATCCGCGCGAGCAACTCCGAGACGTCGCTCGGCGTGTGCACGGGCTCGTCGTCCGCTTCGAAGATCTCATCCGAACTTTCATCAACCTCGACCAGCGCCGGGGCAGGAGTCGCGGGTTTCCAAGCGAGTGCCCTCGCATCGCCTGCAGAGTCGTGCTCGGGCTCGCTTCGGAGGGTGAAGTTCGGAGGCAGCGGCGTGGCAGCGAACAGGTTGACCGGTGCGAGCCGCGGCCTCAGGCGCTCGACGGGTTCGACTGGGGCCCAGACTCGGGTCGGGGTCGCGTCAGCCGCGGCCGTTGGTTCCGAGTCTCCCTCGGGGACCACCTCGACGGTTACGCCCCCGAGCAAGGTCTCCGACGCTTGGAAGAATTCTCCAGGGGCGGGCTCTACGGCGGAACTGCGCAGGACCGTCTCCGGTTCTTCGTAGACAGCCACCGGCTCGACCGCCGCATCGCGAAGCAGCGTCTCCGGTTCTTCGTAGGCAGCCACCGGCTCGACCGCCGCATCGCGGAGCACCGTCTCCGGTTCTTCGTAGGCAGCCACCGGCTCGACCGCCGCATCGCGGAGCACCGACTCCGGCTCCCCGTGGGCGGCGACCGACTCAATCGCCTCATAACGAGGCGCAGTGTCGGGTTCCCCGACAGGGCCGAAGGTCCACTCGGACGTCGCGCTCGACAGGTCTGCCGCCGTGATGGACGGTTCCCACGCGGCACTGAGAATCGAGACCTCCGAACACATCTCGCGCGGCGGAGCCTCGGGGGCTCCAGCGCCCCCCGCTTCGTCGGCGGCACCGCTGGGCGAGTGAACCTCGTGCTCGGGCGAAGTCGCCGGGATCGCGGCGACTCTTGGCGCAGCCGGCGAGCTCGGAGCCGTGCTCGTGGGCAGCGCCATACTCCGTTCGACTTCCCCTGTCGGACTCGGCGAAGCAGGCCGAAGGGTCACGGGTTCGAGGGGCTCCCGAGAGCGCGCCCGATCCGTCTCGCGGACGAGGCGCGCGAGAGATCGGCGCGCCGCTTTGCGATTGACGGGCACGAGCGCCGCTTCGAGCTCCACCACGAGATGTTCGAGGCCCGCCGGCTTTTCGCGAGCTGCCACACGAGCCAAGTTGGGACTCGAGGTCCGCGCTTCTCCCAACAAGCACTGCAGCAGCTTGCGCAAGTCTGCCTCGACGTCACTGGGGCGGCCAGCGGCTTCCCCGGCAGCAAGACAACGGCCACTGTCGTCGATGCCTACTGCGTCGAAGGCAATGCGGCGCGCGCCGTGGACCGAAAGGTCGGCGACGCCAAGTACGATGTATCCGACGCTTTCACCCGCCAGGGAAGTGTCTCCCCGGCGCGCGGCAGCAACGATCTCTCCCAGTGATGCCGTCATGAGACCTCCGTCCGAACGGGAACTCCTGCGTTCTTCAGATACGCTTTGACCTCCGCGACGGTGAAAATGCCATCGTGGAAGATCGACGCAGCGAGAGCCGCGTCCGCACGACCCTCGACCAGCCCTTCGCGCACATGTTCGAGGGTGCCGACTCCACCGGATGCGACAACGGGGATCGAAACTGCATCGGACACCGCTCGAAGGAGCTCGAGATCGTAGCCGGCCTGGGTTCCGTCGCGGTCCATGCTGGTGAGGAGGATCTCGCCGGCGCCGAGCTCGGCCCCACGGCGGGCCCATTCGATCGCGTCGATGCCGGTGGGTCGCCGTCCACCATGAGTGAAGACCTCCCAGCCCCCCTCGGGTTTCCGCCGGGCGTCCACGGCCAACACCAGAACCTGAGCGCCCCAAGCGGACGCCACCCGCGCGATCAGGTCGGGGTCCCGAACGGCGGCGCTGTTGACGCTGATCTTGTCGGCTCCGGCGTCGAGCAGATCCCGCACGTCGTCGGGCGAACTCACGCCGCCACCCACCGTGAGCGGGGTGAACACCACCTCAGCCGTGCGCTCGATCACGTGCAGGAGCGCCTTCCGCGCCTCGTGCGAAGCCGTGATGTCGAGAAACGTGATTTCGTCGGCGCCAGCTGCGTCGTAACGCATGGCGCACTCGACCGGATCGCCCGCATCTCGGATGTTGACGAAATTGACTCCTTTGACGACCCGCCCATCGCGAACGTCCAGGCACGGAATGATGCGCTTCGCTAACACTCGTAAACTCCCATAAGGCAAGGGCGCGATTTTGGACAAATGCCCGTCGGAAATGCGGGCGTCTGCGTGGCCTCCAGGAACCTTCGACGGAAGGACGAGCGCCTCGCAGCTGGGTGGCCCCCGAGTTTCTGGCTCCCGTCGACTCGTGGGGCGCCCCACCCCGGAGGGACGAAGGCGTTGCGTTGGCGAGCGCCGAGAAACCAAGGGAAGTACGCAGACACGCTGGCTTACGCCCGGGCCGGGCGACCCGTCAAACACCCGAGCCGCAGGATGTTCGAACCGGAACTCGCTTGGGGTAGTCGCTCTTGGTGGAGTCTGCATTCGTTGCAGGAGGCACCATTTGGAAAAACCTCCGCAGGGGCGGATAATCGGCTACATGTCTCCGTGCCCCCGCTGCGGTGCGCCAAACGCACTGGAAGAGACGGTCTGCCACGTCTGCGGAACTCGGATCGCCGCTCCCTCGGACGAATCCTCGGGCTCTTCGGCTGCCTCTGAACCGCCCGAAGACCGCGAAAAGCAGCTAAAAAGCACGTCACTGGGAATGCCGAGCCCCGTGGGCCTGTCCCCCGCAGTTGCGGAGCCCCCTGCTTCTCCGAGCGACACCAATGCACAGCCCTCACAACCTCCGTCGAAGGGATCCGCGCTCCCCAAGGACGGGGCGAAGGACACCTGGCAGGGGTTCGCTCCGGTCAACCCCAGCCCCCAGCCGCATTTCAAGGGCACGTTGCAAGGATTCGCTCCGGTGCAGGCCGATCCTCGAGCGCTCTCGAAGGGCACGCTCCGTGGGATGGCTGCCGTCGAGCCACCACCCCGAAGCGAGGCATCCGCTGAGGGATCAGCGAGCGCCGAGGAGACCCCCTCGTTCCAGCGGACGCTTCCCGGCGCCGTGCCGCCAGCCATCCCACCGGGAACGGCCCCAGGTGCCGAACCGGACTCTCGGGAAACTGCAGGCGCTTCCCCGGCGAAACGCACCCTGCTCGGGATCGCTCGTCCCGGAATTGCCCCGACCGCCCCGGGGCCGGCGCCCCCGGGAGGGGAGCCGCCCCCCAACCTGAAGACTCTTCAGGGCGTCGCCCGACCGGGCATCGCGCCCACCGGGGAGTCAAAACCCCCGTCCACACCGATCCGGTCGGACTCCGACCCCAGTGGTTCGACCGTTCCCCGAGGCCTCGCTACGCACCCACGCGCCTCCAAGTGGGTGGGTTGGGGCCTGATGGCCCTTGTCCTGGGGCTGGCGGGGACGGCCGCCGTCCTGTGGAAAGACTCCGCTGTGCCTCTCACGGTCGAAGGATTCGACGTGGCACCCGACGGGACCGACAGGGTCCGCGTGCGTTGCACCGACTGCCCCGACGGAACACGGGTCGTGCTCGGAGACGAGACCGCGTCCTTTGCGGCTGGACGAGCCACAGTCGCTACGACGACGCCCCTCGCGGTCGGTGACAACCAGCTGGCTTTGGAGGTCTCCCGGCCCGGGAGGGCGCCGCGCACCGTCACTGCAGTGGTGCCCGTGTCCTATCGCGCGCGGATTGACCTCGAGGGCCTCGGGGCCTCACCACCCTACGCGGAGGTCCGGGTGAATGCGCGGCCCGGCACTGACCTGCTCCTCGACGGAACCCCGCTCGAGATCGACGACCAGGGTCACGGGGTCCACCGCGTCGATCTCTCGAGGGAGGCATCCGGAGAGCAGTCATCACGACGAGTCGTCGAGCGCGAGTTCGCGATTGAGCGGAAGGGAAGCGATTCTCCCCCGTCGGTGGTTCGGCTTCGAGTGGCAGTCACCCCCCTCGAGCTCGTGACCCCAGGGCTGCGTTTCGTGGCGCGAGACGACGAATTTCGAGTCAGCGGGCGCAGCGATCCCAGCGCCCAGGTGCAGATTGGCGATCGCGAGGTGAGCGTCGACGCCCGAGGGAGCTTCAGCGCGAAGGTCGCCCCCCCGACTGGCCCGCTCACGGTGCGCGCTCGAGCCCCTAACGATGCGTCCCGCACCGTCATGATCGAGGTGGCGCAGAAGAAAACGGACGCCCCTCTCACCACCGCAGACGAAACATCGGCGGGGTACCCTGATCTGCAGGGGTCACCGGGCAAACAGGTCACCTTCTCGGGTCGAGTCGTCGAAGCTCGCCGGGCGACCGAAGGCACGATCCTCTTGCTCGATGTCGATCGAGGCTGCCAGGCTGCCCCGTGCCTTGCGAAAATCTTGTACGCGGACGAGCGCTCGCTCGCGCGAGGCACTAGAGCCACCGTCGCGGGGGAAGTGGTCGCTTCGGTGGGGTCGACAATCCCGCACGTTCGGGCAGCGGATCTCGTCGTCGGCGGCAGGCGCTGACCCGGAGCTCGATCCGGCCTCCGGACGGAGGGGTCGACCAGAAGCGCATTTTCTGCGTGGCCCGGCCTGGCAGGCCCTCCGAGTCGGACTTATAGTACGCTTGTCGCCCGCTCCGGTCACCCTAAGACTCCGGAAACCGCTGTAGTTTCACGGGATTAGCACCGAGATCGGGCTCCTCACCTCGCCTTTCCGTTGACAGGACAACGTTCAGCTCATGATTTCCATCACCCCGTTGGCCGCCGACAAGGTCAAAGAGATTGCAAGTAGCGAGGGCCTCGAGGGCCAAGGGCTCCGTCTCCGCGTGATCGGGGGTGGCTGCGCCGGATTCCAGTACGACCTGTATTTCGAGGACAAGCCCACGGACATGGACGAGCAGTTCGAGTCCAACGGGGTGGCGCTGTTCGTGGACCCCCTGAGCTTTCAGTACCTCGACGGAACCGAGATCGACTACGTCGACGGCGTGCACGGGTCTGGATTCAAATTCGGAAACCCAAATGTCACCGGAACGTGTGGCTGCGGATCCTCGTTCCAAGTCTGATTATCTCAGGCGTCGACCGTTTCTCAGGGGGTGCGCCGACGGCGCACCCCTTTTGCTTTGTTGGGAATGGAACCCGCGCAGCGCGGTTTACGTACAGAAAGAAGCAACGCCATGGCCCTTGAGCACGATCCTACCGTTCAACGATTCATCCGGCTCGCCAACTCGGCTCCCAAGTTGACCCGTGAAGCCGAACAAGAGCTCCTCCAGCGATGGTACGGGGACGGTTGTGAAAAGGCGAAGGAGGACCTCGTTCGCTCTCACCTGCGCTACGTGGTCTCAATCGCCATGAAGTACCGGCGTTACGGCCTGCCCATGGCCGAGCTCCTGGGCGAAGGAAGCTTTGGAATCGTCCATGCACTCGGCAAGTTCGATCCCGATCGCGGCTTTCGTTTCGTGACGTACGCGGCCTATTGGATTCGGGCATACATCCTGAGCTACGTGCTGCGTCACTGGAGCGTGGTCGGAATGGGCCTCCGCTCGAAGCACTTCTTCAAACTGCGACGGGAGCGGCGGCGCATCGAGGCACTCGTCGGCGAAGGCGAAGAAGCGAATCGCATGCTCGCCGAGAGCACGGGCATCCCGCGAGAACGACTCGAAAGCATGCTCCGACGCCTCGACAGCCGCGACGTGTCCTTGGACGCCAAGGCGTTCGACGATTCTTCCACCACCATCGGCGACCAGTTGCCCGGGAACGAGGTCCCGCAGGACGATTGGCTCGAGCGGCGTGCCACGTCGGATTGCGCGCGGCGCATCGTACGGGAGGCCATGAACGATCTCGATCCGCGGGAACGGCTGGTGATCCAGAACCGGCTTCTGGTCGATTCGGAAGAGGAGCGCACCCTGGCTGATCTCGGCCGAGAGCTAGGTGTCAGTCGCGAGCGCGCCCGCCAGCTCGAGGCTCGCGGCAAACGCAAGCTGCGAGAGCGAATTGCCGAGCTCGTCCGCACCAGCAAGGATTGCAGCGACCTCGTCAGCGCAGCCTGATTGCCGTCGCCTCGTCAGCGCGCGCGAGGGTCATGCCCTCGCCGCCCCAGTGTGCTACGGGGCTGTCGTCGAAGTGGCTCAGGCGATCGCCGGACGCGCCCTTTTCGAAGAGCGCGTCGGGAGGAAAGTCCGGGCTCCATAGGGCAGAATGCCGGGTAACTCCCGGTGAGGGTGACCTCGAGGAAAGTGCAACAGAAAGCAAACCGCCGACGCAAGCGTCGGTAAGGGTGAAAGGGTGGAGTAAGAGCCCACCGCGCCTCCGGCAACGGAGGTGGCACGGCAAACCCCATTCGGAGCAAGGCCAAGCAGGAGGTTCGAGGGCGGCCCGTCCAACACCTCCGGGTAGGCCGCTGGAGGCGAGTGGTAACGCTCGTCCTAGAGGAATGACCGCCACGCCGACGCGGGTAACCGCGCCGACGCACAGAACCCGGCTTACGGGCCACTACGACCACGCCAGCCCATCGGGCTGGCGTGCTCTTTTTGTGTTTGGCGCGGAAAGGTTCTGCCAACCTTCACGAGAGCGGGGAGGAGGACACGATGGGAACTCGCACGTCATATCCGCATGGAACGTTCAGCTTCTGCGACTTGGTGACGTCGGACCCCAGGGCCGCGCAGGTGTTCTACGGGGAGCTCTTCGACTGGCGTTTCGAGGATACTCCCGCTCCGGGTGGCGTGACGTACTCGCTTGCGTACCTCGGTGGAGACGTGGTCGCCGCGCTCTTCGGCCTCACCCACGACATGAAGGCCCGGGAGATCCCGCCGCACTTTCAGAGTTACGTCACCGTGCACGACATCGATTCCCTTGCCGAACGCGCCAAGCGGCACGGGGGCGAGGTGCTCGATGCGCCGTTCGACATCTCGGACGCTGGTCGCCTAGCGACGATTCGCGATCCCTCGGGTGGGGTCCTCCAGCTTTGGCAGCCCAATGAAAGCATCGGAGCGACCCGAGTGAACGACCCAGGATGTCTCGTTTGGAACGAGCTGAACACGCGCGACCTACCGGCGGCCAAGGCGTTCTTCACGGACTTGTTTGGCTGGAGTTATGCGGAGGAAGGGCACTACACGACCATCCTCAACGGCGGTCGCCCGAACGGCGGGATGCTCGACATCACCGGAAAAGTGCCCGACTGGGTCCCGACCCACTGGAACGTCTACTTCAGCGTCCTCGACCTCGAAGACGCTCTCGGAAAGGTGGCCGTCCTGGGGGGCGCCGTCCACGTACCTCCAACGCCGATCACCGCGGGAACTTTCGCCGTCGTCGCCGATCCCCAAGGCGCGACGTTCAGCCTGATTCACGCCCTGAAAGTCGACGACTAGGCTAGTAGGGGGGCGGACCCGCCCCCCTCGTCGTCGCGGCAAAGCCGCGACTCCTCACCCCACGGTCCCGGG
>JBNKGC010000090.1:0-21731 GCA_050289625.1 Polyangiaceae bacterium | reverse complement strand
TCGCCTCGCCCTCGATTCGAGGTGCCGCGACCGAAGGCGGAACCACCGAGCGAGTTGCTCGCGCCGGAGTCGCTGCGTCTGCCTCCAGGGCTGCTTCCCGAAAAGCCCGAGCCAGGTGAGTTGCGGTTACCTGGGCGGGATGGCGGCTGGACGACGATCACCTCGCGACGCCTCGGTGCAAGGCGCGCAGCCTCGGTCGCGGGAGCTGGCGTTCCGGCGTCAGGGCGCTCGCGGCGTCGCGCCTCGTCTCGGTTCGCATCCTGGATTAGAGACAGCACTTCGCGCGTGTCGACGGGGCCGGAGGCCGTCTTGAACGTCCCCCGGAGCTCGGTTTCGGGAGTGAGACGGTTGCTCTCGTAGAGGGACCAGAGCTCTTCGGCGTAGGGCTTGCGCCGAGCGCCGGAAACCCAGCGGCACAGATAGCGCTGGAGGTTGTCGACGTCGCGAATCAAGAGTGCTCGCGCGTTGCGGTTGCCTGCCGCGCTAACCGCCTGAGGGAAGTCGATGATGACGGGTCCCGTGTCCGCCAAAAGCACGTTGAACTCGGATAGATCGCCGTGAACCACTCCGGCGCACAGCATGAGCTTCACCTGGTGGAGCAGGTAGTGGAAGATCTCTTGGGCTTCGTCCGGCGCGAACTCGAGCTCACCCAGGCGCGGAGCGGGGCTTCCGCAGCCATCGGTGAGTAGTTCCATCACGAGCACTCCGTCGATGAAGGTGTGAGGTGTCGGGACCCGCACGCCGGCGTCGCGCAGTCGGTAGATCATGTCGACTTCGGTCGACTTCCACGCGTCCTCGTCGCGGCTCTTGCCGTACTTGGTCCCCTTGTTCATCGCTCGCTGGTCGCGCGAGTTGCGGACCCGGCGCCCTTCGACGTAGTCGGCGCGATTCTTGAACGAGCGCTGCTGGGCGTCTTTGTAGATCTTCGCCGCGCGAATCTCTTCGTCGGAGACGACGAGATACACCTCCGCCTCCTTCCCGCTCATCAGGGGGCGCAGCACGTCGGAGATGATTCCGTCGTCGACGAGGGTCTCGAGGCGCTTGGGGATCCGCATGGGACGAGGCCAGCCGGGGCCGCGGGCGCTCCGTAGCACGGGTGCGCGGGAAGCACCTCCGTGGGGCGCACCCTGGGCGCAAAAAAATCGGGGTTCGGGGTCCGAATCCCCCTGATCGGAGCGGTGCCGGGCACGCGATTCCCCTGAAGGCGCAAGATCGGGGCTCCTGGCGGCCCGCCGCCACTGGAGGGGCACCCAGCGAGCGAATCGAGCCACCTCATCCGAGGGTCTGAAAGCCGCGCTCACCCGGGCTCGCGGAAGCGGTGCCCGCTCCGAGCCTGAAAACCCTCTGATGCCGGTGATTTGACCGGATCCATGCGGCATGCCTACGATGCCTCCCAGCCTGTTTTCCGGGCCTTAGGTACTCGGTGAGTATTTCGACCTACGCCGCCGCGCAGCTCATCCGCGCTTTGCCCCGTGTTCGACTGAGCCGAGCCGTGGGACGCCTTTGTGACGCTTCTTTGCCTCCAGTGGTGTCGCGCACCGTTCAGCGAATCTATTGCTCGGCCTACGACGTCAATTTGCAAGAGGCCGCGCCCGAGCCCGCCCCGTATTCGAGCTTCGACGCGTTCTTCACGCGACCGCTTCGCTCGGGGGCGAGGCCAATCGCGAGCGACGTCGTCGTGAGCCCCGCCGATGGACGCCTATCAGCCCATGGGCCTGTCGATCCCGGCGCCCGGATTTTCGTGAAGGGCCAGCCCTACGACGTCGGGGAGCTGGTCGGGGACAGTCGCGAAGCCGCTCGCTATCGCGGTGGTCACTTCGCCGTCGTGTACCTGGCGCCCAGCGACTACCACCGAGTGCACTCACCGGTGGACGGCAGCGTTTCGTCAGTTCGAGGGATCCCCGGCGATCTCTTTCCAGTCAATTCCATCGGGGAAAAGCACATCCCTCGGCTGTTCGTGCGGAACAACCGGGTGAGCATCAGCATCGACACCGATGATCTGGGCCGCGTTGGCGTCATCTTGGTGGGAGCCACGATCGTCGGCCGCATCAGCGTGTCGATGATCCCCGAACCTGCAGTCCCGCCCGGTGAGACGCGCTTCGACCCGCCGGTGAGCGTTTCGCGAGGCGATGAGATCGGTGTGTTCCACCTCGGATCCACCGTCGTGCTTCTGCTCGAGCCCGGAGTGACTCTCGGTCGTGCGGCGGGACGAGTGCTGATGGGTCAGTCGTTGATGAGGGAAGCATGAGCGGAGACGGCGAACCCAAGTTCGACGTTCCCGAAGGAGCCGGGGCGGAAGATTCCGCTCCGCGCGCTCGGACCTCCACTCCGCCCCGCCCCCCTTCTTCGCTACCGCCGCGGGCCTCCGGCCCGCCCCGTCCGACACCGTCTGTGCGTCCCCAGCAGGATTCCGCGTCTCCGGAAGCGGGACTGTCCGGCGCGTCGGGACCGCAGGCCTCGTCCCCGCCTCCTCGCGACGCGCCGTCGCTCGACGCGCCTCCGCGCCCCGCGCCGTCGGCGCCTCCTCGACCCGAAATGCGCTCCGCCCCGCCGGAGCCGATCGTGGAAGCAGGGGACCCCGGAAGGGAGCCCCCTGCCGGCGAAGCCGAAGAGGACTTTCAGTCCGTGAAGATTCAGGCGATGCGCGTCATCGCGATCGGCTTCGATGACGAGCAGGAAGCGCCCCTTCCCGGTGCCTTGGACTCGGAGGTTTCGGAGTCTGACATCGAGGACGAGACCCTTGCGGTCAAGCCGTCGGGCTACTCGGAGCCGGAGGCTGAAGACGAGGTCTTCGAAGAGATTCAGGTCGACTCCGAGCCCTCGCCCGAGGTCCTGCGCGAGCCGTCGGGACCGGAAGTCACCTTCGAAGAGACGAACGCATCGCTGGAAGATCTCCAAGCCTTCGAGGACGCCGGGGTTCCCCTTTCGGACACGCCGAGTCGTCCGCCCCCGCCCAAGCGAGTCGTCAAGAAGCCGCCGCCGCGGCGACGCATGCCGTCGGCGCCTCTGCCTCCCTCCGTCCGTCGCAAGCCGTGGTGGGAGGAGCTGTTCGGGGAGGACTTCGCGCGTTCGCTCAAGCCGCTCCCACCGTTGCAAATCCAGCGTGAGACGAACTTCATCGCGCAATCGCTCGGGCTCTCGGACGGTGGAGTCGTGCTCGACCTGTGTTGCGGGCAAGGGCAGCACGCCGTGTCGCTGGCCGAGCGCGGGTACGCGGTGGTTGGCTACGACCTCTCCGTCTATCAGCTCGCCATCGCTTCGGACAATGCGCAGCGACGGAAGCAGAAGATCAACTTCCTGCAGGGCGACATGCGGGAGATGGCTTTCGAAGAGACTTTCGACGGCATGATCTGCTGGGACACCAGCTTTGGCTACTTCGAGGAAGAGAAGAATGTGAACGTCGCCGAGCGGATGTTTCGCGCGCTGCGTCCCGGCGGTCGTTTGCTCCTCGACGTGATCAATCGCGATTTTGCCGCGGCCGAGTCCCCGAACCACGTCTGGTTCGAGGGCGAGGGGTGCGTCTGCATGGACGACATGAGCGTTGACTGGATCACGAGTCGCCTTCGGGTGAAGCGGTCGCTCATCCTCGATGACGGTCGAAGCCGCGAGTGCACTTACTCCGTGCGCCTCTACGGGCTCCACGAGCTCGGCAAGTTACTTCATGACGTCGGCTTTCGAGTGACCCAGGCCAGCGGTGATTTCACCATGCCGGGCGTGTTCTTCGGACCCCACTCCCCCCGCATCATCATCCGCGCCGAGAAGCCCTGACCGAAGCGTCCCCGGATCCAGGTCAGTCCGTCGCTCCCGTCCAGATGGCAAGGTCGAAGCGAAGCGTCCGGTCGTCGCGCCTCCTCTTCTATCTCGGAGCGGTTCAGGCCTTCCTCGTCTCACGATACGTAACGGGGGCGCTCCTCGGCGACGACGCAGAATGGCTTCTGATCCTCGTCGTACGTCTCGCCATCTTCCTGCCTCTGCTCACCCTCGTGTTTTTGGGGGTGCGCTCCCTCCGACGGCGGAATCGCGGGCGCCGACCGAACTCCCTTCGAGCGGAGTCGAGGAGTCACGGAGATCAGCGCTAGTGATGCTCGACGGGTACGGTCAACTCGGGCATCCTCAGTGACAGCTCACCATCGGTCCGCCCGCGTCGTGACACTCGCAGCTCGGGCCGAGCACCTTCTCGATGCACGAACACGAGGGCGATTTCGCGCAGTCGGGAAGCCAACTGCAGGCTGCGCCGCCGCTGGCATCCTGGTCGCAGTAGAATCCCTCGAGGCAGACCCCGTCACCGCACTCGAAACAGGTTCCATCGTCGCAACTGGCGCGCGGTGCGCTCTCGGTCTCCCCTTGTTCGTAGTCCTGCGCTGGGCTGTCGCTGCTCGGGAACTCCTCGCTCGAAGAGTCGGGACTTTGCGCCGAGCGAGCGCGAGTTTCGCCGCCGCAGGACGCGACAAGCAGCAGAATCGGGAGCAGAAACCAGGAACTCTTCACCATCCCGATGGAACGTATACGTTCCGACGGGCGCGCGTTACAAGCGATGCGTGAGCGCAGTGGTGGGCGGCATCGTGAAGAAGCTGGAGGAAGCATTCGGTCGAGCTCACGTGAGCTCTACGGATGCCGATCGCGAGGCTTCGAGCCGCGACTGCTGGCCTCGACGACTGATCGAGCGCGGCCCGGGCGATCGAGCGCTCGCCGTGGTTTGGCCGTCCCGAGCCGACGAGGTGCAACAACTCGCCGAGCTCTGCCGGGCCGAAGGCCTACGCATTGCTCCGCTCGGTGCGGGCAGCGGTGTGTGTGGCGGACTCTCACCCGATCCGCGCACGGTCGTCGTCGATCTGAAACGCCTGGACGATTTCCATCTCGCCGAAGACGGCTCGGAAATCCGCGTGGGCGCCGGGGTGCTCGGGGTCGACTTGGAGCGGCGTTTGGCGGAGGTCGAAAGGACCGTGGGGCACTTCCCGTCGAGCATCCTGTGTTCGACCGTCGGAGGGTGGGCGGCGACGCGAGGAGCCGGGCAGTGCTCCGGGCGCTACGGGAAGATCGAAGACATGGTCACCGAGGTGGGCGCGGTGCTCGGCACGGGTGACTTCGTCGACGCCCGCTTCCGTTGCGAGGGGCCCGATCTGTCCTCGCTCTTGGTCGGGAGCGAAGGCACCCTCGGGATCATCACGCACGTCGGCCTGCGCCTGCATCCCGCTCCCACGGAGCGTGCCTTCGTCGCCTACACCTTTCCCACGTTCGTCGCCGGGCAAGAGGCGCTGCGTGAAATGGTCCAGTCGGGACTGCGTCCCGCAGTGGCGCGACTCTACGATGCGGTCGACTCGTTCCTCCATTCGTCTGCCGACGAAAGCGAGAGTTCGGACGATGTGCGCTCGTCCGTGCCACCGATTGGCCGACAGCGTCCCACGACCTTACTCGGACGAGTCGGCGTGGAAGTGGAGGCTGCCGCACTTCGTGGAGTTCTGCGTGCGCCCGGGTCTTTGAGCCGACTCGTCGGTGGCCTCGAAAGCCGCGGCCGAGCGCACTGCCGGTTGGTGCTCGTGTTCGAGAACGTGACGGCGCCGACCGACCAAGCCAATGCAGCTCGGTCCATCTGTGAGCGTCATGGTGGCGAGTTCCGTGGCGAGGAGCCGGCACGTCATTGGCTTCGTCATCGCTACGACGTGAGCTTCAAGCAGTCGCGCGTATTTCGCGCCGGGGCTTTCAACGACACCATGGAGGTAGCGGCGCCTTGGTCGAAGCTCGATGCGGTCTACCGGGCGGTCCGGTCGGTGCTCGAGCGGCGGGTGCTCGTGATGGCGCACATCTCACACTGCTATCCCGATGGGGCCGCCATCTACTTCACCTTCGTGGGCCGCGCTCGACGTCGTGAGTCCGACCTCGGACTTTACGACGCGATTTGGCGCGATGCTCTCACCGCAGCGGTCGAAGCGGGAGCCGCGGCCAGTCACCACCACGGCATCGGTCGGAGCAAGGCTTTTTCACTCGAACGAGCCCAGGGCTTTGGGGTGGAGGTGAACCGGCGCCTTCGGGCCGCGCTGGATCCAGATGGTCTTTTGAACCCGGGGGTGCTCGATGGAGGGCATGCCGATCACGAAGGTGGTGCGGTTTTCCAGCAGCCGGTACCAGGCCACGACGAAGACGAGTCTTGCGTTCCGCGCTTCGACGAGACGTCGGGGCTCGTGACCTTCGATGCGCGCACGACTCTGGACGAGGCCGAGAACCTGCTGTTTCCTCGTGGCTTCACCCTTGGCGCTGATGAATCCCGGCTCGACACGACGGAGGGCCAAAGCCCCCGTCTGAGTGATTGGCTCAGAGCTGGAGCACCGCGAAGTGTCGGGCGATGGCAAGACCCTGCAGGATCGCTCCTGTCGGGGTTCGATGCGCGTTTGAACTCGGGGGAGCGACTTCGGGTGACCCCCGCGCCCCGGCGGGCGATGGGTCCGGATCTCGCCTCGCTCTTCGCGTCACCTCTGGCAGGAAGGTTCGAACGAGTCACCCTGGCTGTCACTCGACGCGGGGTCCGAGTCGAACCCTGCACGGGGCCGGAGCCGGTTTCGCGTGAGGCGAGTGCGGCAGAGCTTCGAGCGTTCGATCGTGCGGTGCGTGCCGCCGGCGTTTTAGCGTAGGGGCTCGCGACGTCCGGCGCACCGCGCGCGTCGGGAGCTGGCCGCGCCGGTCCCGGCGCATCTTTCTCCAGGAAGTATACTCGTGGGGTGATCGCGCGAAGCGGCAGCGTTGACCGGCGCTCCTTCGTGACTTGGTCCGTGGGAGCCAGCTTCGGAGCTTTCCTGTGTCAGACGGGTCGCCCCGCGCGTGAAGCGTGGAGCGAAAGAGGGGGCAGAACGATGACGCAGGGCGAAGGGGTCGACGTCTTCTTCTGCGGTGACGTCATGACAGGACGTGGAATCGACCAAATCTTGCCGCACCCGAGTGATCCGGAGCTGCGCGAGCCGCTCGTTCGGAATGCCCTCGACTACGTGGCGCTCGCGAAGCGAGAAAGTGGACCCATTCCGCGACCGGTTCCCTTCACCTATCCGTGGGGAGAAGCGCTCGACGTGCTCGACAGCCGCGCCCCCGACGTGCGGCTCATCAACCTCGAAACGAGCGTGACTGGAAGTGACGACTTCGAACCCAAAGGCATCAACTATCGCATGCACCCGAAGAACGTCGCGACCCTCACCGCGGCTCGAATCGACTGCTGTGTGCTGTCCAACAATCACGTGCTCGACTTCGGAGTCGCGGGCCTCGAAGAGACGCTCCGCACGCTAGCCGGCGCGGATCTGGAACTGACGGGAGCCGGTTCGAGCGAGAAGGAGGCGAGGGCTCCGGCGGTCGTTCGGCTCGCTGGGGGGCGGCGGGTTCTGGTGTTCGGTCTCGGTACGACGTCGAGCGGGATCCCACCTGATTGGGCCGCCGAAGGCGGGGCGCCGGGAGTACGCCTCTTGCCGGATCTGTCGGAAGAGACGGCCGATGGCGTCGCCGGGGACGTCGAGCAGCACAGGGAGCCCGGGGACGTCGTGATCGCATCGCTGCACTGGGGAGGCAATTGGGGCTACGACGTGGCGCGATCACATCGAAAGTTCGCCCACCTTCTCATCGACCGAGCGGGTGTGGACTTGGTTCACGGGCATTCGTCCCATCACGCGCGGGGGCTCGAGGTATATCGAGAGAGGCTAATCGTTTACGGCTGCGGCGACTTCATCAACGACTACGAAGGCATCGGGGGTCACGAAGAGTACCGCGACGACTTGACGCTCATGTACTTCGCGCGTCTCGCGCCTCGTCTCGAGAGCCTTCGCATGGTTCCGATGCAGATTCGGAAGTTCCGCCTCGCCCAAGCAAGGGAAAGGGACATCGAGTGGATTCGAAAGACCCTCGATCGGCAGAGCGAAAAGCTCGGGTGCCGCGTCGCGCGGGCTGGAGACGGCGATCTGGTGCTGCGCGTGGAATGAGCGGCGGAAGAACGGAGCGGGGGGCTCAAGGCGGCGACACGCTTCGCGACGTCAGCTCGGTCTCCGACCCCCGGAAGAGATCGGGCTCCAAATAGACCAGGTGCGCGATGGGAACGGCAGCCCGGATGGCGTCCTCAGCGCGGTTGATCGCGTCGGTGACTTCGGAAAACGAGAGGTTGCCCGAGAGCTCGATCTTGGCGCTCACGAGGAGCTCTTCCGGAGCCAAATGCAGGGTGCGCATGTGGATGACGCGCACCACGTCGGGCGCCGATTCGAGAGCCTCTCGAATCTTCCCCTGAGTGGGTAGGTTGGCCGACTCTCCGATGAGCAAGCTCTTCATTTCCACCGCGAGCACGATGGCGATCACGCCGAGGAGAATGCCGATCGCGATGCTGCCGATCGCGTCGAAGCGCGCGTCACCGGTGAGCACGGAGAGTCCCACGCCAATCAGCGCGAGTACGAGCCCAATCAGTGCTCCAAAATCTTCCATGAGCACGACGGGGAGCTCCGCTTCCTTGGTGCGATGAACGAACTCGTACCAGGAGCGGTCCCCTTTGAGGGGGATGGCCTCCTTGATGGCAGTCCGAAACGACCATCCCTCGAGACAGATCGCGGCGAAGAGGATGGCCACGGCGATGATCGGTGACGTCAGCTCCCCCGGGCGCATCAACTTGTGGACGCCCTCGTAGATGGCGAACACGGATCCGAGGGCGAAAATGACCAGGGCTACCACGAAGGCCCAGAAGTAGCGTTCGCGACCGTAGCCGAAAGGATGCTCCTCGGAGGCACCGCGTTTTCCGCGACTCGAGCCGAGAAGAAGTAGCCCTTGATTGCCGCTGTCGGCGCAGGAGTGAATCGCTTCGGCAAGCATCGAGGAGGCGCCCGTGAGAGCGAAACCCACGAATTTGGCGACGGCGATGCCCAGGTTGGCGATGAGGGCGGCGATGACGGCTTTGTTACTTCCGGTGGCCATGTCTCGTGGCGGCGGAGTCTACACCGACTTGCCGATTCCACGACGGCCCGGGCGTCCGGAGACTCGCGGTCGGGCTCTCCTCGGAAAGCAGCGGAGGGAACCACGACACGCCGGCCGGTGTGGCCGGTCAGGCCGCCGACGTCAGGCGGGCAAGCGCACCCTCCACCAGACGCCGATCGTCTTCCGGGATCTCGCCTCGACCGGCTCGGTGGAGCGCGAAGCGGAGGGCGGCGGCTTCGAGCGGGGCAAGCGAAGTCGTGCGCGTGTACTCGAGGTCCTTCATCCGGTACCGAAACAGAACGCGCCCGTCTTCCAAGACGCGTTCGCCGAGAAGCTCCGCCCGCGGTTCGCGAGGGGCGCCTTCGTCGTCGGAGATCGGCCAGGGCTCGGTCAATTGAGCGATGATGCTGCGCACACGGCGAGCGCGTCTGCGCGTCCGTTGGGCTTCGGGGTCCTGGAAGAGCTCGAAAAAGCGATTTCTCGAATAGGTCCCCGGCGCCAGGATGAGGGCGCACATCAGCGCATCGAGATCCGGCTTATGCGTCATGCCGTCGCTCCTTGGTCACGCGTCGCTGCCAGGAGGGCGGCTTGGTGCCACGAGCCGACGGCGCCCATCAGCTCGGCGAGATCTCCCTCGATGACGCGATCGAGCTTGTACAGCGTCAGCCCGATCCGGTGATCGGTGAGGCGGTTCTGAGGAAAGTTGTAGGTGCGGATTTTCTCGGAGCGCTCACCGGCACCCACCTGAGCGCGTCGATCGTCGCGGATCGATTCGGCTTGCCGCCGTTGTTCCAGCTCCAGCAGCCGACTGCGCAAGATCTTCAGGGCCTTGGACTTGTTCTTGAGTTGGCTGCGTTCGTCCTGGCAGCGCACGATCATGCCGGTCGGGAGGTGGGTGACTTGCACGGCGCTGTTCGTCGTGTTCACCGCTTGTCCGCCGGGACCGCTCGCGGCAGCGATGTCGAACCGCAGATCCTTGTCGTCGAGTTCGACGTCCACTTCGTCGGCCTCCGGAAGGACCGCCACGGTGGCCGTGGAGGTGTGGACGCGTCCCTGCGTCTCGGTCACGGGCACCCGCTGCACCCGGTGCACGCCACTTTCGAACTTGAGCTTGGAGAAGACGCCGTCGCCGGTGACGAGTGCGATGACCTCCTTGAAGCCCCCTGCAGCAGCATCGCTCTTGCTGAGGAGCTCCACCCTCCAGCCTGCCTGCTCGGCGTAGCGCGTATACATACGAAAGAGATCGGCGGCGAACAGGGCGGCTTCTTCGCCACCGGTCCCGGCGCGGATCTCGATCAGGGTGTTTTTTTCGTCGTTCGGGTCGCGCGGCAAAAGCAGGATCTGAATGTGATCCTCGAGCTCTTCGAGCTCCGCCTCGAGACCCGGAAGTTCCTCCCGCACTAGAGGGCCGAGCTCGGGATCTCCGAGCGCTTCCTTGTCCTCGGCAATGTGCTTGGAAAGATTCTCCCAGCGTCGAAACGCCGTGACCATTGGGTCGAGGCGCCCCCGTTCCCGGTTGAGCTCATTCAAGCGGCGGGGGTCCGCGAGCACCGCAGGATCGCACAAGAGCTGGTTGAGCTCGTCCAAGCGGCGCGTGAAGGTTTTGAGCTTGTCGACCGGGATCATTTTGGTTTGCCGAGAGGGCGCGAGGTGAGCGCCCGAGGTGAGCGTACCCCGAACCGCTGGGAAGCGAGGGTAGCCTGCGAGAGGCTCGGGCGCGGAGCGTTTCAAATGACGCCCGGGTGAGCAACTCGGCGAGACGGCACGAGGGCGCATGTAGGTCTTGGTAGGGGTTTTTTCCCTCCCGCCGCGAGGTGTACAAAGACGGTCATGCTCGCCTGCCCCCCGGTTCGAATGACCTCGCGGGTCATTCCGATGGTCGTGGCTCTGTTCCTCCCGGGCGGGGTGCAGCGGAGGCGATGACTGGGGCAATGGGACCGACAGCGGGGGTCAGACCGGTGTGGTGCGGCCTCGGGCTACTTGCCGCGTAGGCTCGCGATGTCCGCGAGCACCTCTTGCGCGTGCCGCTGCGGGGACACGCTGTCGTAGACCTTGGCGATCTTGCCTTCGGGGTCGATGATGAATGTGACGCGCTTCGAAACACCACCGGTCGTGTCCACACCGTAGCTCCGCGCGATCGCCCCGTTTTCGTCGGGGAGGAGCAGGAAGGGGAGGCCGTGCTCCCGAGCGAACTCGCGGTGACTCTCGTTGCCTTGAGTGGAGACGCCAATCACGACCGCGCCTTCGTCTTCGTAGGATTGGTGGGCGTCGCGAAACCCTTCGGCTTCACGGGTACATCCGGGCGTGTTGTCCTTCGGATAGAAGTAGAGGACCACGACCTTGCCGCGCAGCGCGGAGAGCTTCACGTCCTGGCCGGAATGCGCCTGCGCGGAAAACTCCGGTGCTGCGCTTCCCTCGGAGAGAAGTTCGGAGAGAAGTGGGGACGCCTTCTCGGGGGCGGCAGGGGGTGGCGCTGTGGGCGCGTCCCCGGGGGCCGCTGCAGGTGGCGCCGCAGGCTTCGGTGGTGAATTCGTGTCACCGGACCTCGAACAAGCAGCGGACAGCGAAAGACAGCCCACCGCGAGCAGGGTGCTGATTCTCATGGCCCGAACGTGCTGCCAAACCAGGTGGGTATCAAGAGGAGCACCTCGACGGTCCTGGGGTCGTCACCTTGACCTCACCGGGGCTCCGGCTCATATCGGGCCCTGGTAGGCTGCTGTCCCCCATGGCCCATCGCGACTCCGCTCTTCCGCCGCGCGAGCCCTCCGATCGCGCTCTTGCACGTCCGACGCGGCGAGAAGCTCTGGTGCGTGTCGGAGCTGCCGCCGTGACCCTCGGAGCCTCGGCCGCCGTGGTGCGTTTCGGGTTCGATCCCGGTTCCTTCCGCGTGGATCGACCGGAAGGCAAAAGGCAAGTGCGCGATTTTACACTTCCCGCCGGAGGCTCAGCGACCACCTTCGCGGTTGCTCGGAGCAGTCAGGATCCCGCCGTGCTCACGCGCCGCGCCATCGAGGCCCTCGGCGGCATGCAGCGCTTCGTGTCTCGCGGGGACGTGGTCGCGGTGAAGCCGAACATCGGTTGGGATCGCATGCCGGTGCACGCGGCCAACACCAACCCATTCGTGGTGGCCGAAGTGGTGCGCCTCGCCTACGAGGCGGGAGCGAAGCGCGTGGTGGTGACCGATGCTTCTTGCAACGAACCGCGCCGCTGCTTTCAGCGCTCGGGAATTTGGCGCGCTGCGCATGCCGCAGGCGCTGCGGTCATCCTTCCGGCGCCGCACCGGTTTCGTGAGCTGCGCATGAAGGGCGAAGTGCTCGACGAGTGGCCCGTGTACACGCCGCTCCTCGAGGCGGACAAGGTGATCAACGTTCCCGTCGCCAAGCACCACAACCTCTCGCTCTTTACCGCGGCGATGAAGAACTGGTACGGCCTTCTCGGCGGGCGACGCAATCGGCTGCATCAGAACATCGACGTCTCCATCGCGGATCTGGCCACCTTCATGCGTCCGACCCTCACCGTGATGGACGCCACCCGGGTCTTGATGCGCAATGGCCCCCAGGGCGGCAACATCGACGACGCGAAGGATCTGCATCAAGTGGTGGCGAGTCTCGACCAAGTTGCCGTGGACGCGTACGGCACCACCTTGATCGGACAGCGCCCGGAAGCCGTGCGGTACCTCGCCATGGCGGAAAAGCGGGGTCTCGGCACGACCGACTTCGAATCTCTCGCCCCGGTGGTGGTCTGACGTGGATGCGAACCTTCCCATCGCGGCGCGCGGAAGAGCGAGCGCACGCGCGCCTGCGCATGCGCCCAATGACCTGCCTCAGCCGATCCCCTGGTTGATCGGTGCGGGACCAGTGGCTCCTCTGGACGGTTCGACGCCGCCGAGTCGACCGATGGATGGTGATTCCCCGTCGCAGCCGTCGCCACGAAAGCGTGTACACCTCCCCGTGCTTTCCTCCCAGTCCGCTCCACGCCGCGCCGAGTCGACGACGCGAGGTGCCAGAAGGAAGGGCAAGAGCAGCTTTCGGCGCAGGAAGCGACCCGGATCGGGGATCCCCCCTCGGAAGATCATCACGGTGCTCCTCTGGGCGCGTCGTGTTTCCCAGGTGGTCTTCCTCGTGGCGTTTCTCTTCCTTCTCGCCGAGACAACCTTCCGGGGTTCGTTCGACGCCCAGTCCGATCAAGCGGTGCGCCTCGGATGGCCCGTGGAGGCTTTCCTGCTCGCCGATCCGTTCGTAGCGGCGATGACCTTCCTCGGGACCCACACGGTGTACCGGGGGCTCGCGTGGTCGCTGACCATCGTGGCGCTCACCCTGCTTTTCGGCCGGGTCTTCTGCGGATGGATCTGCCCGTTCGGCACGCTTCATCATTTTTTCGGGTGGATCTTCCCGAGCCGCTATTTGAAGGGCGGCAAACGGGTGCAGGCCAATCACACGAAAGGTTGGCAGCGCGCCAAGTACTACCTGATGGTGGGCTTTCTCGGTGCAGCACTCGTCGGGAGCGCGGTGGGAGGCATATTCGACCCCATCTGCATCGCCGTCCGTTCGATTGGGCTCGGGGTGATGCCTGCGCTGCAGTATTTTGGCATCCGGGTTTCGAATGTCTCGGCCGAAACCAACGTGCACGCCTTGCAGCACACGAGCGACGGCGCGCTCGATTGGCTTTCGTCCCACGTGTGGACGTCGGACCAGGCCTACTTTCATCAAACCTGGCTCATCGTCTTTTGTCTGGTGGCGATTCTGTTCATGAATCGCTTCATCCCGCGGTTTTGGTGCCGGGCGCTGTGCCCCCTCGGTGCCTTCCTCGGTGTGATTTCTCGCTTTGCTCTGTTCGGAATGGAGAAGGACCATTCCAAGTGCACCGATTGCAATCTCTGCCTCGTGCACTGCCAGGGAGCGGACAGTCCGCAAGGTGGTGTCAAGCATCGCCAGGACGAGTGCCACATGTGCCTCAACTGCGAGGCGGCCTGTCCGGAAGACGTCATCAAGTTCCGCTTCTTGCCGAACCTGAAGAGCACCCAGAAAACGCCCGACTTGACTCGACGGACCGTGGTGGCGAGTGCCGCAGCAGGCGCCATCGCGATTCCCGCGACGCGCATCGCCAACTGGCCAGACAAGGCTTACTCCGAAAAGGTCATTCGCCCTCCGGGGGCTCTCGAAGAGCGTGACTTCCTCGAACGGTGCATCCGCTGCGCCGAGTGCATGAAGGTTTGCCCGAACAACGCCCTTCATCCGGCTTTTTTCGAGGCGGGCCCGGAGGGCCTCTGGACCCCCGTGCTCATCGCCCGCATCGGTTATTGCGAGCACTCGTGTGTGCTGTGCGGGCAGGTCTGCCCGACGGGCGCGATCCAGAAAATCGACGAGAAAGCCAAGCTCGGCATCGGACAGGAGCCAGTGCGGATCGGCACTGCGATGTTCGACCGCGGTCGTTGTCTACCGTGGGCCATGGCCACTCCGTGCACCGTGTGCGAGGAGTTCTGCCCGACGTCGCCGAAGGCGATTTGGGTCGAGGAGGTCGACGTCCCCAAGCGTGCCGCCCAATACGGAGAAGCCGGCGAGCACGCCAAGATGGAGACGGTGCGCGTGAAGCGCCCCCACGTCGATCCCTCGCTTTGCATTGGATGTGGCGCATGTGAAACGGTCTGCCCGGTCGTCGACAAGCCCGCGGTCTACGTGACGAACGCCGGCGAGACGCGCTCCAAGACGAACGTGATTCTCCTCGAGAACACGGCTTACGGGCAGGGTTGAGCCGCTGTGACTTTGCTTCGCCTGAGCCGGGTCTCGCTCCGAGCCATCCCGTCGACTAGCCTCTGCCTGTGCAGTTGAACGTCGGAGTGATCGGCGCGGGGACCGCTGGTCCGGCGGCGGCGCTCCTGCTCGAGCGACAGGGCCACCGAGTGACGCTGTTGGAGCGGGCTCCGTCCCCTGCGCCGATTGGCGCGGGGATCACCCTCCAGCCCACGGGTCTCTCGATTCTCCGTGCGCTCGGTCTCGAGGAGAGAATCATCGCCCGGGGCAGCCGGATCGACCGTCTCTTCGGGCGGACGCGGACTGGACGCACCGTCCTGGACTTGAGCTACGCGCATTTCAGTCCGCGGTCTTTCGGGCTGGGCATCCATCGGGGGGAGCTGTTTACCGCCCTGATGTCGGCTCTGAGAGCCTCTTCCGTTCGGATCCGGACCGGAGTCGAAGTCGAGCGAGTGGCCGAAGAGGCAAACGCGGCGCGAGTGGTGACCGCGTTGGGCGACGAGCTGGCCTTCGATCTCCTCGTCGTGGCGGACGGCGCGCGCAGTCGCTTGCGGGAGCAAGTGGCTGCCGAAGTTCTGGTGAAGCCGTACGAGTGGGGAGCGTTGTGGAGCGTCTTGCCGTGTTCCGAGCGACTCTTCGAGGGGGCGCGGTACGCTCATCCGGATCCCCGGCGAACTCTCACCCAGGTCTTCGACGGTACGACCCGATTCGTTGGGTTCCTGCCGACGGGAAAGGAGCCGGAAACAGGTCGGCGAGTGACGAGTCTGTTTTGGAGCATCCGGTGCCGCGACATGGACGCGTTCGTCGACCGCGGCGTGGAGCACTTCAAGGACCAAGTGCTGGAGCTGGCTCCCGGAGTCGAGCCGCTCTTGGACGAGCTCACGGACCCGAGTCAGCTCCTCTCGGCGCGGTACTACGACGTCGCCACCCGTCCTCAACCCAACAGCCGAATGGTGCTCCTCGGGGACGCTGCGCATGCGATGTCTCCGCAGCTCGGGCAAGGAGCGAACCTGGCACTCTACGACGCTTGGGTTCTCGCCGATTCGGTGCGACTCGAGCCGGGGAACGTGCCGCGCGCGCTTGCCCGTTTTCATGAGTCGCGCCGAGCGAACCTTCGCTTCTACGAGTACGCTACCAGACTTCTTACACCGTTTTTCCAGTCTGATGCGGCGCCTTTGGGTTACCTGCGCGACTTGACGATGGGAGCCCTTTGCCGGCTGCCGTTCTTCCGACGACAGGGGCTCGGGGCGATGGTGGGACTGAAGGCGGGCATTTTCTCGACGGTGCCCGTGTCCCGGGTTTTCGCTTGACGGCGGCTCGGCGCGCTTTCTCATTCAATTCCTGGTGAAAGAATGGATCTGGAGCGGATCGAGCTCTCGAATTTGGGGGGCCATTCTTCTTGCGGGCCGGGTTTCCGTGATCGAAGGGGGCGGTGTCGTGTATGGAGCAGCATGTCTTCTTCCTTGCACCGCCCTCATGTCTGGAATTTTCTGTTTCTGCTCGCTTTGGGCTGCAGTGACGGGAGTGACGGGGACGGACTGAGCAGTGGTCTCGCTTCGGGGGGAAGCGGAGCGATCGGCAGCGGCACGGGCGGCGTCGTTTCCGGCACGGCCGGCTCCGGAGGGAATGCTGCCGGCGGCGGGAGCACGGGAGGAACCGGTGGTGCGAGCACGGGTTCCGTTTTCTCGGAATGCCGATTTCACTTCGGAACCATTCGAGACTTCGCGATCGACCACCCGGGGATCCTCGAGCAGATCGACTTCTTCACGCCCGGCTGGATGGGCATCTCGAACACGTTCGATCAAAAGTACGTGTGCGACGACGCGAACGGAGTTCTTGCGGGCAAGGTTCCGGTGATCGTCGCCTATGTCTCGGCCTTCTACGCCAAACGCGAGCAAGGGTTGAACGACTGCAACGTGGGTATGCCGGACCTGTGCACCTACGGGGCGAAGATCATCAAGGACAACCGCGCGACCATCACGAACATCTACCGAAACTATGCGCAGGGTTATGCGAATTGCTTCGGAACCGATCGCCCCATCGTCTTCGAGATGGAGCCGGACTTCTATCAGTACACCTACTCGAGTCAGACCGAACCGATGACTCCTGCCGAGGCCGGGCAAATCATGAGTGAGTACGTCAATGCCATGAAAGAACACCTCCCCAACGCCCGCTTCTCGATGGACATTTCGCCGTGGGTGTCGCCCGCCAACGGGAGCGATCACGGAGCGAGCTGGTACCAGAACTTCGACATGTCGCTCTTTACCTTCATCAACACGTCGGGCGGAGGAACGGACGCCGGGAACACGAAGATCCGATCCGCGAACGAGATGACCTGGGCGGGCGTGAGCGGTGTGACGAATCGCCCCATCCTCGCGGACACCGGCTACGGAGTGAACGGCGCCTCCGCGGGCCATGACGCGGCCTGGGACGATCCGTCGAACATCAACGCCCGCATCGCCGACGGGGTGATCGGCATCTCCCAGTACAACCCGAACTCGAACTGGGGTGACACGATCGCATCGATCCGGAGTCAGCTGGGAACGCCGAAGTTTTGCCCCTGAGTCCTCCGCTGGTGGCTCGAGCGACCCAGTCGGCGCTTGAGGCACCGAGCCACATCCATCACCCTCATCCGATGAACCCTGCGCGGCAGGTCTGGCAGGCCGCGACCAAGCGGGCGGAGCGCATCCTTTGGCGGCATACGGTCTCCGTGTATTTCAGCGCGCAGTACCGCCCCCCCGTCAGTGGTATCGAGCTCACCGGTTTCGAACCCCGTCGAGCGGAGTACGCCTTGTGGTATTTGCTCGACCGACGAGTCACGAGTCCGAGGCGTGTTCATGAACCCAGGCCAGCATCCTTGAGGGCGCTTGCGAAGGTTCACGAGCGCGAGTATCTGGCGTCGCTGCTCGAGCCGCGAGAGCTCGCGCGGATCTTCGCCCTCGAACCATCGGACATCCGCGTCAGCCCGGCATGGCGAACCTTGCGGCTGGCGTGCGGAGGAACGATCGAAGGAGCGAGGGAGGCGCTCGCCAAGCGTTCGGCCGTGCTCAACCTATCTGGGGGATTTCACCACGCATCACCGGGAAGTGGAGGTGGGTTTTGCGCCTTCAATGACGTGGCCATTGCGATCGCTGACTTGCGTGACAGCGGGTTCGAAGGGCGGGTCTCGATCTACGATCTCGATGCTCATCCGCCGGATGGCACAGCGGATTGTCTCCGAAGTGATTCGAAGGTCTGGATCGGCTCACTCTCAGGCGCTGACTGGGGTCCCCTGCCTGGAGTGGACGAGACGGTTCTGCCCGTGGGTGCGGGAGACGAGTCGTACCTGGCGCGTCTGCGCGAGCTCTTGTCTCGGGCTCCTCGAGCGGACCTCGCGTTCGTGCTTGCGGGAGGAGATGTGCTGAAGGACGACCCTCTCGGTGGTTTAGCGCTCTCGCTTCGGGGGGCGTACGAGCGTGATGCGCGAGTGCATACGCACCTGAAGGGCACTCCTGCCGTGTGGCTCGCCGCAGGGGGATACACGAGGGGCGCCTGGAAGGTGTTGGCCGGAACGGGGTTGGTCCTGTCCGGGCGCAGCCACGACCGACGGCTCGAGCAAGGGTACGCGCCGCTCCGCGCTCGGTATCGGCAGATCGAGACGGGAATTCGACTCGACGAACTCGACGGTTCGGACGGCTCGGACGGCTTGAGCGAGGACGACGTGCGCGCGGACCTCCACATTTCGGTTGGTCCGCCGCGTCTCCTGGATGTCTACACGGAACAGGGGCTCGAATACGCTCTTTTTCGCTACGGCATCTTCGAGCTCCTCGAGGCGCGCGGGTACGAACATTTCCAAGTGGAGATTCGGAAGCGACCCACGGGAGACAACTTCTCGGTGTTTGGGCAGGCTGACGGCGTTCGCCACCTACTCATCGACGCCACGGTGTCGAAGCGAGCCTTCGGTGACGACACCTCTCTTCACATCGAATGGCTGAACTTGCGACACCCGTTGGCCAGCTTCGGAGGGAAGCGCCAACGCCTCCCGGGTCAGGATGTGCCGGGGCTGGGACTCCTGCCGGAGGTGTCGGAGTTTCTCTTTCGCATGGCCTCGAGGCTCCACTTGACCGGTGTGGACTTCTGCCCTGCGAGCTACCACCTGGCTCGCCTCGCCAGTCCCCATTTTCGCTTCCGAGACTCCGCTCGGCAGGGTCGCTTCGAGGCCCTCATCCGTGACTTGGGAGGCATTCCCGTAGAAGAGGTGAGCGCAGCGATGGCCGATGGGCGCGTTCGGATGAACGACGAGCCCTACCGCTGGGAGGCCGACGAAATGGTTTTCAGAGAAGGGAAGGGGCCGCGCGATCGAGGGGCCGTCGACCGAGAGCGAGACCGCGTGTCGTTTTCGACCGTCAAACCGTGACGGTGCGCCTACATTTCCTACCCCAGGAGCGCCGATCAGTTTGCCACCAGGCCAACCGATGGGCTCTAGTGAGGTCGGCCAGCCGATGCAATCATGGCCAGGGTGACCCTAGGGCTTGAGCGCAGCGCGCGGTGCACGAGATTTCGTCGAGAGTTTTGCCCCTTGGTGCTCGTCCTGACCTTGGGTGCATGCCGCGCGTCGTACGACCTCTTGCCGGACGCAGACTCCATGGGTCTGGGTGGAGCGGGAGCCAACGCTTCGGCGGGTGGTGGTGGTGGGTCCGCAGGCAGCGGGGGAGCGTCCGGGTCAGGCGGTGCATCGACCGGTGGCGTCGGGGGCGCGTCGGGTGGAACTGGTGGTGCGACCGGCGGGTCCGGCGGTGCATCGGGCAGCGGCGGTGGGTCGACTGGAGGAACCGGGGGTGCGACGGGTGGGAGTGGTTCGACCGGCGGGGGGAGTTCGTCCGGTGGGTCCGGAGGGGTCACTGGCGATTTCGTGGTCACGACGGAACTCGACGAGTCTGACTCGGGCGCCACGGTGGCGAGCCCAGGCGGTACGGGTCTGTCGCTCCGCGAGGCGATCGATCTCGCCAATGCAACGCCGGGGCATCAGGTGATTTCCCTCTCGCCCGGCATGACTGTAGCGGCCACTTCCGACCTACCCCGGTTTTTCGAAACGGCGGATTTGATCGGCAATGGTGGAGCGATTGACGGTAGCGCCGCCGGCAACGCGAATGGCGTGTACATTTCGTCGAGCGACGTGCTGATCCAGGACGTCGAGATCTTCGGTTTCGCACAGGAACCCATCTTCATCGCAAGCGGTTCCGGCAATCGCGTGATCGACTGCTACATCCACGACAACAGCACGCAGATGTTCGTGCAAGGAACGGCGCCGCTCATCCAGGGCAATCTCTTCGAGAACGCCCGCGACGTCAGCTTGGGCGTCTACACGTCCGACACGGTCATCCGCGATAACGTTTTCGTGGACTCCACCGACCGAGCGATCTTCCTCGATCGCACGGCCAACCGAGCGATTGTGGTGGGTAATTTGATCGTGCGCGCGTCGACCGGCATTGCGTTTGGCGGACTCGTTGGCGCGACGATTTGGCACAACACGATCGTGTCGAGCGTGCAAAACGGGGCGAGCATCGGGCAAGCCTCGAGCGTGGACTTCAGGAACAATGTGGTGACGCACTCCGGCAACGCCGGCGTGCTGGGCGACGACAGCAAGTTCAGCGCCCTCGACCACAACCTCCTGTTCGGAAATACGACGAACTGTAGTGGGTGCACTCCCGGGGCGGGCAGCTCGTCCGCCGACCCCGAATACGTCGACTTCGCAGGTGATGACTTGAGGCTCAAAATGACCAGCCCTGCCATCGACCAGGGGGTGGACACCGGGGAGGATCGCAACGGCAGCGGAGCCGGTCTGTTCGATGGCAGTGGCCCGGACATGGGCTACCTCGAGGCGAACTGATCGAGGCGTTTTACGCGCCTTTTCCTGGACTCGGACAGCAGTCGGAAACTACGATCGAAGCCTGCGCGCGCACCTGACGGCGCGCGCAATCGGCTCGATTGGGCCCGCTTGGTAGTGGCGTGAAACGGCTTTCGAAAACACGGTTTTCGGCGACCTGCGTGTTCGCGGGCGCAGCGCTCCTCTTGGGCTCTTGCGGCAAGACGATTCGCGGGTTGGACGAACCGCAAGGCGACGGCGGTAGTGATGGCGACGGCGGTTTCGCCGGGGGGCCCGTGATCTCGCCGGCGACGGGCGGGGTGCCGAACAAGCCCGCGCCGTCGGGTGGAGCTTCCTTCGAGGAGGCGCTTCAGGAGCTTCGTCGAACCTCCACCGTTCCGAATCTGCTCGTGGCCTTCATCGGTGACCAGGGAAATAACCAAGACGCCGACGCAGTTCTCGAACTGATCAAGAAAGAGGGAGCGCACGCCACGGTGCACAACGGGGACTTCGATTACGAGAATGACCCCGCGGCGTGGAACACGCGCATCGACGCCATCCTTGGGGCCGACTACCCGTATTTCTCGGTGGTGGGCAATCACGACGCGGGGGCGTGGCGCGGTGAAAACGGCTACGAAAGCTACGTCCTTGCTCGTCATGCGCGGATCTCCGAGATGAGCTGCGCCGGTGAGCCCGGAATCAAAGCGGTCTGCAACTTTCGGGGGCTTCACATCGTCGAGTCCTGCGTTGGAGTCAACGAACTCGATCCCCGCTGTGCGGCGGATTCACCGGAGCAAGTCGACTTCATCCGAGAAGCTCTCGCGCGGGACGACTCCACCTGGTCCATCTGTGCTTGGCACAAGAACCAGCACGACATGCAGGTGGGGGGTAAAGGAAACGAAGTCGGGTGGCGACCGTACCGCGAGTGCATGAATGCCGGCGCAATGGTCATCACGGGGCACGAGCATTCCTATTCGCGTACCCGCACCCTGCGCGACGTGGGCAACGAAGCAGCGGGGCACGGCGTGAGCGGTAGCTTCGACCGCGTGCTTCTTTCACCCGGTGCAAACTTCGTCGTGGTTTCCGGTCTCGGTGGGCGCAGCGTGCGTCCCTTCCTCGCAGGTTCGCACGACGACGACACCTGGTGGGCGTCGTACTACACGGCGGATCGCTGGATGAAAAACGGGACCACGATGGAAGGGGTTGGCACT
>JBNKGC010000089.1:0-21991 GCA_050289625.1 Polyangiaceae bacterium | reverse complement strand
TCACGGCTCGGTGGGCTGCTGAACTTCTACCATCGGGAGGCTGCATGATGCGTTGCCGGGAGTTTCGGGACACTACGCCTCAGGCTTCATACTGTTCTCCTGTGTCATATGTGTCCTACGCCAGCGTTTGCCATCACCGATGCGGGAACGCTAGGCGCCGGGTCCGGAGCCAGCACCAAAGAAGGGATGACGACTTTGAACGAGTCCAGAATATTGGTGTTCTGAATGAAGCCATCCACGGACGGTGCCGTCGTCACGAGGTTGCCCACGCAGTCGCGACCGAGCGAGTTCAAGCAAAGCACCTGGGTTGCGTCGTTCAAATCGCCCTTCGGAGCAAACACCTCGGTCGAGGTGCTGGTAATTGGCACGCTGACGTTCTCGAAGTAGTTGCCTTCAACGAGCACCTTCGCCGGACTGGTGGCGTCGAGGGCGTGCCATGACCCATCTTGAAAATAGTTGTTTACGAGATGCATGAGCGAATCACTGTCAATGTGGGGTGCTCGACCTGAAAACTTCCTAAATAGATTATTCGACATCGTGATGGATTGGGTCGTGCCTGCCAGCAGGATGTTCCAGTAATGTGTACCGTTACAGTAGAACGAATACGCGGTATTGCCGTTGAAGTCGTTCCACGAGATCGTCGTGTGCGTGACCTTGCCGAACCCACCGGTGATGAAGTGGCGCCCGATTCGCTCAAAACGGTTGTGATCAACCCAGACGTTGTCCACGCCATCCAGGGTTAGAGCGTCGCCCGCGAAAATGACGCCTTCATTGATGTCACTGATTGTCAGGTTGCGAATGATCACGTTCGAGACACCAACAAGCCGCAAGCCCTTGCCCTTGATCATCGCGTCCGATCCGACGCCGATCACCGTCTTGTTCGAGCCAACCAGCATCGGATTGTCGCCCGCCGTGTCAAAGGGGATCTGGAAGGTTGGCTTACCGTCACAGTGCTTGTCGCTGGCATCGAGCAGAACCAATCTTTCCGTGATGTACGGTGGGGAGCAGGTCTGGCCATAGTCGCATCCGAGGCCAGTGCTCTCGCCCTCACTGCCGGTAAAGTCGATTGTGCCGGACACTTCGATAATGCGCGCATCCGTATCCGAGCAGAGGCCGTCACCGCCATGCGAACGGCAAAGCTCCTTCATCAGCTCAGCGGTCGTGGTGACCCGCACAACCGGACCACCAGCCCCGCCCGTCGTGTCGGCGCCAAAGCCCTCCGGCGCCGCGTAGGCCGACGACTGAGAGCCACCGGTGCCGCTACTGCCGCCAGTGTCGCTACCGCCACCGGTGCCGCTACTGCCACCGGTGTCGCTACCGCCACCAGCGTCGCTACCGCCACCAGTGTCGCTACCGCCACCAGTGCCGCTACTGCCGCCAGTGCCGCTACTGCCGCTACTGCCGCCACTACCGCACCCCGTCGCCACACCGAGGGCAACGAAGACAAGACACAGACAGGTCCTCTGCGACCTGAAGAACATCCATGCGCGCGACGCAAGCTCCAGCACCCTCATCGCGTCCGACGACTCCCGCAGATAGCGCGTCATCTCAGGGCCACCCCGCCTTTTCCGTAGTACTCGGTCGCACGTTGGAGCAGATAGCCGCCATCCGTCCTTGTGGTGGTCTGCTCACCCCATCCTGCGCCGAACTGCAGCGCGGCCACATGCACGTTCGCGAGTTCGTCGATGTGATCGAAGAGGATCTCAACCTTCTCGTCCTGCCAGGAGTCCGTCTCGTTCTTCCCGTCCTTGTTCCCGAGGGGGATCTGCCAGAGGATCATTGGCTTGCTCACTCGCTCGGTCACACTCTTGATCACGCTCAAGTAGTCAGCGAAGTCTTGTTCGCTCCACCAGTACGACTTCCCCTTGCCTTCTACGTATTCGGCATACGCGGCATCCCGGTCAGTCACGTCCGTGACCAGGAAGTCACCCTGGCCTGCACCTAGATCCTCGTAGTAGTCGACGCACGTCTTCGCTTTCTCCGCGTCTCTGAAATTCCAGCAGGTAAAGTGCAGCCCCACGGTCGAGTTGGGTGCGTACTTTCGGGTCATCTTGACCATGCAGCTGACGAGGCCCGCCAAGCTGTCTTCTTCCGTCGGGCAGTCATCGCCGCCAGCGACCCGCACAGGAGCCGATGCTGCGTGCGGGTCATCGCCGGTCGAACTTCGTAGGAAGCCAAAGAGATCGGGTTCCAGATGGATGATGTTCTTCTCGGTACCGATCTTCTTCAGGAGGAAGCGATAGTCGTCGAGGTAGCTCTTCAACAAAGTCGGATTTTGGAAGGCGCCCTTGTAGTCGTTCCCCACATCGGGAAGGCCCGCCTCCATGTTCAAACGCCGCTGCATCTTCCCGAGATCTTCCCCCGAGTAGTATGTCCATTGCTGAATGATGGGATGGGGCTGACCGTCAAGTTCGTAGCCGGTGGCATTCTTCTCATTGGTCGTGCGGATACCGACACCGGGTTCGGTGTTCCACAAACCATCGCTGCTCATGCCCCAGCAGCCCCACCAGTCTCCGTCCGGCGTCCCTCGGCAGGTCAGATCACACTTCGAATAGCAACCAGCGTGGGGCGCGGTGGCGCTGTGGATGTAGCTGTAGCGCAAATCCCAAGGTGCTTGGTTGATGGTGTCGGGCCCTTGGTCTTGCGGGTCATTCCAGTCTCTTTCGTCGATTTGCCCGCCGATGAGGATCCTGTCGAAGCCCATGAAGCTGCCCCACGGCCCGGTACTGCCCCCCGTGTTGCCACTGGTGCTCTCGCCCGTGTCGCCTCCCAGATTGCTTCCACGGCCAGCCCCACCCGAACTCCCACCGGTATCAGGATCTGAACCGTCGGCTCCGCCGCACGCCGACAGCAAAGCCGCGAAACCCAGGGCCACGAGCCGCTTCCGATTCACTTTCACTGTGGCTGCTCGAGCACTGCGGCTGCTTGAACATGTCTCCAACGGGGCAATCAGAGGAGTCGAACGAGGTACCCGGCGCCCTCCCCCGCGAGGGGACTGTGTGTGAAAATCGGATCGGCTCATGAAAAATTCTGAACAATCTGGGAGGGCGCACCGCTCGGCCCGATCGACTCGCTGCATCGTGCCACCGCGCCGGGGCCCGTCACTTGTTGTAGAGGACCCCGCGTCCAGCCAGGTAAACTCGACCCGCAATGGTGTTGTCCGCCGCGAGAGCTCCGATGCCGCCCCACTGGTGGGCATCATCGTTGATTCGCGTCCAGGTGGAACCAGCGTCGTCGGATCGGAAGAGGCCCGCCACGCCATCAACCGTCCCCACCAGGTATACGGCAGCAGAGTAGCTCGAACCCTCCATCGGCTTGCCGAGAGCAACTCTCTGAGCTCCATAGAGCGTTGGACCCGAATAGTGATCGTACCCGTCAGGCGCCGAGGCCATGGTGGTCAGCTTGGTCCAGCTCACACCCGAATCCGTCGAGTGAAACACATTGTCGCCATTGGTGAGCCACACATCCCCCTCGGCATTGGGGTTCACCGCCAGCCAGGTGACCCCCCATTGCTGAAAGCTCAGCTCATCAAGCGCGGCATCGGTAGACTGAGTGTAAGTTTTTCCGCCGTCGGTCGAGTAGTAGAACTTACCGCTGGTGCTTGTCCATCGGGCACCGCCACAGTCGTACGCATAGACCTTGTTGGGATTCTGACGGTCAGCCGCCAGGTGGTAGGCGCTGTTGATGCTCGTCCGGGTGGGAGGAGGCAAGTTCGTCGCCGTCCAAGTCGCCCCGTTGTCGGTCGTGTAGTAGGGCACCCCATCGGAAGTCGAATTGCCACTGTTGGTCGACGGTGCCCACACCAATTTCCCTTGGGCAGTCACCGCGATGCTGGCTTCACCCGAGCCGCCTTGATCGACGTTCGGCCCGGCGGGAGCGAAGGGCGGCTGAGTGGGGAATGCTGTCCAGGTGACCCCAGAATCGGTTGAATAGACGCCCACCGTTGAGGTGTTCCCACTGTTTTGGTTCGTGGAGCCAATGGCCGCGATGTACGCCGGATGAGTCCACGCCATGTCGACACCGTTCCCGTTTCCGAAGGAAATGTTCCCCGGTATGTTCGTGGTCGGTTTTTTGTCCACATCCGTATGGATCTGAGTTCCCACGTCCCAGTACCCGGCTACGACGAGGTACGAAGCACCTGACGGAGGCGTCATGAGGGTGCGGGTCGCCAACTCTTCGATGCCGTCCACAATCGAGGTCCAACTGGGTGTCGCGTTGGATGCATTGGAGGTGGACCACACGCCGCCGCCAAAAACGTGCAGAACATTTTCGGGGTCGAAGGGATCGATTTCGACATCGTCAATCCAACCCGAGGACGAACGGTTGTCCGCAATCTCTGTCCACGTCGCGCCAGCGTCTTTCGAGAGCGCGACAACGGGTATCCCGTCCCAGGCACCCCAGGAGTTGGTCTCGCCGAGGGCAATCCGAGTCGATGCCCCCGTTCCGTAGACCGACACACCACCAAAGCCCGGCGAAGTCCATTGACCGGGAGCCGTGCTCTTCAGCGGCGAACTCCACCCGGTACCCCCATCAAAGCTGTAGAGCCAAGCAGGGCCACCAGCACCCGGTCCCGTGCCCCCGGTGAAGACGACGTAGAACTTTCGGCTGGCGGAGGTGTCGGTATCCCGAACAAAATGGGGAATGTAGGGCTTGATGGGAGTGGGTTGCCAGGTGTTGGTGAAGGTCGTGACCTCGCTCGGAATCGCGATTCCCGTCCAGCTCGTCCCCCCATCCGTTGACTTGTACATGTAGGAGGTCAATCCAGCGACCGCCATGTAGTCGGGGGCGACACTGACGTAGATGGTTGAGGTGGCGGTTCCCGATGAAACGAACCCTGTTGGGGGAACTGCCGTGTCAAAGACCACGCCCTCGATACCAATGGGACTGTTGCCTACGTTGCCAATCTCCTCGGGGGTCATCTTGTAGGAGGACAAGCCTGTTACTTGATTCCACGTCGTCCCGCTGTCCGTGCTCTTCCAAAGCCCTTGCGACCGGGAGGCATAGAAAAGCACCGAAGGCTTGTTGGGATCGACCATGAGTCTTTCACCAATTGCTCGTCCGGCGTTGTTTCCTCCTGCGGGGAACGGCAGATCCACGTAGGTCCAGGTGTCTCCTCTGTCCGACGACGTGTAGAGCCTCGCGTCGCCACTGTTCACGTACATCCCGCCCACCAGGTACACTTTGTCTGCGTCGGTCGGATCGACAGCAATGCTTTCGACCCCTTGAAAGGTCCCTTCGTTGAAACCAAACATGTCAGTGATCGGGATCCACTTCGAGGCGCTGGCGTCCCAGCGATAGGCTCCCGCAACGTCCGTTCGCGCATACAGCACATCGGCGACCGTCGGATGGAAGATCAGACCGGGAACGTACCCGCCACCGCCGAACTTGACGTTGGCCCAGCCCGAGGAGTCGCCCCCGGATCCGGAGGAACCGCCTGTGCCGTCCCCCGTCCTGCCGCCTGTGCCGTCCCCCGTCGTGCCGCCTGTGCCGTCCCCCGTCGTGCCACCCGTGCCGTCGCCGGTCGCGCCGCCCATGCTCTCGCCCGTCGTGCCGCCCGTGCCGTTACCGGTCGCGCCGCCGGTGTTGCTCTCACCGCCGGTTCCGGCCACGCTTCCCCCGGGATCAGAGCCTGTACCCCCATTCCCGGCGCAGGCAGACAGAAACGCCACGACAGCCAAGCTGGGGAGCAGCTTCGTGTTCCTCGGGGCGCCTCGCCCATGCATGTCCGGCGCAACAGCCGCGTGAATTGAATGGTGTGTAAAGGGCACAGATGAAAGGTGGGGCACTCTGGGGAACTTTGATTTCTGCATGAATTTCTCTTGGAGGCGCGGACTTTCGAGACCTCCCGCGAAGCGCGCGGGATCGCGCGGGACCGGCTGATCTACCTAGACTAAAGACGCGCAGGCCCCCCGTTTGGACCAGATTTCTTTCGCTCCAGCTCTCTGCTGACTTGGGCCCCCTTGAGCGTCCGTCGCGGCGAAGCATTTCTCACGAACGAGATGATTCCACTGAGACCTCAAGAAAGGCGACGTCGAAGTCCGTCCAATCCGGGAAGACGCTCTTCAGCAGCGCAATCAGACGCGCGCGAATCGAGTCGAAGTCGCGGTCGGTATAGTCGACGGAGTCCGGGAGCAGCGCCACGTGGAGAGCCTCGGGGGAGGCAAAGCTGCCGCGATGGACGACCAGGGACGCGCCGTGTGCACGAAAGCTGCGGAGCCTCAGCCGAGGCAGGCCTTCCAGATCACGGCGATCGCTTCGCCCGCGTCCCGGACGATCGGCAACGCCCGATCGGCGGGCACCTCGCCGGTCTCCGCGTCATCACGGTTGATGCGTGCGAGCCGCGCGTGCGGCAGCGCGAGCGCGAGCCGCTCCAACTGCCAGCGGACCACGGTGGGCGTGTTGAAGCCCGACCCGATGTCGACGAGCAACAGACGCTTACGCGACACCTGGGAGAGCCACGCGTTGAGGCGCTCGGCCTGCGCGCGGTAGGGCACTTCGATGAAGGCGCGGTCGATGCGGACGTTCATGAAGACCTCGCCGCCGCAGGTCGGGCACCTCGGGATCGCGTCCGGAGCGGTGAGCTTGAACGTCGCCGCGTCGAGGTGACGGAGCGCCAGTTCGACGGCGGGCTGGCTCGGCCAGACCTCCTGACGGCAAGGCTTCCGGCACTGCATCGTCGCGTAGTCGCCCTGCGGCGTGAAGATGCGCTGGGTGTCGAAGCCGTTCCGCTCGAACATCGCGTCGACGTTCGAGGTCAGCACGAACGAGTCCTTGCCCGCGCAGAGCTCGCGGAGGCGTGCGTAGACGGGATGCGGTCGCGGACCAAAGCGGATGTCGTTCACGTGCGTCGCCCAGTACGCCCAGTGCTCCGCTTGCGACCAGCGCTGGTAACCGATGAGCTGGTGCCGGGCGCGGAACCCTCTACGGGCCAGCACGGGGAAGACGCGCGCGAAGTCCTCAGGGTCGCTGTAGTCGATACCTGCCGCCGCCGAGAGCCCTGCGCCGGCGCCGATGAGGAGGGCGTCGGCCTCGCTCCACCACTGGGCGAACGTCGCCACCTCCTGTGCCAGGTCGATCATGCGCCGAGCTCCTCGATGACGTGCGTGTAGGTTTCCTTGTCCCCGTCCGAGAATACGTTGAACACGACCAGGTCGAGCGCGCCAGGGTGCTCGCGCATCCAGTCGCGCGTCGTGCCGAGCGCGATGCGCGCGGCGGTCTCCTTCGGGAAGCCGAAGACGCCGGTGGAGATCGCGCAGAACGCCAGCGAGCGCACGAGCCCAGTCTCAGCGGCGAGGTCGAGGCAGGCGCGGTAGCTGCGTGCGAGGTCCGCGCGGTGCTCGCCGGTGAGTACGCCTCGGACGATCGGCCCCACGGTATGCAGCACGAACCGCGACGGCAGGTGATAGCCGCGCGTCACCTTCGCGCACGCGGTCGGCTCGAGGAAGCCCTGCGCCGCCATGATGCAATGGCAGTCCTCGCGGAGCCGTGGGCCCGCTGCCGCGTGGATCGCGTTGTCGATGCAGGCGTGAAACGGCGTGAAGCAGCCGAGGAGCTGCGCGTTGGCGGCGTTGACGATCGCGTCGATGGCGAGGGTCGTGATGTCTCCCTGCCAGAGCGCAAACGGAGCGCCATCGCGCTGTGTGAGCGCGAACCGTGGCAGGTCGCAAGCGTCGACGGTGGGTCGCGCGACGCGCTGGAGGTGGAGCAGGCTGTCGATCGCATCGTGCACCTCGCTGGGCAACGGCTCTGGGCTCCGCGCGGTGAGGAGCGCGCGGAGCCGACGACCGTTGTCGCGTTCGTGGGAGTGCTCGCGCTGGAGATCCTCCTGCTCGAGGAACTCCAGCGCGAGGCGCAGGAGCGCGTCCGGCGCTCGCCCCTCGACCACGCGGGGCGCGAAGGGAACCTCTAGCGCGATGAGGCGCTGGTATCCGTCGAGTGGAAGGGGAGCGTCGGGGTGCATCGTCAGAACTTTCCGTTGTCGTTCTTCCACTGCTCCCGTGCAGGAATCGTTTCGATCGTGTCCCAGTGCTCCACGAGCTTGCCGTTCTCGACGCGGAAGAGATCGTAGAACGACGTGTGGCTGCCGCCGAAGCTGCCCTCGCTCGCCACGAGGACGAAGTTGCCCTCGCCGAGCACGCGATGGATGCGGTCGTACTTCATCGTGATCCCCTGCTTGGCCAACGCCTCGAGCGCGGCGCCGAGCCCCGAGAGCCCATCGCCGATCTGCGGGTTGTGCTGCTCGTACTTGTCGCCTTCGATGTACTCGGCGATTTTGGCCATGCGACCGTTCACGAGGATGTCATCGACGAAGGCGCGCACCAGGGCCTTGTTCGACTCGGTCTTCGCCAGGTCTCTCACCTCATTCGGCCCGTCGATCATCGTTCGACCGCTCGGGTTCGGCGAGGTTGGCTTCTCCTGGAGGTTGTCCCAGTGCTCGACGATCTGGCCGTTCTCGAAGCGGAAGATGTCGAAGCCGATCTTCGGTCCGAAGAAGTTGTAGTCGGTATGCGCGAAGACGAAGTCGCCGTCCCCGAAGACGCGGACGGTGTTCACGCGGGCCGAGCCTTGCGGGAGCTGCTGCAAGAGCGCCCCAAACCCGGCGAGGCCGTCAGCGACGCCGAGGTTGTGCTGGATGTACTTGCTCGGGTTGATGACGGCGACGGGACCAGACTCTCCGGTCTCGATGGCCTTCAGCAGATCGCGAACCTGCTGCTTCTGGGTCTGGCTGGGGTTCGATGCACTCATGGTGTTGGGCTCCTTGTTGTTGGTGGTGGACGTGGACGTGGCGCATGCGGCGGCCAGCACGGCGCTGGCTGCGATGGCGGTGATTTTGGGCGTCATGGTTGTGTACTCCTTGACTGTGCGCAACCGCTCTGGTTGCAGATTATGGTAAAAAAAGGACGGTTCTAAGGGGGTCACTTCCGCATCGTCTTCACCTCCTCGACCAGATCAGCGACGGTGGTCTTCGAGAGCTGCTCTTCGAGCGCATGCCGCGCTTCATCGAAATGGCTCGACAACGCGCCTTGGATCGTGCTCCCCACTGGACACCGAGGGTTTGGTGGGTTCGGATGCATCGGGAAGATCGTGCTGCCTTCCATAGCGAGGTAGATGTCGCGCAGCGTGATTCCGCGCGGTGGGCGCGCGAGCTGCCAGCCACCTCCCGGGCCGCCCTGCGACGTCACCAGCTTGGCACCACGAAGCTGCGAGAGCAGACGCCGGATCACGACGGGATTCGTGTTCACGCTGCCAGCGATGAACTCGGAGGTCATCGCCTCGCCGCCGCCGTGGGCGAGCAGCGTCAAGATGTGGATGCCGACGGTGAATCGGCTGTTCGTGCTCATGGGAGGTCCTTTAATCTGCAACCAAGTTAGTTGCAGACAACGCCCAGGTCAAGGGCAGGCAGCTTCACCGCTCCAGCGACACGTCCCCAGGTGATAGTCACGAGCAACCTGAAGGATTTCCGACAGCTGCCTTAGGGAATCGACGCGCAGTCGCCGGACGAGTTCCTCACGAACCTCTTTGACCTCGATCCAGACGGTATGACGACGCTCGTCCAAACGCAGGCGAAGGCACTGCGCAATCCCCCGCGGAGCTTCACTGAACTGCTCGCTGGCTTGGCGAAGACGGTCCCCGAATTCGCGGCCAGCGTCGCTGCTCGCACGGGCGTGACCCTGCCGTGACCAGCACCTCTGACTGCGCGGGCTACGCCAACTCGAAGAGGTCGTACGTTAGCGTCACCGACCGCGGGCAGCACACGCGCTGTCCCTCGCGACAGCTGGATCTCGCTCCCCAGTATGCGAAAGCAACCTTCGCAAGATGAGGGAAGGATCGAGATGAGCACCAAGGACCACTGGCAGGACGTCTACAACAAGAAGACCCCAGGTGAGGTCAGCTGGTACCGGCCCCATCTAGACCGCTCTCTAGAGTTCATTCGCTCGTCCGAGTTGCAGCCGGATGCGCGCATCATCGTGGGCGGCGGAGCCTCGACGCTCGTCGACGACCTCCTGGAAGACGGCTACCGGAATGTCGCCGTCATCGACCTCGCAGACGCAGCGCTTGCAGCGGCACTCACGGTCGGCGTGTTGAGCTGCTCGCTCACATCCACGAAGAACGCCCTCGCGGGTTCGCGGGAGCGGAACGCACCGTTGTTCATCTGCGCGAGCAGGAACGCGGTGATGGTCAGATCGCCGCCCAGCGGCCCTCCTGGATGCCTCTCACCCGGACCCCGGGTTATGTCCCCCGCCGCCGAGAATCGGGTCCACCGCGCGGAGAAAGCGCAGACGCGTGCGCACGGCGACAAAACGAAAAAGGCTCCGGAAGTTTGTCTTCCGGAGCCTTTGGTTGCGCGGGTAGGATTTGAACCTACGACCTTCGGGTTATGAGCCCGACGAGCTACCAGACTGCTCCACCGCGCGTCAGGTGCCGGGAACATAGTCCCGCGCCTGGGCCTGTCAAGCACCTGATTTTCCGGGGGCTTTCTGGGGTCGCGTGGTCCCGGACGCGGCTGGCCCGCCCCACGGAGCAGGGCCTCGCATCGCCCGGGCACCCGCCTTTGCCGAAACGGGCCGCCAGGGAAGGGGAGTTTCGACTGCCGACCAGCGAACGCCTCGCTGGTGTAGCCGCCCGTGATGTGGAGGGGAGCCACGCTGTCTCGCTGTCTCGCGGGCGTTCGATGCTGCCCCGCGGAGGCGGCTCACCAGGCTCCCCCGCGCCGCGGAGGAGAGGGCGAACGCGTAGGCCCGCCCATAGACCACACGCCGCGCGCTGGAGGAGGGGTCGAACGCGGAGGCGCGTCGAGCACGAAGCCCTCGCGACGTGCATCCGAGAGAGGTGGCCCGCACTCGCAGGTAAATCGTAGAAGTGAGTACGTTGTGAGTGCTGACCGACATCACGTCGGGTTTCGTGGCTCACCACACTGGAGCTCGCGGGACGTCGCATCGACGCGTCGACATGCGCGCGGCCACTGGTCGTTTGTGGAGTAAGGGGGGGAACTGGTGCTCCCTTGTGGGTGGAATTCTTTTCGCTCGTCGAAACTTCCTCGTGAGTGGCGCTGGGGGACGGGTCCTCGGGGCCGAATTCCGCTCCCGTTGCTTCACAATCCGCGTGCAAGTGTCACTTCCTGTCCTACCATCCGCCTTTCTCGAGGGCGCACCGTCGCGGACGCTGAATTGAAGGAGAGATCGATGACGTTCTCATCGGACCTGGACACTGCTGCCGAACGCTTCCTTTCTCGCTGCTTGCAGCAGGTTCTTATCGAGGGGTGGAGTAGCTCGGACGATTTTCTGGCCACCTTCGGTCCGGAACAACTCATGGGTGCTTTGGACGACGCTCCCGAGCTCCGTGCGGAAATGCTCGTCCGAGCCGCCGGGGTTCACGAACGAATCGCTCCGAAGAAGTCGACCGCGGCTGCCGCCGAAGATCTGCAGCTCGCTCTCGACGAAGGCGTGTGCAACGCGTCTCAGATTCTCGAGATCCTCGATGCCGAGCAGTGCGTCCGGTACCTCGATGCCGACAAGCTCTGGACCTTCGTCACGAGCGACCCCTTCTGGACCCGCTCCGACGAACAGAGCCTCGCGCGCGTCTCCTTCGTTTTGGAAACCGCACTCGACGAAGAGCTGATCGGCCTCTCCGACCTGGTGGACGGTGTGACCGTGGAGCGACTCGCCGAGGCCCTCCCCAAAGAGATTCTCGAGCGCGCGTTGATCGATGCCTTGAACGCCGGTCGAAACGGCGACGCCTACGACGAACAGTTCCTGTTCGACAACGTCCCGCTCGACCAATGGGTGCGATACGTTCCTCTCGAAGTGCTTTGGCATTCGGTCGTGACCGAACGCGTCGCGGCGAGCGCAGGACTCGCGGCGTCGCCTGGTGGTGCAACGAGTGCTGCTCCGGTCCGATCCAAGAGCCGCAGCAAGAAGCGCAACCGCAAGAGCACGGGCCCGCGGTCTGCGAGCCCTTCAGTTGCTCCCCCGCCTGCAGCCGTGCCGCCTGCTTCCGCCGTACCCGCGGCAGTCGCGCCGCCCGCACCGTCGATGCCCGCGCCCCGAGAGAAGAGCGACTCGCTCGACCTCGAGGTGGACGTGTTGCTCGAAGGCGACGAGCCCATGGTCGGTGGCGCGCCATCACCGAACTCCTCCCCCGAGTCCCGGACCTCCCATGAGAACTCCGCGCGTCGTCGCGCCGAGGAGAACCTCCGGAAGATCGATCGCCTTCCCAGTGATCACATGGCGCTGCCGTCGCCGGTGCTCTTGGCGATCGACAGCATGTATGCCGACTTGCTCTCGCTCACCTCGGACGCCGCACGTGAAGAGTGCATTCGCGACGCCTTTCCGAACACCGTGATGCTCAATCAGGCGCTGCTCGCTTTGGCGGCGATGCTCGATCCGAAGATCGATCGAGCACAGCTCGCGCGCCAGGCCGACGTCGATTCCATGATCAAGCTCGTGCTCTTCGAGGAACGCCGTCGCGCCGACCGAGCGCGCAAGTCGATGGCGCCGCCTCCGGCGCGTTCGCCCTCGACCCGCCCGCCACCGCCCAGCGGGTCGCTGTCCAATCTGCCGCCGCCCCTCCCGACCGCCCCGGGCGCGCAGTCGCAGCCGGCGCGCAGCGCGGCCCCGCCTCCGCCTCCTCTTCCAAGCTCGCTGCCCCCACCGCGGGTCGCTGCGGTGCGGCGCCGCTGATCCAAGTTGCGGTCACGCTGGAATGAGGCCGAGCCCATCACGGGGTTCGGCCTCCGTTCTATTTGGCCCTTGCTCGAACGCGCCGCCGGTTCGGCTGGCGGCGGCGGGTCGACTGGCTCGATTCCACTAGTCAGCTTTCTCCTCGGAGCGCGGGAAGGGCTGAAAATGCCCTTTGGGAGCTGCCATGAGCCGAGTTGCTGGCGGCAGCCCCGGCCGTGCCGGCCCAGGTAAGCGGCCGTGTTTTCCAGGGTTTGACAGGCATTCCACCCGGAGCTACACCGCCAGTTGTCGCAACTCTTACCCATACGTTAGGGTTATAACGTAAACGGAAGGGTTGGCCCGATTGGCCCTGCGCACGGCGGACTGCCGCGAGGGGGCGACGGGCGCTTTCTCGGAAAAGCCTGCGATGACCAAGTCCGCTCCTCGTCACCTCGCCGTCCTCGACGACACCACGATCCCGGAACCGAACGACGTTCCGGCGGGTGCGCTGCTGCAGGTGGGGGAGCTGGCCAAGCTCGCCGGCAAGACCGTTCGAGCCATCCACCTCTATGAAGATCTGGGTCTGCTGCGCCCGATCGACCGCTCCAAGGGCCGCTACCGCCTGTTCAATCGCGAGTCCCTCACCCGAGTCCGCTGGATCAGCAAGCTCCAGGCGCTCGGGCTGTCCCTCACCGAGATCCAAGCGCTCGTTCGCGAGCAGGAAAGCTCGGGGTCGGCTCGCGCGGCCGCCGAGAAGCTGCGCGACGTCTACGTCGACAAGCTCGCCGAGGTGCAGACCAAGCTCACCGAAATGCATCGCCTCGAGCGCGAGCTCATCTCGAGCCTGACCTACCTCGAGACCTGCCAAATCACCTGCGAGGGACGGCAGCCGGTGCACTCGTGCCCCAGCTGCGAACGCCATCCCGACCAGCCCACGCCCCCCGATCTCGTGACGGGCGTCCACACCCACTAGCCGGTTCAGCACAGTCCCATGACCATTCAGCTTCCCATCTACATGGACAATCACGCCACGACCCCGATGGACCCGCGGGTGCTCGAGGCGATGACGCCGTACTTCACCCAGACCTTCGGGAATGCGGCCAGCCGCACGCACCGCTTCGGCTGGGTCGCCGAGGCTGCGGTCGACGACGCGCGCGACGCCATCGCCGACTTCATCGGAGCTGATTCCGGCAAGGAAATCGTCTTCACCTCGGGGGCCACCGAGAGCGACAACCTCGCCATCAAAGGCGTGGCCGAGTACTACAAGAGCCGGGGCAATCACATCATCACTTCGGTGATCGAGCACAAGGCGGTGCTCGACTCGTGCAAGCGCCTCGAGAAGCAGGGCTTCGAGGTCACCTATCTGCCGGTGGGCACCGATGGCCGTGTCGATCCGGAGGCCGTGAAGGAGGCCATCACCGACAAGACGATCCTGGTCTCGGTGATGCTCGCCAACAACGAGGTGGGCACGATCCAGCCGATCAAGGAAATCGGCGAGATCACCCGGGCCCGAAAGGTGCTCTTCCATGTCGACGCAGTGCAGGGTGTCGGCAAGACCCCGTTCGACGTGAAGGACCTGAACGTCGATCTGGCGTCGATTACCGCGCACAAGATCTACGGGCCCAAGGGCTGTGGAGCTCTGTACATTCGCCGCAGTCGGCCGCGCGTGCGTCTGGCCGCGCAAATGGACGGAGGCGGTCACGAGCGGGGCAACCGCTCGGGCACGCTGAACGTGCCGGGCATCGTCGGTTTCGCGAAGGCCTGCGAGATCATGAAGGCCGAAGGCGCCGAAGAGGCCGTTCGCCTGCGGACGCTGCGCGACCGTCTGCACCAGAAGATCACCGGGGAGCTCGACCACGTGACGTTGAATGGTCATCCCGAGCACCGACTGGCGGGCAACCTGAACCTGTCGTTCTCGTTCGTCGAAGGCGAGGGGCTCATGATGGCCATCAAAGACGTGGCGGTTTCGAGCGGTTCGGCGTGCACCAGCGCCAGCCTCGAGCCGAGCTACGTGCTTCGGGCGATGGGTCTCGACGAAGAGCTCGCTCACTCGTCGATTCGCTTCGGTCTCGGCCGCTTCAACACCGAGGAGGAGGTCGACTTCGTCGCCGACCTGGTCGTCTCCAAGGTGGAGAAGCTCCGCGCGATGTCGCCGCTTTACGAGATGTTCAAGGAAGGGATCGACCTGAAGTCGATCGAGTGGGCGGCGCACTGAGCCAAGGCCGCGCGTTTTCCCGAATCGAACCCGAAACTTTCAGTCGCTCGAGCGACTGTACAACTGAGAATCGAAGGCAAAACCCATGTCCTACAGCGATAAGGTCATCGAACACTACGAGAACCCGCGAAACGTCGGCTCCCTTGACAAGGACTCTCCCGACGTGGGCACCGGCCTGGTCGGAGCGCCGGCTTGCGGTGACGTGATGCGCCTCCAAATCCGCGTCAGCGAAGACGGCGTCATCGAAGATGCCAAGTTCAAAACGTTCGGTTGCGGTTCCGCCATCGCATCGTCCTCGCTCGCCACCGAGTGGATCAAGGGCAAGAAGGTCGAAGAGGCCGAGCAGCTGGCCAACAGCCAGATTGCCGAAGAGCTCAGCCTTCCCCCTGTGAAGATCCACTGCTCCGTCCTGGCAGAAGACGCCATCAAGAGCGCCATCGAGGACTACCGCAAGAAGAAGGCGGCCCGAGAGGCCCTCGCCGAAAGCGCAGAGTGATGGAAACCCTCCCTGCGCAGGCGTCAGCTGGAGCCAGCGTTTCGAGCGATCCGTTCGAGGCAGCGCGCGAGCGTGCGCCCAAGAAGGGGCTCACCATCACCGATGGTGCGGTGGCCTTCGCGAAGGAGAAGCTCGAAAAGCGCGGGACACCCGATGCAGCCATTCGCCTCGGCATCAAGGGAGGAGGCTGCTCCGGTTTCAGCTACGTCATCCAGTTCGAGGACGATGCACCGCGGCCGAGGGACTACCTCTACGAGGCAGGGGGGGTGAAGTTCATCATCGACAAGAAGAGCTTCGTGTACCTCGCTGGGTCGACCTTCGATTACGAAAAGACCCTGATGTTCCAGGGTTTCAAATTCAAGAACCCGCAAGAGGCGTCGAGCTGCGGTTGCGGGCACTCGTTCACTGTTCGCTGAGCGAGGCTCTGCGTCGCGCCGCCTCCTGCTTCGCACAGCAGATCGACCCGTGAACGACCCCTTCGACATCTTTCAGATCGAGCCAGCCTTCGAGCTCGATCTGAATGCGCTCGGCAAGAGGCACCGTGAGATTTCGAGTGCTCTGCATCCGGATCGCTACGCCGGCAGGCCTGCAGCCGAGCGCCGCTCGGCCTTGGGGCGCGCGATCGAGGTCAACGAAGCCTGGCGGGTGCTCAAAGATCCGGTGCGTCGCAGCGAGGCATTGTTCGCTCGCCTCGGCCTGCCCGTGGGAGAGGGAACGGAGCCTCCTGCCGATCCCGAGCTCTTGATGGAGATGATGGAGCGTCGGGAGAAGCTGCGCGAACTCGGCCGCGCGGGTGACGCAGCGGGAGTGGAGGCTCTCTGCGAAACGGTCGAAGTGGATCGCAAGCGGTCCCTCGGCGCTCTCGGTGCTGGGTTCGCGAAGGCACTCGCCGCGCAGGCTGAGGATTCGAACGGTGGCCTCGAGGGGCTCCGTGCTCACTTCGGTGAGCTTCGCTACTACCGCCGATTCTTCGACGAGGCAGAGGCCATTCTCGACGAAATCGGCTAGACAGCGTGCCCCCGACCGGAGGGCGCGCCTCGCTGGCCCGGGGTCAGCAGTTTCTCGACCAGCTCGACGAGTTGGTGATCACGTTCGGCAGCACGAAAGCACCCCATGGTCCTTCTCGACATTTTCGATCCCAAAGCACCTCCGAGAGCGATCGGCATCGATCTCGGGACCACGCACTCGATCGTGGCGGTCGTGCGCGACGGGGCTGTCGGGGCGCTGACGACGTGTGATGGAACGGGCCTTCTGCCGAGCGTCGTCCACTACGGCGCACACGGAAACATCGTGGTGGGGGCTGCGGCGAAAACCTACGCCACGCGGGATCCGGAACGAACCATCGTCAGCGTGAAGCGCTTTATGGGGCGCGGCGCCGACGACCCGCAGACGAAGCGACTCGGCGCTTACAAGTTCGTGCAGCCGAAGACGCCCGAAGAGGCGCGCACCGTGCGCTTCGATGTGGGAGACGACGTCGTCACTCCGGTCGAGGTCAGCGCGGAGATCCTGAAGAGCCTCAAGCAGAGCGCCACCGATCAGCTGACCAACGTCGGCGGAGCGGTCGTCACGGTTCCGGCTTACTTCGACGAGTCCCAGAGGCAGGCCACGAAGGACGCCGGTCGAGTCGCGGGGATCGAGGTCCTGCGCCTGCTCAACGAGCCCACCGCCGCAGCTCTCGCGTACGGACTCGAGAAGAAGCAAAACGGCGTTTTCGCCGTTTACGATCTCGGGGGCGGCACCTTCGACATCACGATCCTGCTCCTCGACGAAGGCGTCTTTCAGGTGAAGAGCACCGGCGGCGATAGCGCTCTCGGGGGCGACGACTTCGACGCGCTCATCGCCGAGCGCATGCTCGAGGCGATGGGATTCCCCGAGGGGCAGACGCGCCCACCCGAGGTCGTGGGTCTCGCGCTGGACGCAGCTCGGCAGGCCAAGCACGCTCTGACGGATCGAACGGAGGTCGAGGTCGAGCTGCCAGCCCGTGGAGGCGGTGAAGCCATTTACCGCCTCACCCGCGAGGAGTTCGACGCGATGATTCGGCCCTTGCTCGACCGCACCGGGCGCGCCTGTCGGCGGGCGATGCGCGATGCGGACATCCCGGCCGAGGAGATCGACGGCGTGATCCTCGTGGGAGGGTCGACGCGGGTGCCGCGCGTACGCAGCTACGTCTCGGATATTTTCGGCAAGGAGCCTCTCACCGACATCGATCCGGATCTCGTGGTCGCTTACGGCGCGGCGCTCCAGGCGGAAATGCTCTCGCGCGAGAGCGACGACGTGCTCCTGCTCGACGTGCTGCCCCTGTCACTCGGTCTGGAGACGATGGGGGGTGGCGTCGACAAGATCTTGCCCCGGAACACGACGATTCCCGCGGGTGCGAAGAGCACGTTCACGACCTACGCCGACAAACAAACCGGTTTCGAGCTGCACGTGGTGCAGGGGGAGCGGGAGCTCGCCGGGGACTGCCGCTCGCTCGCCCGCTTCAGCCTCAAGGGCATTCCGCCGATGCCGGCGGGCATGGCTCGCCTCGAGGTCACTTTCCACGTCGACGAGAACAACCTGCTCGAGGTGACGGCGAAAGAGCTCACCACGGGCATCACCCAAAAAGTCGAGGTCAAGCCGAGCTACGGCCTGAGTGAAGACGAGATCGAGGGCATGCTCATCGATGCCCTCGAACACGGTGAGGAAGATCTCGAAGCCAGGCGTCTCGCCGATGCGAGGGTGGAGGCCGCGCGCGTGCTCTCGGCGACGGAAAAGTCGCTCGAACAAGACGCGGACCTCCTCGAGCAAGAGGAGCGCGAGAAAATCGATCGGGCGATTTTCGAGCTGAAGCGCTCTCTCGGTTTGGGTCCGGAGGGGGAAGCCGGAGCTGCGACGAAGGCTTCCAGCGTGCAGGCTCGCCTCGACGCCTTGGACGAAGCCACCCACGCCTGGGCGGGGCGTCGTATGAATCGCGCGATTCAAAGCGCCATCGCGGGCAGGAACGTCGGGAGCGTCGCCGGGGAAGTCGAGCAGGCCGAGGGGGTAGACGCTCACGTCGAGGCACACAGAAAAGCGAAAGAGGGCCGCGGAAAGCCCGATTGAGCCCGCTACTCAAAGCATCATGGCCAAGGTCAAGTTCATCGATCAGGACATCGTCGTCGAGATCCCCGTTGGTTCGAGCATCCTCGAGGCGTCCAAGAAAGGCAAAGCGCCCGAGGGCGACGCTTGTGGTGGGGTGTGCGCGTGCTCGACCTGTCACGTCTACGTGGAAGAGGGTGAAGACCTGCTGAGCGAGGCCGAAGAGGACGAGGAAGACATCCTCGACAAGGCCTTCGACGTGCAGCTGAGCTCGCGCCTCGGCTGTCAGGCGAAGATCGAGCGCGATGGGCTCGTGGCCGTTCGCATCTCGAAGGAAAGCCTCGACGCGTTCTATAACGAGCATCCGGACGTCCCGCGCCCGGCGAGGTGACGCTATTTTCGAGGCACGGACGCGTCACGCGTGCTCGTCCGTGCTGCGTGGAGCCTTGCCGACGGGCGCCGTGGGCACGCGGCCGATCACGACTGCCGAGCAGGCGGTGTCAGCGATTTGACGGGAAGTTTTGTCCCGTTTTGGCCGAGCTCGAGAACGCCCAACGAGGCGCACGATGTGTGTGCTTTGAAGTGTTCGGAGGTGGGTCACTGAACGACGTTCGCCCCCGTAACCTCGCTGACTGAATGCATTTCTGGGCGAGGCCAAACTTTCTACTCATGCCGTCGCTCTGATAGGATCGTGAGTCCTCTCATGCGCACGGCTCGAAGAATCGCTCTCACAGCCAGCCTGCTCACGCTCGCCTCGCCGGCGGTGGCGGATGATCTGCGTCTGCACGCGACGGGTGGTGCTGCGCGCGCTCTCGGGGGCCACCAGTCCGACGAGCTCGGATGGGGAGGCGCGGCTTATGGTGCTGCCGAGTGGGGCTTCAACGACATTTGGGGGCTCCAGTTCGAGGCGGGGTGGATTGGATTGTCGAGTGGCGATCCACCATCCGACCCCGACTTGGCAGAGCTCGATGGAGCGAGCGGCGTCCAATTGGGCCTCGGCCTCCGAGTGCGTCCTTTTGGCTCGGCTCCCCGCACCGCGGTGAGCGCCGCAGGCCTTTGGCTCAGCGCTGCCGGGGGGCTTTCGATCACCGGTGGGCTCGCGCGACCCCAGTTCGACGCTTTCCTCGGCTACGATTTCTTTCTGGCGAACGGCGCCTTCGGCGTGGGGCCGGCTGCCGGCTACGTGCACGTCTTTCAGGGTAACGATGAGGTTCGCCCCGACGACGCGCGCATCGCAGTCTTGGGTTTGCACGCAACCTTCGACTTCGCCGAACGCGCGCCGATCGTTCCCCCACCGCCCCCCGATACGGACGGGGACGGGATCCTCGACGCCGACGACATGTGTCCCGACCAAGCCGAGGACCGCGACGGTTATCAGGACAGCGACGGGTGTCCCGAGGCGGACAACGACTCGGACGGGATCCTCGACGGTGACGACAAGTGTCCCCTGGAAGCGGAGGACAAGGACGGTTTCGAGGATGACGACGGGTGTCCCGAGGCGGACAACGACCGGGACGGTGTCCTCGACGGTGACGACAAGTGCCCGCTCGAGCCCGAAGATCGCGAAGGCTTCGAGGACGAAGACGGCTGCCCCGATCCGGACAACGATCGGGACGGCATTGCCGACGCCGACGATCTCTGTCCGCTCGAGCCGGAGACGAAGAACAACTACGCCGATGAGGACGGGTGTCCCGACGAACAGAACGTCCGGGTCGTGGGGGACAAGATCGTCCTCGACGAGAAGATCCGGTTCTGGACCGACAGCTACGTCATCCGCGCGATGAGCTATCCGGTGCTCACCAAGTTGGCGACTCTTTTGAACGCTCACCCCGAATACACCCACGTGGCCATCGAAGGCCATGCGGACAGTCGCGGCGCCGAGGAGGTGAATCTCCGACTCAGTAAGCTCCGCGCCAACGCAGTGAAGGATTTCCTGATCCAGCACGGGGTGAAGGCCGAACGGTTGAGCTCGGAAGGCTTCGGCTCGAGTCGCCCCATCGCCGAGGGAGACACGGAGCGCGCTTGGTTCCTCAATCGTCGCGTCGAGTTCGTGGTGACGCGCGAACGAAAGAGCGTCGCCGAAAGCGCACCCGCGCCTGAAGCCGAGAGCGCTCCCCTCGACACCGCTCCGCCGGGAGGCGAGGCTCCCGAGAAGAGCGAGGACTCCGAAAATCCAAAAACACCGGGCGCGCACCCGGACGAACCCACCGATGAGGAAGCGGCGGGTTCGGGTGGTGGACAGGCGCCTGCCGAGGGTGCCCCCGAGGGGGAGGAAGAGTGACCGTGGACCATCCCCTTTGGTTTCAACGCTTTCGTTCGCGTCGGGCTCTTGCCTGGACAGTCGCCTGCGCCGCGCTGGCGTGGCTACCGACGTCGTGCGGCCCGGACGGTTTGGTCGGAGGAGATTGTCGATCGGGCCTCAGCGCCTGCGACGGCGACTGCGTCGATTTGAGCGCTGACGAGAACAACTGCGGCAGCTGCGGCGTGCAATGTGACGCGGGCGTGAGCTGCATCGATGGTTTCTGCGGCGGGCCGCCCACGGGAGGAACCGGAACTGGCGGAACGGGAGGCTCCGGAGGGAGCGCCGTCGGTGGCATGGGGGGAGCCCTGGGCGGAAGCGGAGGCACGGGTGGCGCAGGCGTGGGCGGCGCTGTCGGTGGCACCGGCGGAGCCGTTGGCGGCAGCGGTGGCGCAACGGGGGGAGCTGGGGGAACCGGTGGAACCGGAGGTTCGGGCGCGTGCCTGCCGCCGTTCAATCGCACCGATGCTTGCGGCGATTGCGACACGCAGTGCATCGCCCCGAACCCGCGGTGTGCCCCTTCGGGGATGACGTACGCCTGCGCGCCGTCATGCATGACCCCGCCATTCACGACGGACTGCGGTGGTACCTGCGTCGATCTGACCTCCGACCCGGCCAATTGCGGCGGCTGCTTCCAGCAGTGCGCTTCGGGGCTCTGCGTGTCGGGAATGTGCCTCGGGGCTACCAGCGGGCACCTGGTCGCCATCTGCATGAGCTACGAGGTGTCGCCCAACGTTTCGGCGCAAACGACTCTGCTCGGAAATGCGGCGTTCCTCCCTGGTTCGGATCCGGTGCGCATTTTGGCCTACGCGGAGAACACTCCGAACCCCGTCAAGAACGCGACGGACGCATCGCTGAGCGCCGCCGCGCAGACACGGAGTCGCTCCTACAACCTGACTGTCGAGAATAACCCGGCCAACATCGAGACCGCTCTCGATCGCGCGAACTTCGATGTCCTCCTCGTCTACGATCAGCCCAATGCCGCGGCGGGCGAGCTTGGAGCCATCGGAACGGCCTGGAACGGCGTCATCGACACGTTCACGCGCGCGGGAGGCGTCGTGATTGCTCTGTCCGGAGGAACGGGCATCGCCGAAATGGACGAGCTCATGACCAACGCCGGCGTGCTCGCCGTATCGGCCGAAACGCCGCACAATCTGATGCGGCTTTACAACCAAGCTCCCGGCGATGCGGTCGGAGTCAACGTCATCAGTCCGTTCCTCGCGCGAACCGACAGCTGCACCTTTACCACCTCGGCGACCCCGAGC
>JBNKGC010000088.1:0-22069 GCA_050289625.1 Polyangiaceae bacterium | reverse complement strand
GGCGGCGTGGGGTCTCTATTCCTTGAATGGTCGAGGTCAACCGGACCCCCTGCGTGCTACCGCCGGCAACTTCATGCGAACTCTTCCGTGGGCGGTCGGAGTGAGTGCTCTCTGCATTTTCGTCGCGACGCCGTTCGGAATCACCGAGTCGCACATCACGACCCAAGGAGCCCTCCTCGCAGTTGCCTCTGGCTCCCTTGCCTCGGGCGTCGGGTACGCCATTTGGTACGCCGCGCTGTCTGGTCACACGGCCACCAGCGCCGCGACCGTGCAGCTTTCGGTGCCGGTGCTGGCGGCCGTCGGCGGACTGCTGTTCATGGGAGAGACCCTGTCGCTCCGCCTCGTGGTCGCGTCCGCACTCATCCTCGGAGGCGTGGGGCTGTCGCTATCGGCTCGGTGATCGCGACAGACCCCAAGCGATGGTCGCTGTAGGATCAGGAGAGTGGGCGCAAGGAGGGCTCGGCATTGGACACATCGGCAACCGCACGAAAATCCCGCAATCGGGACCCGGACGCTCGCACGGCAAGTTCAGGAACCACCGAACACCACGCTCCAACCCCGCGGCATCCAGGAGGTCGACCTCGGCCCCTCGTGGTGATCGTCGGTGGGGGATTTGGTGGCCTGCATGCAGCACGCGGACTCGCGCGGACGAACGTCGACATTCTCCTCATCGACAAGGAAAATCACCACTGCTTCCAACCGCTGCTCTACCAGGTGGCCACGGCTGCCCTTTCCCCGGCCGACATTTCCAATCCGATTCGGACGATTCTGCACACGCAAGACCACGTCGAAGTCGCTATGGGCGAGGTCACCCAGATCGACCTCGATCGAAAGCGCGTCGTCTGTCCCCAACTCGGGACCGTGCCCTACGACTACCTCGTGCTCGCCGCCGGTGCGACGCACGCGTACTTCGGTCACGACGAATGGGAACAGAACGCTCCGGGCCTGAAGTCGATCGACGATGCCTTGGAAATTCGCCGACGCACCCTACTCGCGTTCGAAGCCGCAGAGCTCGAACAGGACGACGAAGCACGGCGGGCTGCACTCACCTTCGTGGTCGTCGGCGGCGGACCGACCGGAATCGAACTCGCCGGCGCGCTCCGCGAAATCGCAGCCAACTCGATCCCGGACGACTTTCGCCACGTCGATACGACAACCACCCGCATCGTGCTCGTCGAGGGTCAAAAGCGGCTCCTTCCTGCGATGAGCGAAGCCGCCGGGGAAATGGCGAAGCAGGATCTCGAGGCTCTGGGGGTGGAGGTACGTTTGAACACCTTCGTCACGGGCGTGGACGAGCGCGGAGTGAACCTGGGAGACGAGCGGCTCGTCGCAGGCAACGTTTTTTGGGCGGCAGGCGTGCGAGCTGCGAGTGTCGCGAAGACTCTGGGAGTCGAGTTGGATCGAGCCGGGCGGGTTCCCGTACGCCCCGACTGCAGCCTCCCCGGGCACCCCGATACGTTTGCGATCGGTGATATCGCAGCCATCGACGATCCGGACTCGGGAAAACCGGTGCCTGGGGTGGCTCAAGGCGCCATGCAAATGGGCGACTACGTCGCTCGGATCATCCACGAAGAGCTGTCCGAAGGAGCGACGCCCGACGCACGACCACCATTCAAATATCGGGACAAGGGCAGCATGGCCACGATCGGCAAGGCGCGCGCGGTCGCCGACTTGGGGACCCGAACATTTGGCGGACTTACGGCTTGGCTCCTGTGGTGCTTCGTCCACGTGATGTTCTTGGTCACGTTTCGCAATCGGCTCTTCGTGCTGCTCAATTGGGCGTACAACTACGTCATCCAAAAGCGCGGCGCGCGCCTCATCACCGGAGGGAGGGAGCCAGAAGTCCAACGTCTGTTCGCCCCCCACCCCGAACAGACGGGCGATTCGAACAGCTGACCAAAGCCCGCCGCGCGAGCGGAAACGAAGACGCCGCGCGAGCTGCAAGCCGGCACCCGTCGTTCACCGGTTGCGCGCGGACGAAACGTGAAGAAGCCGCCCGCTGCGCATCGCTCTCCGCGGCGCTGGGTCGGTCAGTCGACCGTTTGCGTCGTGGGGGTTGGAGTCCGTGGCCATTCTTCGTCGAGGCGGGAACAGGTGTGGAAGCCACCCGAGACATGAATGCGGAATGACTAGTATGCGCGAGGAATTACCGCTCTTTCGGAACGCGGGGCACCACGAACCCGCTGTTTCACCAACCCGCGTCGCGACGACTTTCCCGTGTCAATACGAGCGCCTGCAAGCGAGAGAGAAGACCAGTGTCCCGTCACGATGCGAGAGCACCGGTGGTCCGAACAGGCCCGAGTCCGCTGGCCCAAAGTCAACACTCGGTGAATTAGTGTTGCGATCCGTGCGCTAGCCCAGCCTCGTGATTATGCTCCGCTCTGACCATGGGCCCCATCCACCTCGATGGCACGGCGAACGATCTCGACGAGTTCGCGAATTTCTTCTCCGACGGTGTCTCTTGGGATGAGCCGAGCCCCGGCGAGCGTCGGGTGACCTGGGCCTCCGATCAGATCGCCGGGCGGGCGAGCGCGGTCAGCCTTCGCTCGGGAATCCAGATGACCGTCGCCAACGTTGTCGGTCTGAAGCCCTTCGAGCTCGAGATCGAGCACGCCCCCTGCGAGTTGGACTTCACGATCACCAGGGGACGCATCGGTCTGTGCTCAGCCCCGGACGGGGCCCCCCTCCCCATGAGTGCGGGTGAGCTTCAGGCGTCGACCATCAAGGAGTCGACGACTTTTCATTGTTCTGCTCCGCAAGGCAGCCAGGACATGACGATTCATCTCAGCCTCGCACCCGAAGCGCTGTGCGGGCTCTTGGGAACGAACGAGCTCCCGGTTGGACTGCGTACGTTGCTCTCGAGCGATGAACCGTACGCGATCGAGGGGCGGCCGATGAACCGCGCGCTCTACAGCGTCCTCGACGATCTGATGACCTGTCGCCTCGAAGGCGCCATGCGGCGACTTTACCTGGAGAGCAAAGGGCTCGAGCTCGTCGCGTTGCTCGCGCATCAGTTCTCCGTCGGGGAACAAACGGAAGCGGCCGAGTTATCCCCAGACGAAGTGGCGCGCCTCCACCGAGCTCGGGAGCTCCTGCTCGATGGGCTCGAGGCTCCACCGAACCTGGCCCAGCTGGCGAGGCAGTCTGGATTGAACGAGCGGAAGCTCAAAATGGGCTTCAAAGCCCTTTTCGGCACCCCGGTCTTCCAGTATCTCCGTCGCACGCGCATGGAGCGAGCACACGAGCTGCTCTCGCGCGGACAGCACAGCGTGACTGAAGTGGCACTCGCTGTCGGGTACGCCAACCCGAGCAAGTTTGCCGCCGCCTTCCGACGGGAATACGGGCTGAGCCCGAGCACCCTCTGACCCCCGGCAGCGCCCCAGAGAGTTCGGAAGGACACCTTCCCTTCCCCTCGCGAGCACTGACTCATTCGAGTCGACTCAAAGTCCCTCCTGGAGCCGACGGAGTCCCGCGCGGAGCAGTAGCCAGGAACCAACTGGATACGCTGTCCTCGAATACATCCCACGATCGACCCATGTTCACTGCCTCTCCTCAGTCATCCGTGGCGAGCCCGCTTGCGGGAGCGCCGGCCCATCGAAAGCGAACTGCGCAGGCTCGGAAAAGGGCCGCCGTGTGGATCGTTGCGTCGGCATCGCTCCTGCTCGCGTCCTGTCAGTCCGCCGAGGCCGACGGAGAAGCAAAGGACGTCGCGCAGGAAACCATCCAGCCGAGCAAGATCGAGCTCACCGGAACCCGCGTCGAGGTGGCAGTCGTCCAGCCATCGGGCGGAGTCCTCAGCCTGGACGTCCCCGGCGAGATCGAGGGCGTCCGTGATGCTCAGCTGTCTGCACCGCTCGGCGGCTACATCGAGAGCGTCAACGTCGCGGAAGGGGATCGTGTAAAAGCCGGTGCCGTCCTCGCGCGTGTCGACAGTCGCACGCACGGCGCTCGCCTGGTTCGAGCTCAGGTTGAAAAGAACGCCGCCGAGCGCGAGCTCGAGCGCGCCAAGTCGCTCGGCACCGCGATCCCCAAGGCGGAGCTCGACGCCCACGAAGATCGGTTGGCGACGGCGAAAGCCGCTCTCGGTGAACTGCAGGTCAACGCACAACGGTCTGTCGTGACCTCGCCTTTCGCAGGCGTCGTGGTCAAGGTCGACGCGGAAGTCGGCGAGGTGGCAGGACCGGGTATGCCGCTGTTCAGACTGGTGCAGCTCGATCCAGTTCACGTGACGGTCGCGCTTTCGGACCGGGACATGGCCTTGGCGCAGGAAGGGATGCCAGCGCAGGTCTCCCTCGGCGCTCGTTCGGGCACGTACGCGGGCAAGGTGATCCGCCTGTCGCAAGCAGCCAACCTGAAGACGCGCGCCTTCGAAGCCACCATCGAGGTGCAAAACCCCGACGAGAAGCTCCTGCCCGGGATGATCGCCCAGGTCGCCCTTCGCGCGGGGCTGGCCGGAGAGGCGGGGAGCGAAAAGGACCAGAAGCTCCTCGTCTCGCAAGACTGGCTGGTCACCCGGCCCGACAGCATTGGCGTGTTCGTCGAAAAGAACGGCAAGGCTGAGTGGCATCCGGTGCAGCTTGGCCCCGTGTTGCGCAAGCAGGTGGTCGTCGAAAAGGGCCTCGAACCGGGTGACGCCCTGATCATCGTTGGTCATCGCAGTATCGCAGAGGGCGACTCCGTCCTCGTCCACAGACGCGGCAAGTGCTGCGAGAACGGGCGCGCCGTTTTCGGCGACTGATCCGAGGAGGAGCTAGTCGATGATTCGCTTCATCGTTCGGCACCGAGCCCCGGTGCTCCTGATCTTCGCTTGCATCTTCCTGTTCGGCCTCATCTCGTACGTGCGGCTACCGCGCGAGGCGAATCCGGACATCACGGTCCCCGTGGTCATGGTGACGACCCCCTACCCGGGTGTCTCGCCGAAGGACGTCGAGTCGCTCGTGACCATCCCGATCGAGAACGAAGTCTCGGGCGTCAAAGATCTGAAGAGCATCACGAGCACCTCGGCGGAGGGCGTGAGCCTCATCAACCTCGAGTTCGAGTCGGACATCGTGATCGAGGAGGCTCTGCAACGGGTCCGCGACCGCGTGAACCGGGCGCGGGTCGATCTCCCGGCTGACGTCGAGGAAACGAGCATCGAGGAAATCTCGTTCGCCGAGTTCCCGATCATGCTCGTCAACATGGCGGGTCCCATCGACGAGACGGAGCTCAAGGACCTTGCCGAGGAGCTCCAGGACGAGATCGAGCGGCTCCCCGGTGTGCTCAACGCACAGCTCTCAGGCGGTCGCACTCGCGAGCTCCGGGTGCAGGTCGATCCGAATCGCCTCGCCCACTACGAGCTCGGTCTGAGCGACGTCGTGAGTGCCATTGGCAACGAGAACGTCAACGTGCCGGGCGGTGAGGTGACCGCGACACGCGGCAACTTCCTCGTCCGCGTTCCCGGCGAGTTCGAAGCTGCCCGAGAAATCGAAAACGTCGCCATCACTCGCCGTGGCGATCGTCCGGTGTTCGTTCGCGACGTCGCGGAGGTGGTCGACGGGTTCGCCGAGCGAAGCACTTACTCTCGCATGAACGGCGAGCCCAGCGTGTCTCTGGCCGTCGTGAAACGTGCGGGGGCCAACATCGTCGAGGTCGCCGAAGGCGTCAAAGAGATCGTAGGCAAGCAAGCGAAGAGCTGGCCCAAGGGCGTCCACTACGGCATCTTGGCCGACCAGTCGCGCGACGTCGACATCATGGTGTCGGAGCTGGAGAACAACATTCTCCTGGCTCTGATCTTGGTGGTCGGAGTCTTGGTGTTCTTCATGGGGGTGAAGAACAGCCTGTTCGTCGCGATAGCGATCCCCCTCAGCATGCTCATGGGCATGATGGTATTTTCGCTCCTCGGCGTGACTCTCAACATCGTCGTCCTGTTCTCCCTCATCCTCGTCCTCGGGATGTTGGTCGACAACGCCATCGTGCTCGTCGAAAACATCTATCGACACCTCGAGATGGGCAAATCGCCGTTCGAGGCATCGGTCGACGGAACGAACGAGGTCGCCATGGCCGTGGCGGCTTCGACCCTCACGACGGTCGCAGCATTCGCCCCGCTCCTGGCATGGACCGGGATCATGGGCGAGTTCATGGTCTACCTTCCGATGACGCTGGTGACGGTCCTTCTGTCGTCGCTCTTCGTCGCGATCGTGATCCTTCCGGTGCTCACGGCGCTCGGGCTCAGGCCGGTCAAGAACCCCAAGGGCAACGCGGACGACGATCACGTCAACTTCGACGATTACGGACTCGTCGTCCAGAGCTACCGGCGCTTGCTGGAGTGGGCGCTCCGCCACCGAGCGCTGACGACGCTCAGCATGTTCGGTTTGCTGATCGGCACCTTCGTCGCCTACGGCAAGCTCAACCACGGCACCGAGTTCTTCCCCGACGTCGAGCCGGATCGCGCCACGGTAAGTGTGCGGGCCCCCGACGGGACGGACGTCGAGGAGACCGATCGCATCGTTCGCGAGGTGGAGGAAGTGCTCCTCAAGGAGCCCGCCATCGAGACCTACGTCGCGGAAACGGGTGTCGTCATGGGCGACTTCGCCTCGTCGAGCGCGACGAACCAGGCCCGCATCACGCTGAATTTCTACCCCCACCCGAGTAAAGCGCGCCCCGGAGAGACCCCCCGCAAGGAGGACTCGCGGATCACCGTGCAGCGCTTGCGCGAGGCGGTGGCCCACATCGTCGGCGCGGAGATCAAGATCGAGAAGGAGCGCCAAGGCCCCCCTGTCGGCAAGCCCATCGCTGTCGAAATTGCGGCGAAGGACTTCGACGCGGCCGGTGCCTACGCGGCGCAGGTGCGTCGCGAACTCGCAAAGATTCCTGGGGTGACGGGCCTCGAGGACAACTATCGCGTCGGGCGCCCAGAGCTCCGCTTCCAGGTCGACCGCGGCGCCGCCAAGCGCGTCGGAGCCAGCACCGGGGAAATCGCGACTGCGGTGCGCACCGCTGTGAACGGCACCAAGGCCAGCGTGTTCCGCGAAGGCGAGGACGAGTTCGACATCACCGTCGAGTTGGCTCCTCAATTTCGCGACGACCTGCAGTCGGTGCTTGCGCTGCGCGTTCCCGGCCGCGAGGACATGGAGCTCGGGACGTTCTCCGTGCCCATCTCTACCGTCGCGAGCTACGAGCTCGCCGGAGGCAGTGGCTCGATCCACCACAAGGCGCAGACGCCCGTCGTGACCATCAGCGGCGACGTTCAGGAAGGCTTCAACGAGAACGACGTCCGCAATGCGGTCATCGCCAAGGTCGAAAAGCTCGATGCTCCGAAAGGGGTCACCGCGCGCCTCGGTGGAGCCAACGACGAGCAGAAGGAATCCCAAGAGTTCCTCGGAACGGCGTTCTTGATCGCGATCTTCCTCATCGCCATCGTGCTGGTCGCTCAGTTCAACCGCTTCGACCTGCCGCTCATCGTGCTCTGCTCGGTGATCTTGTCGTTGGTCGGGGTGCTTTGGGGCCTGGTCCTCACTGGCACCTCGTTCGGCATCATCATGACGGGCCTCGGGGTGATCTCCTTGGCGGGCGTCGTGGTGAACAACGCCATCGTGCTCCTCGATTACGTGGAGAAGCTGCGCGAGCGGGGCCGCGATCGAAACCTCGCTCTGGTGGAGGCGGGAGTCACCCGCTTCCGACCGGTCATGCTCACGGCCATCACCACGATCCTCGGTCTGGTGCCGATGGCGATCGGGCTCAGCATCGACTTCACCGGCGGTGGCAAGGTGTTTTGGGGCACTCAGTCGAGCGAGTGGTGGGGTCCGATGGCGGTCGCCGTGGTCTTCGGTTTGGCATTCGCTACCCTGCTCACCCTGGTCGTGGTGCCGACCCTGTACACCCTTTTCGACGATTTCTCCGCGTTCCGCCGTCGCTTGTTCAATCGGATCTTCAGGTCTTCCGGTGACGGCAGTGGCCAGCCGGAGCCCGCTACGGCAGCGGAGTGACCCCCTCGAAACGCTCATGACCCCTCCCCTTTCCCTTCTCCGACGCACCGCCGGTGCCGGCCTGACCCTGGCTCTCGTCCTCGTTGCCACCGGCGTGGGGGCGCAACCGGCCGGTAACGCGTCCGAGGCCGGGGCGGCCACGACCGCTCCTCCCCAAACCCCGGAAACGCCGACGTCGGCGAAAGCCGAGGCCACAGAAGGAGACGCGGGCAACCCGTTCGGACCTCTCGTCGGCCGCCCCGGTGGCCTCACGTCCGACCAAGCCGCGGAGCGTGCCTCCGCGATCAGTCGCGAGGCCTCGGTCCGACGCGCGCAAATCGACGCAGCAGACGCCGAAGTCGACGAGACACTCTACGGCTACGCGCCACGCGTCACGCTGACGGCGCGCTATACCCGCATGTCCGAGGTTCCAGCGGCAGACTTCGGGGGCGGGGGAAACCTGGTCGGAACGACCGATCCACCCGGCCCTCTTGGGCCTGGAGCGCCGCTCTTCGGGATCGACAGCAGCGCGTTTTCGTTCTCGAGTCCGCAGAACAACTACTACCTCAACGCGGGCGTCGTGGTTCCACTGAGCGACTACCTCCTCAACCTGAGCAAGTCTCTGGCGGCGTCCAAAGCGCAGAGGCGCTCGGCCGAGCTTCAGGAGCGAGCGGCCCGGGCTCTTTCCGCAGCGAACGCGCGACTCACCTACTACCGCTGGACCCGCGAAAAGCTCGCCATGGCGGAAGCGACGCAGGCGGTCGAGCGGGCAAAGGCCCAGCTCGAAACGGTTCAAAAGCGCTACGACGCTGGCCAGGTCGCACGAGCCGACGTGCTGCGGGCCGAAGCGTTCGTCGCCTCTTCCGAGCTCAACCTCCGCCGAGCCAGCACCGCCGAGGTGGTGTCGCGGGAACAGCTCAACGTGCAGATGAACGGCGGCGAGGCGTACGAGGGCAGCTGGGAAATCGGGGAGGACGTGCTCGCCCCCTTTCCTGAAGGTGGCGAAACGAAATCTCTCGCCGAGCTACAGCGAGAAGCGCTCGACCGTCGCCTGGAGGTACGCGCTCTCGACGATACGGCATACGCCCTGCGGAAGGCCGGCGAGGTGCATCAAACCCACGGCCTCCCTCGCATCGAGGCGTTTGGTAACTTCACCTACGCGAACCCCAATCCCCGCATTTTTCCTCAAACGGAGGAATGGAACGCGAGCTGGGACGCGGGCATTCAGGTCATCTGGACCTTGAACGACATCGGTACGAACAGTTCGGAGGCTCGCAAGCGGGAGGCCGAAGCGCGCGAAGTCGAGGCGCAGAAGCATCTCTTCGAGGACAACCTCCGCACCGAGGTCGTGTCGGCCTACCGCACGCTGAAAGAAGCGGAGCTGGCGACGACTTCCGCCGAGCGCGGCCTCGCTGCGGCCGAAGCCAGCTACAAAGACCGGTTTTTGCTCTACGGCAACGGCCGGGCCACTTCCCTCGATCTGCTCGAAGCCGAGTCCGCGCTGATCCAGGCGCGCCTCGGCCTGGTCGACGCACACATCGCCTTGCGCACGGCGCGGGTGCGCCTCGATCACGCAGTGGGCCGCGATACCCAGGGCATCGAGTAGTCGCCCCCCTGGGTCCGCGCTCCCTTGCGACTCCTGACCGGTTCAGCGAATCAACAGCGAAAGCCCGGCGAGGACCCCGACCAGTGCCCCCGCCTTCGCCCACGGGCGCTCCTCTCGAAAGAGGATCACGCCGAGCGTGAAGCTCACGACCACGTTCGAGCGCCGCACGACGGAGACCACGGACACGAGCGCTCCGGGCTCGGCAAGGGCGCGAAAGTAGGCGAAGTCAGCGAGCAAGAGGAACGCGCCCACCCCGACGATCCACAGGCGGGGGCGAAAGGGTGTCGTTTGTCTTCGGCGCGGCCACCACACCGTGAGGACCAAGGCGAGCTGAAGCAAGGCACCGTATGCGGTGAACCACACCTGAAGGGACCAAGGCGGGATCCGCTCCGCCTGGAGCAGGTGCTTGTCGTAGAGCCCACTGGCCGCACCGAGGAGCGTCCCCAGAGCGAGCAACCAAACCCAGCGATTCCTGGAAAACTGGATCCCCTCGAGTCGCCCCACGAGGGAAAAGGCCCAATACGCCGCGAGAATCGACAGCACGGCGACCCACTGGGCCCCGGTCAAACGTTCCCCGAAAAGGACCACTGCACCCGCCAAAGTAAAGAGGGGCGCCGTCGCTCGCAGAGGGGCGGCCAGCGAAATGGGCAGGTGTTTCAGAGCAAAGAAGTTGCAGACCCAGGACGCGGTGACCAACGCGGCCTTCCCGAAAACGAGCGGGTGCTGGGCCCGGGACAGCGGCTCGACGTAGAGCCCCACGTGCTGAGAAAGATACGGGCTCGTCGCAGTCATCAGCACCACGGGCGCCAAGAGAACCAGTCCCACCAGCGTCGAAGCCAAGAGCACGGGCAGGACGGCGTTGTCCTCGAGCGCCGCTTTCTTGGAGACGTCGTAGATGCCGAGGCAAAAAGCCGAAACGAGTGCCAGGACGAGCCAAGTCACGTGGCTTTCGTTTACCGAATGCTTCGCCCCGAGGCGAGCTCGCCTGCGTAAGACTTACGTCTCCGAAGCCAGGACCCCCCGGAAGGCCCGGGGGTTCGACATCAGGTTGAGGCGGAGGTTGTGGAGCACGGTGCTCTGCGCGGCATCGCCTTGGTGCGAGAACAGGAGCTCGGCAACCCCGATCCCCTCTTTCACGTCGTGCGCCACGACCTCGGTTCGCCCGGCAGCCTGTGCCGAAGCACGCGCGTATCGCGAGATCAGCAAGGTCATGAGCGCCATGTCGACGATCACGCGATTGAGATACGTCTGCCTACTCATCCCCTGGCGACGCCAAAGCACCTCGACGAGGTAGTCACTCACCAGGCGGCCGAGCTCACGACCGAGGAACGGGGCGACCTTGCGAATCCGACCCACCGCCACCGGGCGCTCGACGAAGAGCAATTTCACGCGGCCCCATCCCAACAGCCAAGCGAGCCGGTTGCCCCACGAGCGAACCTTTTCCCAAAAGGAGATCGGCTTCACGCGGTGCGCCAGGAGCACTCGAGACGGGTAACACATGCCCCCGAGGAGATGTGCAATCAGCATCTTGGCGCCGTAGGTGAGGTCGCCACGCGGTCTCAGAGGCTCGACGCTCGTTTCCATCGCCTTTTCGATGGCTCCCTCGATCTCTTGGGGGCTGAGATCCTTCTTTTTTGGAAGAGCCTCGTCGAATGCGTCGGTGAACTCGTAGATGCTCGTCAGGCTCTCGCTCGTCGAGCAGCCCTCTCGCAGGATTTCCCGCCATTTTTCGACGACGGGGGCGAACTCGGTCTTCGCCAAGGTGCGCCCGGAACCGAGCCCCATGCGGTCCGCCATGGGGCGGATGCCTGCCTGCCCGAGCCTCTCTTCGATGACGTCACCGACAGGCTCACCGTAGTCGTCGCGAATGGACGGGCAGTAGCGGGAGAGAAGCGCGACCGGCTGCCCTATTTCGTTCTCGGAAAAACCGAAGGGGAACGCCTGGCACGGCGCGGGGAGAAACGCGTGGCCGTGGCGCTTGTGCAGGCTGCAGAGGTGGTCGTCGTCGAGGAAGGCGCATTGGAGGCGCTCGTTCCGCTCGCGCATGGGAAGGATGCCGGCGCGCAGGATCGCTCGACCCCGGTCGTCGAGCCGCGCCATCGCTTCGTCGTCTCCGAAAATGCGCTCCCGCTCCTCGTCGCTCACCGGGATCCCCCAGTAGGTGCAGCAGCGAGCCGGGCAGTCTCGACACGCGAACCGTTGCCCCTCCGGATAGACGATCCCGAGGGATCTCTTCGCGGAGCTCTTTTCGCGGCGGGGTTGCTTCGTGCGACGAGCAGCCATCGGCGAGTCCTTTACACCAGGATCGGACGTCGGACGAATCGCGGCTGGCACACCTCCCCTGGAGTGAGCACCTCATTCGGCCGCCTCCACGCACCCAAGCGACCGCACCGGGTCATCTTGCCGTGGCTCGAGCTCGCATCCGCGCGATGTGTCACCTTGAGCCAACCGCACTGCGCCTACGGAAACGGAGACGAGGTCGTCCCCTTCTGAGGCGAGAAACCCCGGGACTTCGGCTTCGTTTTCCGTCACTCGCCCGGTCACCGACCCGCCAGAAGTGGGCAGTGGAGTCACCACCTCACGCACCACTGACTGGGCGAACTTGCGGACTTTCTGACGCCCGGAGCTCGGCACGCGCATTGCACATGTCTCTCCTCGGGGGGCGCTCCGCGGGCGCGCTACGAACCAACTGCCCGCTCGGAGCGACCAGGTCGCGGCACGCTCTCTCTCGCTTCCTTCGTGCCTATTCGTCCTCACCGTCGGGTGTCGCGACCTCGCTGAATTCGTTCCCCGGCGGTGAGGACGACGGCACCCCATCGGCGGGAGGCGGTGGCGCTGCGGGACCGCCGGGACGGTGGTCACCGCGCGCCTCAGTCGTCCGTCACGCTTTCGAGTTCGACGACGTCGTCCACGATGAGCCCGACGTCACGGGCGTAGGCTTTGTTCGACTGGGCACCTGCGTCGAGTGGGCTGCTTTCCTCGGTGACGACCGTGTCTTGGAAACTGCCCGCAGGCACTTCGATCATGCGACCAATGCGCACGATCTCCGCACGGTCGAGCGCAACTCCCGGGGCAACCTCTTGCTGGTATGCCGTGCCCTCCATCGGATCTGCAGGCATCAAAATACCCGGCTCGTTGTCACCCCCGGCTCGCCACGCCCCTTCGTGGGAGGTGATCTCACCGTTTTCGTAGATGTCGACCTCTTCGCCGAAGTAGCACACGGTTCCATCCTCGGCTTGCGCGATGAAGTTCCTGGAGATTTCCACGACCTCTCCGTCGTTTTCCTCGTGTTCCTCGATCACACGAGTGGTCACCCCCGCCACCTCTTCTGTCTCGTCGAGCACGGTGATCCTGAGGTCGACGGTGGCTCCCTCCTCCTCGCCGCTGTACACCCATTGCCTGCCCACCGGGTACGGGAGGTAGGGGTTGTCGATTTCGAGGGTGAAGGTTTGACTCGAGGGATCGCACACGCCGATGTCGAGCTCCTCGACATTCCCCGCCCCCCCCATGCCGTTTCCCCCGTCGTCCTGCGGAGCGTCCGCCCCGCAGGCAGCGAACAGCAAACTCGAGGCGACCATCGCGATCATTTTCGCTCTCTCCATGAACCCTTCCTCGGCCGTGGCGGCTCACGCGCGGCACCCTGTGCAATACGTCCCGGCCCAACTCTCCCTGAAGGCCGCCCGGTCCCCAGGGCCTCCAGGCAAATCCGTCGCTTTTTTTTCCGAGTCTCGAGCACTGAGACCGTGGCTCTGTCGCGCCAAGGAGAAGCGCCCCCCTGTCTAGAAGAGGGCGCGTGTCACGTGCTCGGCGCGAATCTGCGCGAGCCCGAGGTGCTGACCTGATCGCACCGAACGGGAAACCGTTTGTCGCTCTAGATCCTCTGGCTATACACGGTCCATGGCGCAGCGGGACGAGGGACGACCGGACAAGACCGAAGCTTTGAAGCCCCATCCATCTTCGGAGCCACTCGAAGCAGTGGTTCGGGTGGTTGCAGGAACCGGCGCTCCGCATCGCCTCCGGATCGGCGCTGGTACCTATCGCGTGGGCGCAAGCGCCGACAACCACCTCATCATCGACGATCCGGCCGTCTCACGCGAACATCTCGAAGTCACCCTCGCAGCCGAAGGGGTGCACGTGCGCGATCTCGGCAGTCGCAACGGGACGTTCTACCTCGGGAGCCGGGTGGGCGAGATGACTCTGTCCCTGGGGAGCCGCCTCACCCTCGGCGCCACCGAGCTGTCGTTCGAATCGGACGTCGAAGCCTTCGAGGGGACGCAGGGGGCTTCACCGACCCAATACGGTGATCTCTACGGCGAGTCGCCCTCCATGCGCCGCCTCTTCCTCTTGATGAAGCGCCTCGAGGGCTCGCTCGTCAACGTGCTCATCGAAGGGGAATCCGGAACTGGAAAAGAGCTCATTGCGCGAGCTCTACACGACCATTCTCGCGTCTCGGCTGGCCCGTTCGTTGCCATCAATTGCGGTGCGCTCGACCGATCACTCGTCCGCAGTGAGCTCTTTGGACACAAAAAAGGCGCCTTCACCGGCGCCACGGGCGAAAACGCCGGGGCTTTCGCCGAGGCCGACGGCGGCACCCTGTTCCTCGACGAAATCGGAGAGCTGCCCCTCGACATCCAACCCGTGCTGCTGCGTGTGCTCGAATCGGGAAGGTACAGCCGGGTTGGTGAAAGCAAGCAACGACCGACCCAGGTGCGAATCATCGCTGCCACGAATCGGAACCTCAAAGAGGAAGTCGAAGACGGGACGTTTCGCTCCGATCTGTTCTATCGGCTCGTCGTCGTGAAACTGGGTGTCGCTCCCCTGCGACAGCGGACCTCGGACATTCCCCTCCTGGCACGACGCATCGCCGCGGATCTCGGAATGCCCCCGCTGCCCGAAGAGGTGGTGCAAACGCTCGGTCAAAGAACGTTTCCGGGGAACGTGCGGGAGTTGAAGCACGCACTGCAGGCCTACTCGGTACTCGGCGAACTCAGTGACGGCGAGGCAGCGCCGTCGACCGAGCTCGATCAGGTCCTCCGCGATTGTCTCGACGTGACGCGCCCCTACGCGGAGCAGAAGGAGGCGCTCGTCGAGCGCATGACTCGCATCTACCTCGGGATCCTCATCGAGCGCTGCGGAGGCAATCGTTCCGAAGCAGCGCGGATCGCGGGTCTGCAGCGGGGGTACCTGCGCCGACTGCTCACCAAGTACGGACTGGACTGAGCTCCGGCGCGGTCGCTCCGTGCGCACGTGCGCGTTCCGTGCGCGCACACGCTCCCGCTCTCGCTACGATCTGCGCAGCTTCGAGCGCGAGTCCGTCGTTCGCTGACCACGAGTCAAAAGCGCCCTGAAAGGGTCGCCCCGCTCGGATGGAGATTGACCGAGACGGAGGACCCGCTCGGTGTGGGCTCGGTGAGAAGAAGGGTCAGCCCAGTGCCGGCACCCACGAGCGCCACGGCGAAGCCCACGGTTGCCAGATTGGCGAATTTTCGCGCCTCCTGGTACGTGGGCTCGTCTTTGGAGTTACAGACCGATCCGACACAGTTCTGCTTCACTTCCTGTGCCCTCGCGACGGCAAGTCCGCCGGTCACTGCGCCAAACACCAGACCAGCTCCGCCGAGGGCGAACGCCGTGTAGCCCGCCGCGCGGTGGCTCGACGGTGAAGCATCCGCCTCCCTTGCAACGGGGCCCTTGCCGGACGAAACCACCGGCGTCGACAGATGCGTCGCAGGCTCTGGCTCCGGCTGCACCGCGAACAAGACGCTGCGATCGCTCTCGCCCTCGGCAAGCTCGACCGTAAGCGCAACCTCCCGACCGGCCCGATCGCTGAGCACCAGTTCGTGACGCCCCGGATCGAAGTCGAGGGTCTCGTCGGGCCCATCGAGCACCACCGCGCGAGCGCCGTCCCGGAGGGTCGCAGGTAGCTCCAAAGCACCACGGATCGAAATGGCGACCGTAGCGATGCGAGGCACCAGGGCTTCGAGCTCCTCCCGCCCTTCGCCCACCGCCTTCGTCCAGGTCGCCGGTGCCTCTTCGGGCAGCGCCTCTTCCGAGAGGTTTTGGAGCAGTGCCCGCGCATCGATCAAGCGCCCGAGGCGCTCCTGGCACCGCGCCATGTAAAGCGAGAAGACCGGGGAGTGCATCAGACGATCAGCCTGGTCGAAGCTCTCGTAGGCCGCGAGAAAATCGCCGGCCCGAAAGTGCTCGAGTCCACCGTGCCCCGCTCGAAGGGCGCGCTCGCTCCGTTCGAGCTCGTCTGCAGGCGCGGGGCCCTCTGCGGATTCGTGCGGGGTCGGCTCCGCGTTGGATGAGGTGCTCGAGTCCGCCGAATCGCTGGCTTCGGCGGTAGCACCTCCGGATCCAGGGGCCTGGTTCGAGGAAGGTGGCGTTTCCGCCGAATCGGGCCGCGCCACGGCGAGCGCTGGAACAACCAGCGCGACAGCGGCGGCCTTCACGAGTGACGAGAGGAGCATCGTCCTCATCGGCTTCCTTCTTGGACCGGAAGTCCGAAGACGGGATCTGTGGGAACCGGCTGCTGTACGGCGGGCTTTGGCGCGGCCCGGGACGGTGTCGCGAGCGGCTGGTTCGTGCCTCGAGAAGGCGCCCTCGACGACGGAGTGGTGGGCGCGTTCGTTCGAGGTGCGGTCGCGCGGACGCTTCCCGACGTGCGGAAGCCTGCCGAGCTTCCCTTTTCGCCTCGGGAGGCGTCACCCGAAGATCCAGGTGTGGCTGCGCGATCAACCGTTGGCACCCCGCTGGCCACCGCACTCGCGACGCCTTCCTCGCGGGCGCTTGAAACGCCGGCTTCTCCAGAACTGCCGGGACCCGGCACCCCGGGAGCTTTCGGCGAAGGGCCCTCCGCACCAATGGTCCGCGCCAACTCTTCCCTTTCACTCACGTTCTGGCTGGGCGCCACCGAAGCGGCTTCGCCCTCCGGCGAAAGCGCGCTCTGAGTCGAGATCACAGGTGTCGTCTTCCCCGCGAAAGCCACCCAGGCGAGGGATGTCGCCACGACAACACCCGCCGCCAAAGCAATCGCACGGCGCCGCGACGCCTTCTCCGAAACCGAATCCTCCCGCCGAACCACGACCGACTGGGTCTCCGAGTCCCGAGGGCGACTAATCCGAGATTTTTCGGTGATAGTGCTCCTCTCCGATTCGTCGGCTGCCACCGCCAGTTCGGTGTCCGTATCACGACCCGCAGCCATGAGAGACGCGGTCGCACTATCGCGCCCAGCGGACTCCCCCGAGCTCGAATCGCGACCCTTGCGGTCCGCACGCCCGGACCCGTCGGAGAACCGCGCGCCGGGGAGCGGGAGCGGCGAAGAAGGGCGCCCCGCGTCGAGCGAGCGGTCGCCGCCCAGCGCTTCGGTTGCCCAGACGAGCTCGTCGACCGAAGCGAAACGCTCCTCGGGAGCCCGGGCCAAGGCCCGTTCGAAGAAGCGATCCGCTTCGCTCGGCAATCGGGGCGCTACCATTGTCGCAGCCTTCACCCGCTCCGTGCAGAGCTTGACGACGATGTCGTGGGAGTTGGATCCATCGAAGGGCGGCACGCCCGTGACCATCCGATAAAAGACGGCCGCCAGGGACCAGAGATCGCTTCGCTGATCGACGGATCCAGCGCGGGCCTGCTCCGGGCTCATGTACGCAGGAGAGCCCAGGACCAGCCCGGCCGACGTCGTGGTTCCTCGGTCCGGCGTGGGTGCCTTGGCGATTCCGAAGTCGAGGACTTTCACCGTGGTCTCGTCACCATGGCGCGCCAAATACAGGTTGCTCGGCTTGATGTCGCGATGAACGATCCCGGCTTGGTGCGCCAGCTTCAGGCCCTTACCCGCCTGGCGGAGGACCTCGATGGCCCGCTCTAGTGAAAAACTTCGCTCACGATCGAGAGCGTCTCCTAGGTCCTCACCCTCGAGCAGCTCCATCGCGATGTACGGAGCGCCTTCGTCGATGCCGTAGTCGTGGATGTGCACGACATGCGGACTCCGCAGACGCGCAGCCGCCTGTGCTTCGCGTTTGAAGCGGTCTTCAGCGTGCGGATCGAGCTCGTGCTCGGTACGGCGGAACTTGAGCGCGACCTCGACGTCGAGGTCCACGTGACGCGCAACCCAAACCGATCCCATGCCGCCGCGAGCGAGGGGGCGGATCAAGCGGTATTTCCCGTTGATGAGCTGTCCGGGCTCCTGGGGCACGAGGTGCGAGATGCTAGCACGGGGTGACGACCTTCCGCACCGGACGATGCTGGTTGAGTCAGTCTTCGGCGACTTCGGGCCATGAAAGGCAAAACGCGGTCCGTCATTCGAACCGGTTTCGAATGACCCGAACGGCTACTTTTTCGCTAGCGAATCACCACGGGGTTCGAGCTCTCGAGGGGCGCGAGGCTGATCAGGTCGACCACCCCGGTTTCGCGGCTCGAGGTGAGCGCGTTCGGTACGTTCCGAACGTCGAGCCTCTGCAGCCCGTCGATCCCCTCGCGCCAGAAGTTGCTGCTCTCTTCGGTGAACTGGAGGGTCGGGGCGTCGCCGAAGGATCCCGTGGAAACGGCGCCGCTACTTCGACTGTAGAGAGCGACCCACTGCTTCCCCTCGCTCTCGAACGCGACGAGATGACTCACGTCCCCCTCCACGGAACCTTCCGCTGCGAGCTCGGTCCCTTCCCCCAAGGCGAGAAGTCGATCGAACTGCACCTCCCCGGTGGCCGCGTCGAACTTGAGAAGCCCGGCTTCCCCGCCGTGGCGAAATGGAGTCACCGACGTCCAGCCCGGCTCCCAATCCCCCATGGCGATGGTCTTCCCGTCAGCGGTGCCGGGCTCGGCCGGACCGAGCCGAAAGTGGCCCGTGTCCGCGCTGTAGACGAACAAAAGCCATCGTTCCTCGTAGGGGAACGCGAACATCTGCGTCCACCCGGGCGTCCCCGCGGACGGTTCACCCTCGAGGACAGGCTCGTCGAGGTCTTCCACGATGTCGACGAGACCGGACTCGGCCTCGTAGCCGAGCAGCAGGGAGCCACCTCCCTCGGTGGGGATCTCCACCACGTGGGAGAAGCCCGGCTTCCACTGGCTGGGCTCGCCGATCATCACACCCCAGTCCCTCGAATCCGGAGACGCAAGCGCCATCTCGTGCGTCACGATCTTCCCGCTGCCCGGCTCGTAGACTCGGTATTTTGGAAGGGACGGGCTCGCCACCAAAATGACATCGGGGTCGAGGGCGAGGGGGTGCCGCGGCAGCGTGGGAACCGGACCACCGACGTCGAGTCCCCCAGCCCCTGGGGCTGGCTCGCCCACGGTGAGCCCTCCAGACCCGAAAGCGCCACCGGCGCCGTCCGATCCACCCGTGGTGTTCGGATCGAGCCGCACTTCGTCCACACGTCGTTCAAAAGTGAGTCCATCGAGGCCGAGCATGTCCGCACAGCCCGACAGAGCCAGCGAAGCACCAAGAGCGATGGCAACGGCCGAGCGCATCGCGCGCACCCTACCACCCTCGCAGGCTCCACGAGGCCGAATCCTGGCATCGGACATGGCAGAAAGCTGTGCAGCAAGTGTGCCGACCCACTACAGACGCGCTCGGGGCGCGCTGGAGCATTCGGCGCGCTAGCGGCTCCCAGCTCCAGCATCGGCCGTGGGGCCCCGATTGGGGTCGCCGGGGGACGGCCGGGCCTCCGCTAAGACCACCGGACCGAGCCGTTTGGCGGACCAGCGAGGATGCAGACGTGGGCACTCGAGTGCCCACGTCCTCGATTCGGCGCCCGGCACCACGAACTCAGCTGGGCCGCTCGATGCCCCCCTCGGCCTGGCGCGCGAAGCGCGCCGGCTCTCGTCCGTGGATGGGAGCGTGATTGTCCCAGGGCCATCCTCCGAAACGGGTGCGGCGGTAGTCGCCGTAGGCCTGGAGGATTTCCTCCTGAGTGTTCATGACGAAGGGACCACGGCGGGCGATGGGTTCACCGATCGGGCGCCCCTGGAGAATCAAGATCTCGCCCTCGGTGGCTCCGTTTTCGAGCGCAACGTCCGCCTCGGGAAGCAGAGTCGCCATCCGTCCGACATCGAGAGCTCGACCACCAAGCTGAAGGTTCGTGCCCCGGTAGAAGTAAAGTGCACGATGAACGCCCCGCGATGCGCTCGGAAGCGTCCATCGGGCGCCGGGCGCCATCTTCACGGTCCAAATTCCGACCTCGTTCGCAGGGTTCGCGGCCCAGGAGCTCGGAGGAGCCGAAGGGGCAGCGAGCTCCCCGAGACGCCCCGCGCGCACCGTGAGGAGGGTCGTGCGCCCGGCCTCATCGCGAATTTCCTTCCTCGGGATCGTGCTCGCCCACAGCATCTTGAAGTGGGGGTCGGCCATCTTGTCCTTCCGAGGCAGGTTCAGCCAGATCTGGAAGAGCTCGAGGGGATTGTCTCGGTCGCTCGCCAGAAGCGGGAACATCTCGGCGTGCTGAATGCCCGCTCCAGCCGTGAGCCACTGGACGTCCCCTTCCCCGTAACGTGCGGCGGCGCCGAGGGAATCAGCGTGATCCAAAAGGCCCCGGGTCACCACCGTCACCGTCTCGAAGCCTCGGTGAGGATGCTTGGGGAAGCCGGGCACGGTCCGCCCGTGGTACATGCTCCAACCGTCTTTGGCGGCAAAATCGCGCCCGAGGTCGCGTCCCTCGAGGGACGCTGCCGGTCCCATGCTCTCGTTGCCCGCTGGATAGTGGTCGTCGTGATGCGCGCAGAACAGGAAGGGATCCTGCGTGGGCCAGGGAGATCCGCGCAGGGCCGCGACCGAAATGACCGGATCCACGGACGCCGACGACCGTTCTGTCGCAGCTGCCTCTGGTGCGCCCTTGGTGACCGGCTCGGCTTTCGACTTGGAGCAGGCAACCGCACCGCTGGTGGTCGCCAGGAGTTTGATGGCGTCGCGACGGGTCACTTCACTCATGGGGCGCTCTTTCGGGGGGAAATCCAGAACCGAAAACGTAAGGCGCGACCGACCCCGAGTCCAGTCGTGGACGGGCAGCCGGTTCCGGCGCGAAAATGCCTAGCAGGGTGCGGAAAAGCACCCTGCCAATGAACAACACCGGTGCCCGCGCGTACGGCCCGGGCCGGGGAGGAAAGCAAACCCCTCACTTTCAAGGGGTTTGCTTTCCGGACGCGTTCGTTTCCCTGGCGCGGATCAGCACCGCAGGCTGCTGAAAAGACATTTTCAGCAGCCTGCTAGGGCGGCTCGCGGTGGGGGAAGCGGCTTTCACCTGCAGACGGCTGGTCCGCCCATCTACTTCCGACCAGGAAACAGGTCGTCCGCCCCCGGCGGAGCCGGCCTCGGGGCGCGCGGGACCGGAGGGGGAGGCTTTGGCACCGCCGGTGCTGGAGGTGAAGGGGTGGAAGCCGAGCTCGGGACCTGCGGCGCTAGAACTGGTGGCGCTGGGACCGGCGAGGCAGCCCGAACGATGGGTGTCTTCGGCTTCGGCGGCGCCGCGTCGGTTTCCTCGTCCTCCTCCGCGTCCGCCGGATCCTCCGGCTCGGTAGGTGGAGGATCAGGGGTCGGAGCCGGAACTTCGCTTACCTCGACGTCGACCGGGGTGCTCGCGGATTCATCGACCGGTTCCGCGTCGTTCGCGTCTGCATCGACCTTCTCACTCGAGGCACCACCAAAAGCGAACGCGTATCCGATGGCGAGCGCAGCGAGGGTCATGAAAGCTGCAGCCAGGCTGCCCCACAGGATGCCGCGACGATGGGAAGACGGCACTCCCGGCACGGGTGTCTCGATGCCAGCGTCCGTGTGAGCCGAGACCTGCGCACCGGCGGTCGACTCTGGATCGGGTGTGGTCCCGAGCTGGGTGGGTGCCATCATCGTGCTCACACCGGGCGCGGAGATCGCCACCAGACTTCGCACCATTTCGGTCACCGATGCGAAGCGATCTTCCGGCCGCTTCGCGAGAGCGCGATCCATCCATCGGTCGAGCCCCGGAGGCACGGCAGCGCGCGCCGACGGCGGGTCATGGGGATCACCACAGATCTTCATGAGCAGGTCGCCGAGACCGTCGCTCTCGAAGGGCTTGTCCCCCACGAGGCACTCGTATGCGATCACCCCAAGCGCCCAGACGTCCGTGCGTTGGTCGACCGACTTGTTGCCCCGCGCCTGCTCGGGACTGACGTAGTACGGCGTCCCCATGAGCGCTCCGGTGCGGGTTCCGCCCCCCGTCGTCGCATCGAGACCGCCGCCCAGGACCTTCGCGATGCCGAAGTCCAGGACCTTCACGAGCTCCTGGTCTCCTTCCTTGGCGAGGAACACGTTGTCCGGCTTCAGGTCGCGGTGCACGATCCCGGCCGTGTGCGCATAGGACACGGCGCGGCCCGCTTGTTCCAAAACGCGCAGGGCTTGATCGAACGAGAGCCTTCTTTCGCGCCGAAGACGCTCGGCGAGGCTCTCCCCTTCGAGCAACTCCATTGCGATGTAGGGAACGCCCGCGTCGACACCGAAGTCGAAGACCTGAACGATGTGTGAGCTTCGCAGTGCCGCGGATGATCGCGCTTCCAGCATGAATCGCCC
>JBNKGC010000087.1:0-22589 GCA_050289625.1 Polyangiaceae bacterium | reverse complement strand
GTCGACGAGCTCTCCGACGCGCTTTGGGCCTCGAACGCACCACGCCGGTGGCGCTGGACACCCTCGCCGCGAGCGGCGTCTCCATCGAGGCACGGGCGGAGTTGGCTGCCATCGATCGAGCCTTGCTGCAGGTCTCGACGAGCTCGCGAATTGCCTGGCTCCTGCGTTACGTCGAGGGCCACAGCCTGCAAGAGGTCGCCGAGCTCACCGAATGCTCCCTGGCGACGGTCAAGCGCCGCATCCAGCGCGCGGCCCTCGTAGTGCAGGAAGCCATCGATCCCACCTCGGGAGGCTCACGATGACGGGCCGAGCATCGGGCTCCTGGCCGCGCGAAGCGGCCACCACGGTCAGTGCCGCTTTGCGCGAACCAGAGCGCTACCCGCTCGGGGATCTGCTCGACGACGCGCCCAGCGAGCGCGTCGTGCGCCGCATTTGGCAGCAGATTGACCGAGGCCAGGGCAAACGCGCCTTCCCGGACCTGGGCTTTGCGGTGGCGGCTGCGCTTTCCGTAGTCGTCGTCGTCGTCTTCTCCCTGTTCCTCCGGGGTCCTGGGCCACTCGAGGGTACCGAAGGTGAAATCCCAGCAGCCCTCGTCGCCGAGTCGGGGCGGCGCAGCCTCGCGTTGTCCGACGGCTCGGCCATCATTCTGGAACCCGAGGGTCGCCTCGAGGTTTTGGGCAACGACGACCGCACGTTCGTGACCGCTCTTCGAGCGGGTCAGGCGACCTTCGAGGTCGAGCCCGGTGGACCGCGCCGTTGGGTCGTCGAGGCCGGACTGGTCAGCGTCGAGGTCGTGGGAACCGCCTTCCGCGTGGAGCGCAGCCCGACGTCCGTGCGAGTCGAGGTACTCCGAGGCGTCGTCATCGTGCGGGGCGATGTCGCCGGAGGAGAGCAGCGTCTGACTCGCGGTCAAAGCATCACGGTTTCCGAACCGCCTGCCGGAGATGGTGCGGCAGGCGAAAGAGCGTCGACCCAGCCGGCCAAAGACGCTCCGGCGAGCGAAAGATCGGAGGCTCCCCGGGTCACCTTGTCGGAGCTGGAGGACGTGGTCGATCCATGGGGCGAAGAGGAGGACGCGAAGGCGGCTCGTTCGGCCACTCCGTCGACGGGCACACGCCCCCCGCCGAGCCCGAGGGACTTTTCCGCACCGGCTCCCAGCGAATGGGCTCCCTCGCCCACTCCAGCACCCCCCGCCACGGACGAGTCGTTGGAGCAGCTCCCCTCGGACGAAGAGGACGAGCTCCAGCTCGACGACGTCGAAAACCCCTTGCTCGCCCTCGATCCAGTCGATGAAGCGCTGCAGGCGGCCGACGAAGCGCGGCGTGCCGGCGATGTCGCCGCGGCTACGCGCCTCTACGAGCAGGCGATGCGGCTCGCTTCCCCCAGTGATTCGAGGCGTGGGCTCGCGGCGCTCAGCTTCGCCCGAACATCGTCGAGTCCGGTCCAGGTGGCGCGCGTGCTTCGCTCGGGACTGCCCTCGATGCCGCCGAGCCTGCGTGAAGCAGCACTGGCGCGGTTGATCGAAGCGGAAGCCGCAGCGGGGGACGAGGTGCAAGCCCACTTCCATGCGCGCGAGTACCTTCGCCTCTATCCGAACGGTCCCCGCGCCGACTCCGTGCGGCGATTGTCAGGCCTCCCGTGAGGTGTGGCGCCCAAGCCCTGCTCGCCGTCCTTTGCCTCGCGGGGCGGAACGCTGCAGCGGCTCACGAAGACTCCGCCCTCATCGCTCTGCCTGGGCACTCTGCGGTCGCGTTGCAAGTCAGCTGCGACGGCACCTTGAACCCGCCCACGCTGGCGAACGCACTCGCTCTCGAGCTTCCAGTCGACGCGAGCGCCGATCGTCCGGCGACGTTTTCCGTGACGTGCTTGAACAACCACTTCAAGCTCCGCGCTACTCGTGCGGCCCAAGACGGTGCCCCGTCCTTGGAACAGTGGCTGGTCCGGTCCGCGGCACCGGAGAATGCACTCGAACGCACTCTTGCCCTCGCTCTGGCAGAGATGGACGCGGTGCTGCGCACAGTCTCGGAAGAGACCGACGTCGGCGAACCGTCGACAACTTCGAAAAGTCGTGACCACTCCGACGCCCCCCCTGCCAAACGCAGTCGAAGCGACGGACGAAGCCGACGGGCCAAGACCCTCCCTCGGGAACCCGAGCTCCCTCGCACCACGGCCTGGGAGCTCGCGCCCGACGCTTTGGTCCCGCATGAACCTGAGGATGCCTGGGAGCTGTTCCTCGAGGTCGGCCCCGAATTTCGAAAGTTCCGGGGCGAAGCGAGCTTGAGCGGCGCTCAGATCCTCCTCGGGCTGGGGCGGAGTCACTTGGGCGTTTCCGTGCTGATGGGCGGACAGAGCACGAGCGTGCGAGGGACCGTCGCCGCCCTGTACGGCTTCATCGACTTGCTTCCCCAGAGCAGCACAGGTTTCCGATTCCTCCTCGGCCCGAGAGTGTCCGCTGGTTTCATCACCTTCGATACGACTCGGGCGGCCCAGACGTACGTCGACGGCGGAGCCGGACTCGGTACCGAATTTCGCCTGGCTCGAGACTGGAGAATTGCCCTGCTCGGTCAGGGTGGGTTCGCGAGCGGGGCAACCCCGGCGTCCGATGCGGCGTACGACGGACCCTTCGGCGCCCTATCCCTCGTCCTCGGGGCACGCCCCTGATTTTTCGTTCGGGCGTGGTAGGCACACGCTCGTGACCTACCGACCTGCGCGACATCACGCCGAGCTCGGGCCTGCCTTCGCCGACGAGGTGTCTCCAGCGTCTTTCCCGAGGCGCGACCTGCGCTTCCGCAACGATCGCTGGGCCGCCCATGTGGGCCTCGATCATCTCGAGGGAAAAGCCTGGGAGCGCCATTTCGCATGCTTCGAGCCACTCCCCGAAAACCTCCCCGCGCCCCTGGCCCTCCGCTACCACGGCCATCAGTTCGACCACTACAATCCAGAGCTCGGTGACGGACGCGGATTCCTGTTCGCGCAGCTGTACGACGACGCGGGACGGCTCCTCGATCTCGGAACCAAAGGCAGTGGCACGACGCCCTACTCCCGGGGCGGCGATGGGCGACTGACGCTCAAGGGAGGGGTTCGCGAAGTTCTCGCCACCGAAATGCTCGAGGCGTTGGGGGTGTACACATCGAAGACCTTCAGCCTCTTCGAGACCGGCGAGTCCTTGGTGCGAGGAGACGAGCCCTCCCCGACGCGTTCGAGTGTGCTCGTGCGCCTCAGCCATTCGCACGTCCGGATCGGAACGTTTCAGCGCCTCGCCTTCGAGGGGGATGCCGACTCCGTCGCCGAGCTCGTGGAATACTGTTTCGACCACCTCTTTCCCGGCGTGTCTTCGAACGAAGGCAGACCGGCAGCGCTCTTGCGCGAGGTCAGCCGTCGTTCCGCCGACCTGTGCGCCAGCTGGATGGTCGCCGGCTTCGTTCACGGCGTACTGAATAGCGACAACATGGTCGTGACGGGGGAAAGCTTCGACTACGGACCTTGGCGCTTTCTCCCGAGCTACGATCCACAGTTCACTGCCGCCTATTTCGACCACGCCGGGCTCTATGCCTTCGCTCGGCAACCCCGAGCGGTCTTCAAGAACGTCTGCCGCCTGGGGAACGCTCTCGGGCTCATCGAGAAGGAAGCACCCCTGGTCAGCGCAGTGACTGCCTTCATGACGGACTTCGAGACGGCGCGCGTGCGCCGCACCGTAGGCCGCCTCGGGGTCCGAAGCCTCGGGTACGACGAGGACCAACGTCTCGTCGTGGCCCTCCTCGACACGCTGGCGCGCACGCAAATCCCTTTCGACCAGTTTTTCTTCGACTGGTACGGAGGCGGCGCGAGCGCGGCTCGCGCGAGCCAGAGCCCCTTGGCTCCGGTCTACGCCGACCGGGGCTTCGAGTCTCTTCGTCAGCTTCTGCTCGTGCGCGAGCCCCTCGTTCCCGAACGCCTGGCCCTACCGTACTTCGACGACAACGAGCCAACCACTCTCGTCATCGATGAGGTCGAACGCATTTGGGGTGCGATCGCCGAATCCGACGACTGGGGCCCCTTCGAGGCAAAAATTGCCGCGATTCGCGTCATGGGAGACGCGACGGGATGCGGCTACCCCGCCTCGACTCGTTTCACGCGCGACTGAATTTGGTCCTCGAGGAATCGGGGATCCACCCTTTGAGGGGAAGGAGTGTTCTCGGGAGCAGTCATGCGTAGGCCCCTCACGCGCCATCAGCGCGTCGCTTGCATCGTCGGAATTTTGCTCATGACGGGCTGCGGACGCTCGGTTCTGGTCGAGTCGCGGCACGACCATCGCGCATCCTTCGACGACTATCACACCTTTGCGATGCTGGAACCGGACCGTGCGGTCCCCACCCAATCCGAGGTGGACCCGTTCACTCTGCAGCGCCTGAGACAGCTCACGGCGGAAGAGCTCACGCGACGCGGCTTTCGGCAAACCTCCCGAACCGAAGCCGAGCTCCTGGTCGCCGTTCTCGCCGGGGTCGAAGCGCGTGTCGATGGCTCTCCCATCGCCTCCGGGTACGCTCCGGCCGTGTACTACGGGCCCTACGGGGGCTACGAAGTCTACGAATACGAGGAGGGCACGGTCATCATCGATCTGATCGACCGGGAGAAAGACGCGGTAGTCTGGCGGGGAGCAGGAACCAAACCCCTGCCGGAAGAGACGTCCGACGAAGACCTCCAAGACTTCGTCGAGGCGATCCTGGCGGAGTACCCGCCCGACGAGGACGACTGAGCGACTGGTCGACCGTCGGAGCGTATCGAACCCCTCAGCACCGACCAATCGCGAAGTTTCGGCGATGACGCATTGTTTCACGGCGCCCCACCGTGAACGCTCGGGCCACTCGCGCTGATTGCCCGCCCACGATTCGAGGAGCGTACCCTCGTTTTCCACGCACGAAAGCGAGCATCGCTTGCGATGATCGACGAAAAAAGGAGCGGCACGTGCAGAAGAGTGGCCTCCCGTAGCCGATTTGGCCCTCACCTGTTGGGGGCCAAATCGGCGGAAGCTCAATCAACGCAAGTGGTTCCCGCTGTACGAGCGCTTTGGCCGGTCGCCCGAATCGACCGGCGGCGCGGCGCTTCAAGCACTCATCAGTCGCACCTGCACTCACCTGTGAGTCGAATGCTCGGAGGAATGGTTTGCATTGCCGCGTCCTGGTGAACGATATTCTGCTCGCCCTGCGCTGTGGTGCAGCGCAGGGCGGGTGATCAGTTGCGCGCTCATGCTTTCTACGGTCACCGCAAGCGGTGATCGCCATAGGTAAACTCAGGGGAGAGAATACGAACATGCACAAAGTCCTCATCGCGACACCGTTGATCGCGCTCGCACTCTCGGCGTGCGGTCCTCGAAACTCGCACATCCCGCGACCGGTTCCGCCAACGCCACCACCAGCGCCGGTGGCCGAAGCCCCCGAGCCGGAGCCGGAGCCGGAGCCCGAACCCCCGCCGGAAGCACCCGAGGTCACCATCGCCGCCATCGTGACGCAGCAGGTCGCCGACTTCGCCAAATGGCAGGCGGCCTTCGATGCCGAAGCAGAGCAGCGCAAAGCAGCGAGCATCGTAGGCCACTCCGTCAGTCAGGCAGCTGACAACCCCAAGCAAGTCACGGTCTATCTGGCCGCGACGGACCCCACCGCCCTGGGCGCGTTCCTCGAAAGCGAAGAGCACAAGAAGGTAACCGCCGACGCCGGCGTCAAGGGTGACCCCCGCGTGACCCTACTCACGCCGACGGAGGACTCGACGGTTTCTGAACCGGATCTCGCCGGCGCGATCATCGTGCAAGAGGTCGCCGACTTCGCGGCATGGAAGGAGAAGTTCGATACCAGTACCGACGCCCAAGAAGCTGCAGGCATCGTGGGTCACTCCATCGGCCAAGATCCGGAAAATGCGAACCTGGTCATCGTCTATCTCCAGGCCAAGAGCGCCGACGAGCTCAAGAAGTACACCGGTTCGAAAGACATGAAGAAGGTGAACAAGGAGGCCGGCGTGAAGGGCACTCCCCAGGTGACCATCGTGAAGATCGGTCCCTGGACCGAGTACTGAATCCGCGAGCTTCCAGCTCAACCCAGCGCCTCGGGACACGAGCTCCCGGGGCGCTTTCACTTTTCGCTCCCAATACGCGGCTTCGCGCGGACGCGGGGCGTTCAGTCGACAGTCTGGCCCCGTTCGTCGTGCCAGTCCGCAAGGGAGAGCGACGGGTACTCTTCGAAACGCTCATCACCGGGCTTTCCCTCGACTGCGACCCAACTCGCCCGGGAACCCACCATCATGTGGACATGCTCGGGCGGCGGCTCGAGTTCGGTGTCAATCGCCGAGGCCACCGGGTGCACGAGTTTGGGCCACCCTGGGTGGAAGGCCCAAAGGTGACTGCCGCACTCCCCGCAGAAATGGCGTTCGTGGCGGCTCTTGGTCTTTTTGCCGTTTCGAACGAGCACCGCGCGATACACCTTCACGTGCTCTCGACCCGACACCTCCAAGGTGGAAGCGTCGCCTTCCGTGTTGATCGCGTATCCGCCTCCTCCGGCGGTCTTGCGACAGATCCCGCAGTAGCAGCGCTGGTAGGGCGACGGATGCCGACTCTGCACGCGAAACCGTACGGCACCACAATGACACGATCCTTCGAGATCCATGCCAAACGACATGCGCGGGGTGCGTCGCGGGGTCAACCCGATCTCTCTCGTCACTCCTTTTGCTCTGCAGGCTGCGGCGGTCGCTCGCCCTTCCCGCGCCGCTGCTCCCGCGACTGCACGCATTGCCCATCATCGGACGGCGTCCTCGCCTTCTCCGCTCCGCCGAGGTCGTGAACGACCGCGCACACCTGCGCTTCGTCGTCGCGATGAAACCTGTCGAGAACCTCCTTGCGAGTCGTCTCGCCTCGCTTGTGGATGAAGCCGAGCACGGCCTCCCACAGCGAGAAGCCTTCATCCGTCGAGCCTTCGCTGAGGATGACGCTGGATCAGTTGATCGAGGGCAACGGCCCGGTCGAGATAGCTCGCCCAGGCGGCGCGCAGCTCCGGTTTCCGTCGGGCGTCGGTGGCATCCGCCCCGCGCAGACGCTCGGAGAGCGGCGGCATCTGCGCGTCGAATCCACCAAGAACTCGCTCCGCCTCCCGAAGATCGTCACGAACCGTAGCGGCGATGAGCTCCGTGCTCGCCCCGAGAAACACGACGCGGTCGATCGGCATCAGAATGACGCCTGTCGCCCCCACTCCGACGAGTGCCGCGCCCGTGAGGAGTGCCCGCCGTCGCTCCTTCCAAAGGACACCGAGAGACGCCGTGCCTCGGCTGATCCGGGAGCGCACGCGCGGGTGGCGCCGCACCGCGAGGACGAACAGCACCCAACCCGCCGCGTAAAGCAAAAGCGCCACCCAGCGCGAGTAGGGATGGAACACCCGCAGCATGAGCACCGCGAGAGCGACGCCGGGCAGAACGAGACTCGTCAGGTATCCGAATCCGACGCGCTTCTTCATCACCCGGACAATCCCTCGCGAACGTTAGGGAGCGCCGCCATCGAGCGCACCTTCATCCGAGCGCGCCTTCGACGCTGGGGACCCGGGGCGCCAGATGCTCCGCGACACGTCTGAGGATCACCTGACTCGGCGGAGCGGAGTTCGCGGCAACGACGGCGATTCCGCGCGAACGATCCGAGTGCAACGTGAATCGCTCCGGCCCGAGGGCGAAGTCCCAGAACAAAAGGTCACCTCCATCGAACGTCTCGATTTGCTCCGCGCCGAGTTCGTGAACAACGATGTCGGCGAGACCGCGAAGAACGAGCCGACTCGGGTTCGTAGCGAGCCAGATAGCTGGCGACCCGTTTGCCAGCGGTTCGTACACGAGTTTCGTCACTGGCCGGGAGCATACAGCGGTTTCGCGTTGCCTCGCCCTCCTCGATGACGATCAGCGCTTGCGCGGAACCGAATCGGCTGGGAATACAAGCCGCGCAGTGGCGAAAGCTCGCCTGTGCTATGGCCAGAACCCTCGTGCTATGGCCAGCATCAGAGTGCAGCAGTCCGGGGAGACACACCACATCAAGCGCACCGACTCCCGCGCCTACCGGACGCTCCGGTGCGACGGCTGTGGGCTCTGGCGGAATTTCTGCCAATGCGACCGATGGCCCCCCTTGGCTCCCGGACCGATCGGGCTGAGCATCGTGATGGCCTCGACCGAGCCCTCGAAACCATCGAGCACGGCGCGTTTGCTCTCGCGATGGTTGCCCAACGTCACGGTCCATGTGCGTGGCCTCCCGGATCGTCCATTTCGGCGGGAACAGCTCCCGCGAGAAAACGCTGCCATCCTTTTTCCCGCGGAGGAGGCGCTACCTCTCTTCGAGCCAGAGAAAGTTTCCCCCGACACACCCCGAGCGAACGTTCCGCGGATTGGTCCAGTTCGACACCTGATCGTGCCGGACGGAACCTGGTCCCAGGCCAGACGCATCGTGCGTCACGAACTCGCAACTCTCGGCCTACCCTTCGTACGAGTTCCCGATGGGCTCGGTTCGTCCTACACGCTGCGAAGCAAGCCGCAGGAGGCGCTGTGTACGCTGGAAGCCGTAGCGGCGGCGCTCGGCGCTTTGGGTGACCAAGACAGCGCCTGCGCAATCGTCGATCGCTTCGCCACCTGGACTCACGTCGCCAATCAGCTTCGAGCCGGCCAGGAGCCGAAGCAGCTTTGCCTCGACGCTGCGCCACACCCGCTCAGACGGTGGCTCGAAGGGCGCGCCCACCGTACCGACGCAGCTGTGCCACCGACCCTGGGCGCTCATCGTTGAGGGAGATGTCGGGCGCACTCCGTCAGACGACTACCGCGCACCTACACGTGCGCTTTGAACGGATGGCGAGGCGACAAGCACTGACACTTCAAGAAGAGCCGAACTCTTCACCGGCGGTGGACATGAGGCGTCCTTCGACGGGCCACCCTGCCCTGCGATCGTTGAATTGAATTTACACTTCATTACACGCCTCACCTCCCGCGCGTAGTACGACCTCTGCCCGACGCTTCCTGCTCCGAGGTTCGGTCAAGAGTGGCCGGAACCAGCGGGGCCACGGGCGCGTCCGCAAGAGGAGGAAACGATGAAAATTCGGAATTGGTTGGCTCTCGGCGTGCTCGGAATGGCGGTCATCGGCTGCGAGGAGAAGGCAGAGCAGCCGGCGGAATCTGCCGAGGTCCAAGCGGCTCAAACCGAAGAGCCAGCAGCAAAGGCCGCGGAAGCCGCCCCCGCTGCTGAAGAAAAGCCCTCCGTCGAAGATGGCGAGAGGGCCAAGGACGAGGCCGAGCGCGCGAAGGAGCAGGCCGAGGTCGAAGCGAATCCCCTCACTGCGTGCTGCCGTGCCCTCGGCCAGCGAGGCTTCACGGAGCGCAATCCCGACTACATGAAGGCATCCAAGGCCTGCGGAGTCGCGATGGAGAAGAAGCAGACACCGGAGCAGGCTCTGCCCGAGATCAAGAAGGAGCTCGGCAGCTCAGCTCTGCCCTCGGAATGCGGCTGAGCGGTCCCATCGCGTGGAGAGCGCCTCGGAGCCCGAGAGGCCCGAGGCGCTGGGGAGCTAGCATCGGGCTCGATGGGTACGGTCACCCCCCTCCGCCGGCTGACGGACCGTCCTAGCAGCCCGCCCGCGGGACCGACCAACGCGACCCTCGTCGCCTCCGCCCGCGACGGCGAGGCGGGGGCGCTGGAGGCTCTGCTCGGCCATGGCAGCTTCACGGGTTCCCTCGTCCACGGGAGCCTGTGGTGCCATGGACAGCTCGCGTGCGCGGGCCGAAATGTGGAGGGGCAGCTTGGAAACGACGATCTCGTCGAGCAGTCCGACCCGGCGTTCGTCGCTGGATCGGATTGGGTCAGCCTCACCACGGGGTCGGGTTCTCGAGCGCTGAGGGCGGCCCTCCGCGCATGGCCTCGGCGACATGCGCCGGTCACCATAGGAGGGAAAGCGCAAGCGAGTGCATCGCGAATCCATTTTCGGGTCACGATCATCGCTTGCGATGATCGCAGCAAATATGAGTGGCAGGTGCAGAAGAGCGCCTCCCGGAGCCGTTTTTGCCCTCACCCGGTGTGGGTCGAAGCGGCGGAGGGCAATCGAAGCATCTGATCACCGCGACAGCAAAAGGGGGAAAGCATGTCGACCGAATTGGAGGAGGCCCGACAAAGGAGGGTCCATCAGCATTTAGAGGCAGAAAACGCTCATGACCTGCGCCTCATGGGCATCGACTTCACCGAATACGGGGCCTGCGACGACCGCGCGTGGCTCGAGCACAGCGAAGGGGCCGAAGCGATCCGCGCGCACTTTCGCGAGCTATGGTTAGCCGCACCCGATCTGCGGATCGAGGTCGTCAAGACCGAGACCAGCGGTGACGCCGTGATGATGGATTGCGTCATGCGTGGTACGCACCTCGGCCCGTGGCACGGACTCGCCCCGACCGGAGCGAAATTCAGCGTCCCCGTGCGCGAGTCGCTGGAGTTTCATCCAGGCTCGGAGTTTCTCGCATCCGAGACCATCGTCTACGACCGTCGCAAGCTGCTCGAGCAGCTCGGTGCTGGCGAGATGACGCACTAGAGCGCCGGCCGCTTGCCTCCTAGAGGCGGAAAAAAACCGCCCCCACTCGGGGGAGGGGGGGCTTTCTTCGGCTCGGCTTCGACATGCTGCACGCGACGGAGACCGACCGAGTCGAGGGGTCTCCGCCGCGTCGCACTCAGCGTTTGCCGGACTTCGTCCTGGGCGCCTTGATGTCGATCTTCATCACGACCTCGTCGCGGATGAGATCGTCCGGCATGCCCTTGTAGACGATGCCGAAGTCTTTCCGGTTGATCGAGAACTCGGCTTGGGCGGTCGCTTGGTCCTTGCCAATCTGGATCGTCGCCGGGAAGGAGATGCTCTTCTTCACGCCGCGCAGCTCCAGATTGCCGGTCACGGTGTGCGTCGCGCTGCCCTCGCCACCCTTCTTGATCTCGGTGGAGGTGAAGACTGCCTTCGGGAACTTCTCCGTATCGAAGAAGTCGGGGGCCTTCAGGTGGTTCAGGAGCTTTTCGGGTTCGGTCTTCAGCGAGCCGGTATGCACGGTCACCTCCACGCTGCCCTTTTCGATGCTTCCATCGACGAGCTCGACCTTCCCCTCGACTTTTTCGAAATGGCCCTCGTGGGAACCGGTCACTTTCGAGCCGACGAAGCCGACCTTCGAATCAGACGAGATCGGTAGGACCTGCGTCGACTTCTCGGCGTCGGCGGCCCCTTCGGACTTGGTTTCTTGCTTCGCCTCGCTGACTGCTGCTTTCGCCTTGCCCTCGGCAGGGTCTTCGCAAGCAATCGCCAGAGCAGCGAGAAGCGTGGTGGTGAGGGCGATTTTCGCTTTGTTCATGTTTCGGTGTGTCCTCGTTTGCCGCCGCAGGGCGGGCAAATGTCCCCGGTTGAGCGCGGAGACTTGAGGCGAAAACTTGAGGTACTGATCCCATCTTGTAAACCGATTATTTTGCGATACTTTTTATCGACAAATTAGATGAAAAATCCCACCCTCGACTCACTGCGCGCCTTCGTCGCCGTGGCGGAAGAAGGCACCTTCTCTGCTGCAGGAAAGCAGCTACAGAAAGCGCAGTCCGCCATCAGTTACGCCGTCGCGCACGTCGAGGAAGAGCTCGGACTCGAGCTTTTCGACCGGTCGACGCGCCGACCCACGCTGACGAGGGCTGGCCGTGCCTTGCTTGCCGACGCCCGCAACCTGCTCGAGGGCGCATCGGAGCTGACTCGCCGCGCCTCGCTCCTCCGTGACGGACGAGAGCTCGAGCTGAGTGTCGCCTTCGACGTGCTCTTTCCCTTCGAACCTCTCGTCATCGCGCTCCGCGAGTTTCGCGAGCGCTATCCGGACACCACGCTGCGCCTCTACTCCGAGTCCCTCGGCCGCATTTCGGAGCTCGTGCGCTCGGGAACCTGTCAGATCGGCCTGAGTGCCCAGGTCTTCGATCCCGAAGGAGCCCTCGTGGTCGGCGGCTCCACCGAAGTCGAATTGGTCGCGGTGGCAGCGAAAAACCATCCCTTGGCCCGCGCCGAGCAACCGGTGAGCCGCGACGTCATTCGGATGCACACGCAAATCGTGCTGACGGATCGCGGCAAGTCGACCGAGGGTCGCGACCTCGGCGTTCTTTCGCCGCGCACGTGGCGAGTGTCCGACCAGGGCGCGAAGCAGAATTTCATCGAGGCCGGCTTCGGCTGGGGGCGCCTGCCGCGTCACCTGGTCGAAGACCAGCTGGCCTCCGGGTCCCTCGTCGCCATCGCCACGCCCGAAGATCCCACCGGAACCCAGTCGGTGTTACTCGCGTGGATCCACGCGCGAGAGAGCCCACCCGGCCCTGCTGGAACCTGGCTCATGCACCGGCTTCAGGAAAAGACGAGAGCAGACTCCGTCACTCCCGAACCCACGCGCGCGCGGCCTCCCTCTCCGCGGTCGTGAAGCGGCGCAACTTCACCCTCGGAAAGAGCCTGTCGGCCGCCGCCGCCACCTTCTCGGTCCAAGCGTGATCAGTAACGACGGCCTTCCTTTCGAACGCCTTCCAGTGCTTCGCTCCAAGCTTGAGGTCTTCGAGAAGGCCGCTCGGGGTGATCCCCCCGAACTTTTCGTACTCGACGTAAACCCGGATGCGATCGGTACGCGTGAGCTTGTCTTCGATCTCCCGCGTGAGCCGCTCCATGTCGGCCTTGTCGATCTTGTTTCCCGTCAAACGACGTCCAATCACGTTGTCGGCAATTTCGATGACTTCCATCATGGCGCGAGCTCCTCTTCGGGTGGAACCGTAAGCCTACAATGATTCGCCCGGCAGCGGTGCGCACGCGGCACCGACACGCGTCAAACGGAAGGCACGCGCCTCTTGCACGGGATCTCGATCGCACTCATCCTGCCAGCCCCGCCATGGCTGACCTTTACCTCGACCGCGACTGGCACATCCCCGAGGAAGACCTCGAGGTGCGTGCCGTGCGCAGCAGTGGACCGGGCGGACAGAACGTCAACAAGGTCGCGACGAAGGTGGAACTACGGTTCAAGCTGCAGACCACCTGCGCCCTGGGTCCCGGGCAGAAACGCCGGCTCACACAGGCTCATCCGACCCGGGTGACACGCGAAGGTGAATTCGTGCTCACGAGCGACCAGCACCGCTCCCAGGCGCGCAATCGATCGGACGTTCTTCAGCGGCTGGCCCAGATGATTCGCGCCGTCCGCCACCCACCCAAGTTTCGGGTCCCGACAAAGGTCACCCAGGCAGCGAAGAAGCGGCGTCTCGACCAGAAAAGGCACCGGAGTCAGCTCAAACGCGATCGCCAGAAGCCTCGCGACGATTGAGCGGAACGCCATTTTCCCCGAGCGTCACATCCGCAGGATCTGCGCTGACTCTGCGGCCGCGATCGCGCGGCAGCCCCCCGGGGCGAGTCCGAGGGCGCACCCGTCCGCCGGTTCGGAACTTTCCGGCGAAGCGACTGTCAGGTTCATGGAGCAGACCGGAGGCGAGATCCCATGAACGAGCGTGATTTACCGACCGCGCGCGAACGAGAAGCGTGCATCGAGCGGCCGACCCCGACCACGAGTGCCCGCAGCACCATACCGACGGAATTCGACTCGGCTCCGCCGTTTCGGCGAAACCGCTCTGGGGGCCTCGAACGGCTCATCCCCTGGCTGGCGCTGGGAGCGATTGCGGCGGGGGCCGGGTTCTTCGTCCACCAGATGGTCGCTTGGCAGAACTCCCAAATGGACACTCGAGCAGAGCGGGAGCGTCGCCTGAAAGAGCGAGCCAAGGCAGTCGAAGTGCGGCACCAGGCGATGAACGACCAACTCGGAATCATCCAGGACGCCGCAGACGCCGCTGCCGACTCGGAAGCGAAGGCCGATGCGCTGCGCCGAGAGATGAGCGCCACCGTCGATTCGAAGACCGAGTCTCCTCCCTCGAAGAAGGCACCCTCCCCCCGGAAGCGGCAATCTCCGGTCGTTCCTCGCGAGCGGGTCGTCAAACCCAAGAAGTGCCTGGAGGGGGACCCCATGTGCGGCAGCCTCGAGCGGTTCGGCGGCTAGAGCGACGGCCGTACGGTTTGTTGCAACCAAGCTAGCAACTCGAGCGAGGTCCGCGCACCGGTTGCGGCCCCAGCCCGACCCCGAAATACTCCAAGGCATGCCTGGTGACTGTCGTGAGTGCGGCGCCTGCTGCTTCTCGGACTCGGATACCTACGTTCGGGTGACCGAAGACGACGCCCGACGTCTTGGCCGCAATCGTGACCGCTACGTCCGCTGCACAGAGGGAGAGATGTACCTGCGCATGGAGTTGGGCCGCTGCGCAGCGCTGGAAAACCGCGGCGGGCTTTGGGTGTGCTCGATCTACCGGCATCGCCCCCTGGCGTGCCACGAACTGCAGCGCGGATCCCCCGCGTGCCTTGAGGAACGGCATCTCAAGCTGCACCTGGTGCGAGCCAGCGACGCGAGCCGCGGACGGTGACGAGGTAGCTGCTTCAGATCATCGCAACTGAACTAGCATGGGTTCACTCGTCGACAGCGACTACTCTCGTCAGGCGTTTGACGGAACCCGTCGCACGCGTCACCTACTGCCTGGTGTCAGATCTTTCTTCAAGCAGCTCGGTCCACCGACGGGGCGGCCGCAGCCGGAAATTTTCTCGACGCTGGCGACCCTGCACGACTTTCGTCGCGGGAACACTCGCCGTGATGACCCTCAGCATGCGAGGTCAGGTGAGCGCCACATCGCCTCGAAAGCCAGAGGGCAAGCTCGCCTCGGGCACGCGCTGGGAGACGCCCTACTTCGTGGTTGAGGGCGAGAAGGCTGGACCCACGGTCATGCTGATCGCGGGCATGCACGGCGACGAACCGGCTCCACCGCGCGCCGCTGACACGTTCTTGGACCTCGTCCTGAAGCGTGGCCGTCTGGTCGTCGTCCCCCGGGCGAGCCAACCAGCCCTGAGCCTCGGCAAGCGATTGACCGCCGACGCCGAGAACCCGAACCTGAACCGCAACTTCCCCGTGGGCGACCACGTTCAACCCCGCGGGCGTATGGCGGAGGAGCTTTGGTCCCTGGTCCGGAAGATCGAACCGCAGTGGCTCGTCGACCTGCACGAAGGAAGCGGCTTTCACCGAGCTGGCGACAAGAGTGTGGGTAGCTCCGTCATTCGTTCCGACGACGAGGAGGTCCACAAGGTGGCCAAAGCCATCGTCAACCGAGTCAACGCGACGATCACCCACGATGGGCACGAGTTCGATCTCTTGGGTCCACCCGTGGAGGGCAGCATCGCTCGAGCGGTCAGACGCAAGCTCGGTATTCGCTCGATGATTCTGGAAACGAGCGTGCCGCAACCCATGGAACGCCGGATTCACCAACACCAGTTGATGGTTCGCACCCTCCTCGAAGAGCTCGACATGATTGATCCGTCCCTCGAGTCCGACGAGCAGCTAGCTCAGGAGGGCTGAGTCGCGCGCCGGAGCGCAATTCCCCTCCCAGTTGAGTCGCGCGTCAGAGCGAAAGTCGTTTTGCCAGCTCTCGAACGTCGTCCATCTCGGTTCGATCGGAAAAGGCGAGGACGAGCCCATCACCAGCCCTATCCAGGCCTCGACAGCCGGACGGACACGTCCTGCCCCAACCGAACACGGTCATCCTGTGGTCGAAGGTCCAATAGGTATCGACGAGGTGATCATCTCTTCGGTGTGCGAACACCAGCGCGCGCCCGAGCGAGGCGTCGAGGAAGTAGACCCACTCGGACCCGCTCGAGTCCCCGGCGATGTCGCGGTCGAGCTCCAGACCGAGAAGCGGTTCGAGAACCCCGTCCGAGGTGCCCAACCAGTCTTCCCTGCCGAGCGCGCCCCCAGGAGTGCCCTCGAAGAGCATGAAGTACTTCCCTGGCGGCCGAACCACCGTGAAGCGCGCGTGATCGGAGAAGAACTCCCAAGCTACTTCCCAGCTTCCGTCGACGGACACCGAGCGGATCTCGACTCGTTCGGCGTCGGATGCAGAAAGGGTCGTGACCGCAGGTGCCGCCTCGCCCCGCCCGGGATGGCAACACGTTCCCAGATTGGGCACGCCACGGAACTCACCCGAAGCTGACGGAGTCGGATTCCAACTGACCCAGTCGTTTCCGTCGCGATCGATGATGGAGACGAAGCCCGCGCCGAGAACGTCGTAGGCGTATGTGGCGGCTTCAGTGATGACGACGATGCATTCGAGCCCGCGGCAGGGAACGCCCTTCTGTACCGTGATCGGTGCGCTCACGGGCGGTTCGACGGGATCGGATCCGGCCGATCCCCCGAGATTCGGCGCGCCCCCCAAAGGAGACGAACTCAATGTGCCTCCGACCGAGCTCGGCGCTCCGGAGGAGCCACCGAGGGAAAGTACCTGCGGCGCGCCCGCCGTAGGACGCGGGCTGGAACTGCGCCCACCGCCTGCGTGCGTGCTCGCTTTTTCACCCCCCGTACCAGAAGGTTCGACTGGGGACGGCGGAGTGTCGAGAGACGCTCCCTCTTCCGAGCACGCTCCAAACGTCGTCAGGCAGCAACCGGAACAGATCGCGAAGACCGCGGCTCGGTTCCGTCGTCGAAGTCGGTTCTCAGGTTGGTTCATCACGCCTCTCACCGTTGATTCGGTGACTGTCGTTCGGGAAAAACGGAACCGGGAGATCGAAGCTCGAAGCGCTGCTCTCGGCGCGGACCACGCCGCCATCTTCGTGGCGAGGCGGCCCCCGAGGGCCTCTCCATTGCAGTCGGGCCGCGCCTTGCGGCGTGCGCCTTGCGGGCGCACATACCTCGCGTGCCCAAACAGCCACCCGCGTCCAAGGTGCCTACTGGGCGCCTGAGCCGAATGCTTCAGCTCGGCGCTACTGCATCTCGGATGGCCGCAGGAGGCGCCGCCGAGAAGGCGCGCCGACTGGCGGCCCGAGCAGAGAGCAAACTCCCGCACGCGATGCTCACGGTGGCGAACGCACGCCTCCTCGCCGAGCGCCTCTCCCGCATGCGAGGAGCCGCCATGAAGGTCGGCCAAATGCTCTCGCTCGAGGGCGACAACCTGCTGCCAGCGGAGTTCGCGAAGGCCCTCGAAGTGCTTCGTTCGTCCGCCCACCAGATGCCCGAAAGCCAGGTCGTCGAAGTCCTGACCCGAGAGTACGGCCCGAATTTTCGGGAGCGCTTCGCTCAAATCGAACTCGCACCGATGGCCTCTGCCTCGATCGGGCAGGTCCATCGGGCCGTCACTCGCGAGGGACACACCGTTGCTCTCAAGCTGCAATACCCCGGCGTCGCCGAAAGCATCGACAGCGACGTGGACAACCTCGCCTCACTCCTCGCCTTGGCTCGAATGCTGCCCGGGGAGATCGACGTTTCCGCGCTGGTGGAGGAGGTGAAGTCCGAGCTCCGCCAAGAAGTCGACTACGAACGCGAGCTGGCGCAGCTGACCCGGTATCGGGAAGCGGTTCGCGGGGTCCCCGGGCTTCGCGTCCCGAGCCCCTTCCCCGAGCTCAGTACGAAGCACGTGCTCGCCACCGAGCTGATCGAGGCGCCCGCGCTCCTCGACTGGGCAGGCTCTGCGCCCCAGGAGCTCCGAAACGCGGCGGCAACCCGCCTCATCCATCTGCTAGTGAGCGAGCTGTTCAGCCACGGGTTCATGCAAACCGATCCCAACCCGGCCAATTACCTCTACGACCCGAAAACCGACTCGGTCGTTCTACTCGATTTCGGCGCCACCCGAGACGTCTCGCCACCTGTCCAAGAGGTTTACCGTCGGCTGTTCCGAGGCATTGCGGACCGAGATGCGAGCGCCCTGCGCGGCGTGTTGGGCGAGCTCGGCGTCGCCGGCGAAGGGCAGCTCGCTCCCGAAGCGCACGACCTCCTGATCCGAGCTGGGCTCCTGGCCGCAGAAGTGGTCGAAGGCGGGGAGTACGATTTTGCCCGAAGCTCTCTCGCGGAACGGCTGCGGACGATCGGAGAGGAACTCTCGCGTTACCAACGCGACCTGAGACCTCCGCCCCCCGCGTATCTGTTCTTTCAGCGAAAGCTCGGAGGCTCCTTCCTCTTGTGCCGGCAGCTGAAAGCACGGGTCGACTGCCGACGTCCCCTCGCCGAGATGGGGGTTCTGTCGCGTTCGCCTACTCGTTGACGAGCCTACTTGTTGAGGAGCTCTTTGGCTGCAGCGCGCACGTTCGCACCGTATGCGGTCTGCTGCGGGATCTGCCGCAGCTCACCGGCAGGCGTGGCAGCGAGTACGCGCCTCAGATTGTGCCCGGAGAGCCGTCGATTCGCGAGCAGCGCCCGGCGCACTTCGCCTTTGGCCAACCAGGAAGCGTTCGACACGATCACTCCGAGGAGAGGGGTGGGCAAGTTGCCGTTCTTGGCGATTTTCGCCACCTCCGGACCCGTCAGCCCGGGGTTTTGCAGGAGCAACTCCCACACGGCGCTGCCGTAGGCGCGCTCGAGGGCAATCCGTTCGGTGAGCCTACCCGTTCGCGCCGCGATCTCTCGCTCTCGGCTCGAGTAGCCTCGAACCTTCTCGTGGATGGTGGTGACCCGCCGCCGCAACGGATCCAGGTCCCTCGATACCTCGTCCTCTTGGCTCGCGTCGCCGGGTGCGGCGCTGCTCGGCGGGGGCAGGTCTTGCCCTCCGTCCCCGTTGTTGAGCCCCCCGGCTCCGCGAATCGTGGGTTCGATCGGGAGGGGCTGGATGCCCTCGGCTCCGAACGAAACGAACTGTTCCAGAGCCACGACCTGTTCTGTTCCGTGGCCGAGTAGCTGCACACCGATGCCTGGGGTGGGCCCGTCCTCTTGGACGTACACGGCTTCGACCGCCAGCGTCATCCGTCCTCCCGTGTCCGGATGCACGAGGGTGAGCTCGCCGGCTTGTCGCTGGGCCGCCCCGCCGACACCGGGAACGAAGGCACGACCCTTCCCGAGATTGGCCTCCACCTCCGCTTCGAGAGCGGCCAGCGACTCGAACTCGAGGACGAGGTTCACGGTGACCGTCGCTCCTGCCCTCCAGCGGGGCGAGTTCCCTCAATCTTACCAGGAAGCCAAACGAGGGCAAAGCGCTCCGTCTCGTCACGAAACACACCGGTTCGGCAGCCGCTCCGGCCTGACGTTCACACCTTTCGTGATAATCTGGGCGAATGTGCGATTCGCAGGGCCGCTCGTCGGTGCCCTCGTTCTGGCGTGCAGTTCCGAGTCGGAGCCCGATCCGGTCCCCGATTTCACGAGCGATCCGAACACCACCGCCCAGGTGGGAGTCGAATACGCCTACGAAGTTACCACGCACGACAACGACGGCGACAACGTGACCATCCAGGCCGTCGACCTTCCGTCGTGGGCCCACTTCACGGATCACGGTGATGGCACGGCTCTGCTCGAAGGGCTGCCTGGTCCTTCTCACCTCGGCAGCACGATGACCCGCCTCGAGGTGAGCGACGCGGATGGGTCCCGCACTCAAGAGTTCGAGCTCGAGGTGCGCGGAGATTTCTTCTCTATCGCTCAGGAGGACGACTTCAGCGAGGCAGAACTCGCTACTTTCTGGCGCTTCTTCGATCCGGCAGGTGATTCGACCCTGTCGATCCTCGACGGTTCTGCCGTCATCGACGTCCCAGGCGGACCTCCTCATGATCTCTGGATCGGCGAGAAGAACAAGGCGCCGCGAATCCTGCAAAAGGTCGACAACAAGGATTTCGGCATCGAGACGACCTTCGATGAGGTGCCGAGCGAACGCTACCAGCTCCAGGGCGTGATCGCCCAGGAGTCACCGACCAAGTTCGTCCGCTTCGAAGTGCATCATGACGGGGAGGAGTTGCGGGTTTTCGCCACTTCGGTCGCCGGCTCCGACGCGCGGGTGCGCATCGATCAGCCCGTGTCGGGCGGCACCCCACATCACCTCCGCGTGATGCGAAACGGTCAGTATTGGACCCTGCAATACTCCGCGGACGCAGCAACTTGGCTCACGGCTGCCTCCTTCGACGCACCCATGGTGGTCAACGAGGTCGGCCTCTACGTCGGCAACGCCGGCAGCAAGCTGAAGAGCCCCGCGTTTTCGGGAGCCTTCAGCGAGTTTCGGAACACCGACCTGTCGACGCTTCCGACCCTCGAGCTGCCCAGCGGGCCAGCAGTGCAGGAAAAACCGTGAGCCAGAGCCGCTTTCAGTTCGAGGCCAGGTCCCCGAGGATCTGGCGGAAGGTGCTCTCGAGATCTGCCGAGTCGGTGACGACGTAAGCGTCCGCAGAACCTCCCGTGTCGGTGGTATCCGCCTCGGACAAATCCTCGCAATCGGGACCGCTCGCAGCGGTTCGGACGGGTTGCCCCGTTCCTGCGACGGCCATGTCGTCGAAGAAGTCGAGCTGCTCCGGTCCGACCCCGACGACCGTCGTCGTGATTCCCGCGGCATGCGCCGCCTGCGCCGCGGCGAACGCCGCATCATGCCCGCACTGGGGATCGGGCTTCTCACAGGTGTCGGGATCGCCGTCCGTGATCAGCACGACGTGCTTGGGACCACTCGCGCCGCTCAGCATGCCCGCGAGTTCGGCGAGCGCTTCGCCCGTCGGCGTTTCGGCCTTCGGCTCTGCGCTGACGCCCGGGGTCGTGCCGAAGCCACCGCGAAGCTCCTCCAGATTGTTCAGCGCCGGGGCCACTTGGAGTAGGTCGAGATTCGGACAGCTTGCCGCGTCACCGGGGTAACCCGTGTAGCCGACGAACCCGATCGCCACCTCCCCCTGGTGGGTTTCCACCGGCCCTCCCGCACCGAGCAGAGCGTCCCGCACGAGCTCCCAACGAGTCGGCGTCCCTTCAGGGGCTTGTTCGTCCCATACTACGCCCATGGTTCGGTCGACGAGGAACACCACGGTGCGGGTCCCGCCGCCCCTTCCGCCACCGGAGCCGCCGGTCGCCTTGCTTCCCGCCGCTCCACCTGTGCTCGAGCCAGCGCCCGAGCCTTTGCCAGCCATGCCGGTATTCTGACCACCACTCCCGACGGGATCGCTGCCCCCGGTGGACGCCCCGCCCGAGGAGAAGTCGTCAGCGCCAAAAACCAGCGGGTCATCGCTCGAACCGCACCCCGCGAACACCAAGAAAGCGGCGGCCCAACCAAGCATTGAACCGAAACGCCAAGATTTCATGGGAGTAGAGTAACAATCCTGCATCCCCTCCCGGAAGCGCTTCCGAATGCCTAGCTCCCTGATTTCATTGACAAACTTCGCCACCTCCACAAGGTTTCACCTGCACTGTAGCCCGACCAACCACACCTTTGCCGGCGACCGCGGCTGCCGGCGAGCTTCTGAAGTAACCGCTTCCTACGAGGTTCAGCGATAGTCCGGATTGGGGAAGTCGAACCGGCACCCGGCGTCCCAGAGGGATCGTTGGTTGCCGTGCGCTGGGATCCCGCCAGCGTCTTTCATCATCCGCGCCATGTGCAGGAGGTTCCAGGTCATGAAGGTGGCGTTGCGGTTGGTGAAGTCATTTTCGGGGCCCCCCGATCCCTCGTCGAGATAGGACGGACCCGGTCCCGCTTCACCGATCCAAGCGGCGTCCGCCTGAGGGGGGATCGTGTAGCCCAAGTGCTGGAGTGAATAGAGGATGTTCATGGCACAGTGCTTGGCACCATCCTCGTTGCCGGTGATCACGCACCCCCCCACCTTGCCGTAGTAGGCGTACTGCCCCTCGCGGTTGAGCAGGCTAGAGTTCGCGTACAGCCGCTCGATGACTTGTGTGCACACCGAGCTCTTTTCCCCGAGCCAGATCGGCGAGCCAATCACCAAGATGTCGGCAGCCTGAACCTTCTCGTAGATCACGGGCCAGTCGTCGTCCTTCCAGCCGTGTTCCTTCATGTCGCCGTACACGCCGAAGGCAATGCGGTGATCGACCGGCCGGAGCATCTCGACCGCAGCCCCGGTCCGCTCGAGGATGGCCACCGAGAGCTCCATCAGACCGGCGGTGTTGGACCGCTCTGGGCTCCGCTTCAGCGTACAGTTGAGAAAAAGAGCCCGCAGGTCCGAAAAGTCCCACCGACTCGTTTCGCACATCTCCTCTTGTCGCTCCGACAGCATCGTTCCCTCCTCTTCTGGAGTAAACGGTACGTCCACCGAGGGCCGATCCTTGCGCGCGACCGGGTGGGGCGCAAAAAAGCCTCGGGGAGCGCCCTCAGTGCCTCTCGAAGCCGAAGGCGCGAACCAACTCGTCGAAGTCGGCCGCGGTGCGCCCCGCTCCCTGCACGAAATCCTCCGTGTCGATGTGGCTGACCAGCTTCCCGCCCTGTCTCCAGACGAAGAGACCGTTGTCTTCGACGACGAGATCCCAGGTCTCGAGTGCGGGCAAGATCTCTTCCGGATCCATGTGATCGCCGATGTGCGGAAAGCCACCCCAGACGGCGTGGAGATACATCGTCATGACCAGGAAGTCGGAGCACTTTCGCCCCGTCTCAAACCACTGCACCGGATCGATGGTCGTGCCTTCGAATACGGGAGGGTCATCCCCTACCCCCGGGAAGACACCCCACATGCAGACGCCTTCGTGCTCTTCCCCGAAAATGAGGCGCTCGTCCTCGATGTGCATGTCCACTGGCTGAGTCAGCCGATGATGGACGGTGGTCACTCGCTCTTCACCACCGA